>NZ_MSHA01000040.1:12026-12313 GCF_001940965.1 Bacteroides sp. Phil13 | reverse complement strand
TTCTCGTGCTGGACGGGTATCTGCTATTGCGACATGAGGAGTCTGACAGCCGCCAATCTGGTGAGGGCGGATGACGGAAGCCTGTGGATTCACACGGAAAGGCAAAAGACAGGCACACCCGAATGTGTGCGGCTGATGGAGATACCGTTGAAAATCGTCGAAAAGTACAAGGGTATGGACAGCAACGGAAAACTGCTTCCGATGCTGACCAAAGAGAGCATGAACAGGCATCTGAAAAAGATGTCCGTGATGTGCGGCATCAACCGTCCGATCTCATTCCATCAGGC
>NZ_MSHA01000040.1:11676-11981 GCF_001940965.1 Bacteroides sp. Phil13 | reverse complement strand
ACCGTCAGCAAAATCATGGGGCATCGGCATATCACTACCACACAGCGGTATGCGAAAGTCACGCAGGATAAAATTGATAGGGACGTGGATTGCCTGAATGGTATTATCAGCGGCAGGTTCTCCTTGTCGGACATTGACACCGCCCCGTCACCGATTCTGAAAGATTACAGCCAACGGAGAGTCAATCCGAGTATGAAGCAAAGGGAGTATATAACCAAAATAATGGAAGGGTAAGCCATGCGAAGCACATTCAAACTGTTGTTCTACATCAACCGTCAGAAAGTAAAGAAAAACGGCAGATGCCC
>NZ_MSHA01000040.1:0-11615 GCF_001940965.1 Bacteroides sp. Phil13 | reverse complement strand
GAAAAAAGAAACGAGTTGAACAGGCTGAACTCATTGTTGGAGGCATTGGAGGAAAAAGCGAAGTCCGCTTACAAAAAGAACGTGGATTCTTACGGCTTCGTCTCGGCTGAAATCATCAAGAATGCCGTCACGGGAAAATCAGACGTCAAGGAAACGCTGCTTTCCTTGTTTGACGAGCATAACGAGGAATATGCCAAACGTGTGGGCATTGACCGGACAAGGCATTCCTACGTCCGTTATCTTACCACTCGCAAGCATATATCCAACTTTTTGAAATTCAAGTATGATTTGGAGGATATTCCGTTACGCTCGCTGACGATGAAGTTCATGACCGACTTCACATTCTATTTCTCGACCGTATTGCAGTTGAAGGTTTCTGCCTACAATGACTATCTTATCCTGCTGCACAAGATGACCCGGCTGGCGTTGAAGAAACATATATTGAAACGTGACCCGTTTGCCGGACATAAGATTGAGAAAGTGCCGGTAAACCACCGCCACCTGAACAGGGAACAGTTTGAAAAGCTGCTCAATGCCCGACTGCCGACTTACCGCTTATGCCATACCCGTGACCTGTTTGTCTTTTCGGTGTTCACGGGCATCGGCAGGGCTGATCTGGCAAACCTGACAGAAGACAATATCATCACGAAAGAAGACGGTTCCAAATGGATTCACATTGCACGGCAGAAGACCAAGGCGGAGTGCCATATCAAACTTCTTGACATACCCCTTCGCATTATCGAAAAATACAAAGGGGAAGGTAAGGACGGAAGATTGTTTTACGTTCCGCAGACCTGCAATCTGTGCCGCAGCCTTAAAATCATAGCCGAACAGTGCAATCTGGGATGCCATTTGACATTCTATCAGGCGAGGCACAGTTTCGCGACCCTTATCTGCCTGAGCAACGGTGTTCCGATAGAGACCATCAGTAAGATGATGGGGCATTATTCCATACGCACCACCCAGATATATGCCGAAATAACCAACCACAAAGTGAGCAGGGATTTGGAAACCCTGTCTGAGAATACCAAGGGCAAATATGCGTTGCCCGATGACGGTATGCCGTCGAGAGTGTTCAAATGTGGAAATTACAGCGGTTGGAAAAATAAATGTGAATCAAGTGATAGAACTAAAATGAAGTGACTATGGATAGAGGAATAATAACAATCAGTGAAACAGGTACGATTATTATACCAACCGTACCCGTATGGATGTCCAAGTTCGAGATTGCCGACCTGTTCGGAGTGTTCTCATGTGATGTCCGCAAGGCGATTCATGCCATCTACAAGAACAAGGAACTGAATGAAACCGATACAATGCGATATATCAGAAAACCGGACGGTATCAATTATGACGTTTACAACCTTGAAATGGTCATAGCCGTTGCATTCAGGGTATGCAGTAGAGGAAGTCTTTTGTTCAGGCGGTTTGTAATGAGCAAAATGAATTTGACCAAGAAAGAAACATCTGTTACGTTGTTTGTTTCCTATGGCAGAGGCAACAACCTATGGTATAGTTGAAGCCTATTCCGCCAGCCGCTCGTTCCCGATGCACGGATGCAAAGGTAGCGTATGGCTTTGAAGGCATTGGCAAGGTCGGGCGGCAGAGCCGTTTCGGGCAGAATCTTCCTCAAACCTGTTTGAGCGTATTCAGCCCGAAAACCTTGCCACTGCCTGCCACACGCTTAAAAAGGCATCCGGCAACGGAAACAAGCGACTGACGGAAAATCAGAGAATATAGAGGAACGGCTTACAGACGAAGCAGGATATTGGTGCTTCATCCGTAAGCCGTTCCTTTTTTCTTTTGTCGGAAGTCCATTGCTCCGCAATTATAGGGCATCCGGCAAACTGCGCTCCTTCAAGAAAATCATGTACCTGTCAGCCGATAGGCAGAGCGGTAGCCGTCAGCAAGCATCCTTTCGATGTCGGATTCACGGTAGAGGATTTTACCGCCCAACTGGATATAGGCTATGCGCCCTTCGTTACGGTAGTCCTGAAGTGTCCGGCGGCTCACTTTCAGCCGTGCCGACACCTCCTTGTCGGTGAAGAAACGTTCACCGCCCAATGTCGGGCGGTAATTGGCGGTCAGATGCTCGAAGCCGTCAAGCAGACGGTCAAGACTGCCCATGAAGTGGATTATCCACTCGCTGTCCTTGTTAATCAGTTCATTCATAAACATTGGATTTAGTGTGATTACTATACTTAATGATTAAATAGTCCTGCCTTTGAATTTTGCTTCTTTTCGCCTGTCCTCCACAACGGAGACTATACGTTGCACATCTTCTGGACGGTAATACGTCTTGTGGTTTATCTGCGAGTAAGCCAGCGTGCCGTTATTCCGCAGGGTCTGTAACGTGCGGGGACTGATATTGAGCATCCGGCACACGTCCTGATTGTCCATCCACTCGCTCATTGTCTTTTCTCCATGCCGCCGGCAGATTGCATCCATGCGGCTGACGAAACGGTCGAACGTGGTGACCATCGCCTCAAAAGTCTTTCTTTCGATTGATACGATTTCCATATACTTTTCTTTTGATGTTATTGTTCTTTTTACCCCAAAGGAACACATAATACGTTATCCGACAATGGCTTCTCTGAAAGTGGCAGCGTATTGCGCTGATACGGCAGCCATTGTCCGTGGACATCATACAGAAACGGCTCTTTTCGCATGAATGCTAATCCAACGGAAAGGCTGGCTATTTCATAATCCGATTATTTAATAGTTCTCTATATAGTTGTGTGGTGAAACAAAGTTTTGGTTGTTTGGAGAGTGACAACATTACATCATGAAATCATTGAATCAATGTATCACCAAATTGTCGGACAAGCATTGGTTTATTTTCTTCAATATCCGGTTTGGCAGCTATTCGATAAATCCTTTTGGCAAGTATTTGAATTTCTCGGTTTTCATGTATTCAGATCTTTCATCTTTTGAATCATTGTTCGATTAAATCAGGTGGTTCCGCCCTGAATTTGAATGATATCTGCCCAATCCGTCACAGACGGATTTTAGTGTTCACATGAACACAGCAAGATGTCTTTTCAGCCGCTCAAAACGTTTTGAGCAGCCACGAAAAGCACTTGCCCCTGCAGGGGGCTGGGCTTGCCCTCCAAAGTCGGGAAGCCTTGTAAACCTACGGTGTTTGTGTCACAAGGAGGATGAACTGAAACAGTTGAAGTCAGAACTTGCCGCGCTCGACCGCAAGATACAGCTGGAACTTGCGCCGCCTACGCCCGAAATTGCCGAAAAAGAAAAGGATGGACAGGAGGTCAAGCCGGATGCGGGAGATGTACGGAACGTGCCACCACAACACACCGAAGATGTTCCGCAGATTCGCAGTCCGGTGAATGAGCGTAGTCCGTCAGGCAATTTCATTGCCGACCATGTCATCATCGGACGACCGGGTTTTCAGATCAAGGATGATAACCGTCCGAAAGGGATAAAAATATAACTTTTATTGTGGGCAGTAACGTCATTGTTTTCGTTACTGCCCACAATAACAAATAATCCTTATCGCTTTTGGATATTGGCTGATAGAAGTTGGTACAGACAAATTTAACAAAATAGAACAAAAAAAGTAACTGCTCAGCTATGCAAAGTCGTTGAGTACCAACTCTATTGCACGAGGTCAATCTTGCGTAATGCCCGATTTTCATCGAAATATAGTAAATCAACAAGTTTGCTACTGTTGATAATCAAGCATTTGGGTACATTTAGATACCTGAGTAGTTACACAAAAAAGCAATGCAATTTTTTTATACGTTGCACACTGATTTCTTATTTTGCAGAATTACAGCGAACAAGTTTCTCTTTCGTTTTGCAAATCTACTTGCAGTGTAATCTGTTTGCTTCTTAATATTATAGATGAAATTATAGCAACAATCAAAGCAAACACGGCAATACCTATAAATGACACATGCAAACCGTAGCGTTTTCCTATGAATCCGATTATAACCGGACCAAGAAGTATACCGGAATATCCAAGAGCATTAATAAAACTAATGATGTTGTGTACTGCCATCCCTTTTATGTGGGCCGCAAAAGATACTAATTGAGGAACTACATTGGCCGCACCACAACCGACCATAGCAAAACCAGCTACAGAAGCGATCGCACTATCAATTGATACCACAATCAGGAAACCAGCGGAAATAAGTAATGCCCCTCCGCTAATCACAGTCCTTCGTCCAAATCGATCGACGATCTTGTCGCCGCAAAGTCTCATAATAGTCATTGCTATGGCAAAAGCGGTATAGAAAAATCCGGCCACGGACATGTCAATGCCACGCTCTTGACTAACAAAAATTGCTGACCACCCCATTACAGCACCTTCCGACGCATACATGATAAAACATAACAAACCGACCACTATCACCATAGGTGGAATATAAAATTTCTTATTCACATCCTGTTTCGGATGGTCGTTGCTTTTAAGTACCTTTGAGGATAGAAGGTCACGGCATCCGGCCATCATCGCAGCCAATACCAATATCATAAATATTACGACCGACCACATAGGGATTATTCCGAATGCGAAAAGAGAACTCATCACACCGGCACCGATGAGCGTACCAAGTGAATAACCCCCATGAAATCCTGACATCAGATGTTTTCCTGTCTGACCTTCAACTGCAACACCATTCACATTAGCAGCAACATCGATGGTGATAGTACAACCGCCGAATACCAATAACATTATAGCCGTCAGGGTGAAGTTAGCCAATAGGCTTATCGTCAATAGAGAAAAAGCCATTAAAAATCCGGAGAAATAAACTACTCGTTTTGCGCCAAATCTCACACATAGCCAACTTGATAAAGGAAGTGCTATTATTGAACCCAACCCGGTACAAAGCATCAGAAGTCCTAAGGAAGCTTCGTCCAAACTAAATGCACGTTTAACATACGGTACAAGAGGTGCCCATGCAGCCTCAAGACAACCTATGACGAGAAAAGCGGTGCGATTTGCGATAATTGGATGTTTACTCATCGTTTAAAGGTATAAGAAAAGCGCACATTTTGAATATGTGTGCGCCTTTGAAAATGATTCGATTGTTTTATTATTCTGCTATATTACCCTTTCTAAAGTCAGCGACAGGTTTATCTGTCAGAGATACTTCGGTGAATAGGCAGGTGTGTTCATTATCCTTAGGACTCTGTGAACTGATGCCTATAAGCAATTTTTCAGGAAAGTCATTCTTATAGAGTCGGGCCATACGCCATATTTTACCATCTTCTGAGAAATAGCTACCAAGGGTTGTGCCATCGGAGGATAATCTCATATAAACGTATGGAGCCGTGATTGCCTGATGGTTATTGTCATCAGAGGTGCCTAATGTGCGAACTGACACCACTCGGTGATCGCCATACTCATCCTGCTCGAAACATAGTTTTTGACAATGTGTGTCGTTTTCATAAGCATATATCACCCCTGCCGAATAAGTTCCGGTTTCAGTGAATTCAGGCTGCACTTTAGCCGTGAAAGTGAAAGGTTTGGTGTTGTCAACCTCTGTGAAGATGACCGCAGAGTTATTGACTACGCTTCCATCCGGGGAACGGAAATAATCAGTTTGAGGACCGGCCACAAATTTGAGCGTGTCGCCAAGAAGTGTGATGCCATTCTCTCCGCCGTTTTTCGACTTTGTAAAACGAATTCCTCCTACATTGATGTCGCATGTGGCGAGTTCAACGTTTTCTGTTGTAGCTTTCTTGTCAGAATTTCCCGCTTTTTTCTCTGGTTCTTTCTGGGTGCATCCAGCCATTGCAAGACTTGCAATGATTGCGATAAATACTAATTTTTTCATTATGATATTGATTTGATTATTATTAAATTGCAATTTCCTTGTGATTTATTTGCGGTTGCAAAGTTAGATAGGACAAAAGATGTGCACAATACTGATTTCTAACCAATTTTCGCATCAATAGCAATAGGAATTAACTATTATTTGTTGAATATCAATCCTCTACGGCCTACTACCAACGAATTATCAGGAACATCTTGGGTTATGGTACATCCATGTGACATGACACAACCATTACCAACACTAAAGCTACCCGCGACAATTATAGTTCCTGTACCAAAAACACAACGATTGCCTATTCTTGCTCCCGGAAACAAAATAAGTTCTCCTCCTATGATATTATTATCTCCGATATAGATGTCATCACCAACTCCTGTGCAATAAATAGAAGCTCCGTGTGTAAGAGAAACGCCTTTACCAAAATGAATTGGCACAGAACTAAAAATACGTTCACATTCATTTTGCAGAACTGTTATGCCTGCTTCCAATTCTAATTTACCAGCAAATTGATTCATCTTTTTCGCTTTTATATGCCCGCAAAATTACGAACCAATAATAACTGGTACAACACTGATTTTTAACCAATCATAAAGCAAGAGGGCTCATTAAATAAGATTCATTCTTAATGCGATTTCTACAGCAGCCGCAGTATTAGCGACTTTTAATGAAGCTAAAATATCCTGACGATGGCGATTAACGGTATAAACGGAAATATTTAGGTTGTCTGCAATCTGTTTACTGGGCACCCCTTTCGCTATTAGTGATAGTATTTCAAGTTGTCGCCGACTAAGGATTTTTCGGTCGCATGCTTCGTACACGTTTCGTCTAACGGTTTCTCCTGTCACGAGATTTACAATAATACTGTCTTGTTTGTTATGAGAACCAAAGTATGGAGAATAAGTGCATAGACCGAGAATGACACTTCCACCGTTGCTACAACTAAAATATCTCGTTGTATGTAATATTTTTATTGTCTCATTACTCCCTGTCCGATAGAAACTGATGATACACGAAGCCGAGAAATTTGTCTTTTCATTTATGGGAAGTTCTTTTATAAAGTTGAAGAAACGAAGTTCGAGTATATGACGTTGAATAAGCTCTTCTTCATTCGCGTGGCTGAAAACGGTATTTTCAAAGGCAGATGTATGGTCAACCATATATTCCGGGAAGTCCATTATAGTTTGACCGAATCTGCCAGAATATATATGACATTCGTTGTTTTGAAAATCTGACACAACTGCTATACCTTCTGTTGCAAGAGCATAACCATTTGCGCACGCTCTTGCTTGAGCAAGCATAAATTCCTTATTTTCAGCATCTTCAAACTGCTGCTCAGTCAGAAGTGATTTTAGTTGATGTTCCTGTTCCATAGTGAATTGGTTAATTTTCACCATTGCGGGATTGCGCCAATAGTCCTAATTTTGCCACAAAATTACGAATAATAAATGATTCAAAGATGAAAAGAACCGTTTTATATGGAGCATTTCTTGTTGGATGCCTCTCTTTAGCTGCATGTCAGCAGCACAAAGAGTCCAAAACAAGTGAACCGGATTTGACCGGTAAAGTGGCTGAAACAAGCCAAATCACAGACTGTGAGATAAAAGTGGGAGATGTCACTTTTACCAAATCCATCAATGGCGCAGATACATGTGTAACCATACTTGCAGACGGAGGATTGGAATTCAACTGTCCCGGAGGACTTGACTTCTTCTGTGATCCTAACGAGGGTAAGCTGTCCAACAATACACTGCCTGTGTTACTGATTCCGACCGATAATACAAAGCCATTCACGCTGACAGCTAAAGTAACCCCTGAGTTTACCTCTGATGGACTTTACAATGCCGCCGATCTTTTTGTGTATGTCAACGATACACTTTGGCAGAAACTTGCCTTTGAGCAGGACGAATATGGCAACCACCGCATCGTAACGGTACGAACACAAGGTACATCGGATGACAATAACCATGATAAGATAGACGCAAAATCAGTCTATATGAAAATATCTTCTGATACTCACACTATCGCCAGCTACTATTCATTAGACAAAAAAGAGTGGCATATGGTGCGTCTGTATCGTAATGAATATCCCGATCAAATATATCTCGGCATCAGCAGCCAGTGTCCGCAACATGGTGGATGCACAAGCATCATCGAAGATATAACTCTTAGTCATGACAACGTAGGAGATTTCCGTATGGGTGAATAAATGTAAAGGATATGAGCAAACGAATTTTGATTTTAACCGGCAGCCCACGACGGGGAGGTAACAGCGACCTTATGGCGGACGCTTTTGCGAAAGGAGCATCCGAAGCGGGCAACAGTGTTGTGCAGTTTAATACTGCGCATAAACATATTCAAGGATGCAGAGCTTGCGATAATTGTTTTAGCAAGGAGAATAAAGCCTGTATTTTTAATGATGATTTCAATGAACTGGCATCTTTGATGGCAGAAAGTGATGTCATCATATTCTGTACCCCTCTTTATTGGTACTCGTTTCCTACCCAGATAAAAGCTGCCATAGACAAGTTTTATTCTTTCATCATAGGTAAAAAAGATGTGCCTATTAAGGAATGTATGCTTCTTTCGTGTGGAGAGTTGGAAGACCCACATGTATTTGACGGTATAGTGCGTTCCTTTGAACTCATTGCGCAAGATAGGGGATGGAAAAACAGAGGCCATTATCTTGTAAATAGTGTCAATGAGAAGGGGGCTATTTCAAATACCGAACATCTACAAAAGATATATGATATCGGAAAGAAATTTTGAATTGTCTATTGAGGATGTTCTATAATCCAATTTGATATAGCATCTTTATTAGACTGAGCTTCAAAGACCATACAGCCCGTAAGCCTATAAAGACCTACGGGCTGTATTATCAATAATCAATGGCAATAACGCATGAATCGACATAACGCTGAAACAAGACACTTCCGTATGCTGACTTCCATAGGCTATCTACTAATAGCTTTGCTGGTAGGCGGCATCATGTACACATGGCTTGGCGAATGGCGAGACATGGAGGGACTGGAAGCCAAAAACCGAGAGATCGATGAATTTCGAAAAGAGGTAAACAATATTCATATTCATTTGATAGAGTTTTCTTTATTAGGTGAAACGATATTGGAATGGGATGATGAAGATTTAGGACTTTACCATGCTCGGCGTATGACAATGGACAGTATGCTTTGTCGGTTCAAAGCTATCTATCCGGTAGAACGCATAGACAGTGTACGCCATTTTCTCGAAGACAAGGAACGGCAGATGTGCCAAATCGTGCAGATACTTGAACAGCAACAAGCCATCAACGATAAGATAACCAGTCAAGTACCTGTAATCGTGCAGAAGAGTGTGCAGGAACAGCCCAAGAAATCCAAGCGCAAGGGTTTCTTAGGCATCTTTGGCAAAAAGGAAGAAGCGAAACCAACTGCGACTACTACGATGCTGCGTTCCCTTAATCGGAATATGATAGCTGAACAACAGGCACAAAGCCGCCGTTTGTCGGAACACGCCGACAGTCTTGCTGCACGAAATGCGGAACTCAACAGACAACTGCAAGGACTGGTAGTTCAAATAGACAAGAAAGTTCAAGCAGACTTACAGAAACGGGAAGCGGAAATAGCCGCCATGCGTGAAAGTTCTTTTATTCAGATAGGTGGCTTGACAGGATTCGTTGTGTTGTTATTGGTAATCTCTTACATAATCATCCACCGAAATATCACCCGTATCAAACGGTACAAACGAGAAACTGCGGATTTAATAGAACAGCAGATACAGTCTATCAAACAAAACGAGGCACTGATTGCCTCTCGTAAAAAAGCCGTTCATACCATCACCCATGAATTACGTTCTCCACTGACGGCAATAACGGGTTATGCCGGACTGATGCGGAAAGACTGCAATACGGATAAAACCGGGACGTATATCCGAAACATTCAGGAATCTTCTGACCGCATGCGTGAAATGCTGAACACCCTGCTGAATTTTTTCCGGCTGGACAACGGCAAGGAACAGCCTAATTTCTCCGCATGTAGGATTTCCGCAATTACACATACGCTCGAAACGGAGTTTATGCCAATCGCCATAAATAAAGGACTGACTCTGACAATACATTGCCACAAGGATGCCTTTGTATGTACAGATAAGGAACGCATCCTGCAAATCGGAAATAATCTATTGTCAAACGCCATCAAATTCACGGAGAATGGTAGCGTTTCTCTGACAATGGGATATGATAACGGTATGTTGAAACTTATCGTCAAAGATACGGGTACGGGCATGACCGAAGAGGAACAGCAACGTGTGTTCGGTGCGTTTGAACGTTTGTCCAACGCTGCCGCAAAGGACGGCTTCGGATTAGGTCTTTCCATTGTTCAGCGTATTGTGACAATGCTCGGCGGCATAATCCGGCTGGAGAGCGATAAGGGCAAAGGTAGCCGTTTCACGGTGGAAATCCCCATGCAGACAGCCGAGGAACTGCCGGAACAGATAAATAAAACACAAGTTCACCATAACAGAACATTCCATGAAGTAATTGCTATCGATAATGACGAAGTTTTGCTTCTGATGCTGAAAGAAATGTATGCACAGGAAGGGATACACTGCGACACTTGCAACGATGCGGCAGAACTTATGGGAATGGTAAGGAAAAAGGAATACAGTCTGTTGCTTACGGATCTGAACATGCCGGATATAAACGGCTTTGAGTTATTGGAATTGTTGCGTGCTTCCAACGTGGGAAATTCAAGGACCATTCCGGTGGTCGTGACAACCGCTTCGAGCAGTTGCAGCAAGGAGGAACTTATAGAACGTGGATTTGCCGGATGCCTGCTCAAACCGTTCTCCATATCGGAACTGATGGAGATTTCTGACAAGTGCGCCATAAAAGGCAAACAGAATGAAAAGCCGGATTTCACCTCTCTGCTGTCATACGGCAATGAAGCCGTCATGCTGGAGAAATTGATAACGGAAACCGAAAAGGAAATGCAGTCGCTCAGGTATGCGGAACAACGGAAAGACCTTCCGGAACTGGACGCCCTAACACACCACCTGCGCAGCTCTTGGGAGATACTCCGTGCCGACAGACCGTTGAGGGAACTTTATAAACTGACTCATCACAATGGCACACCTGACGACAAAGCAATAGGCAATGCCGTAAGAGCCGTGCTGGATAAGGGTTCGGAGATAATCCGGCTGGCAAAAGAAGAAAGGAAGAAATACAACAATGGATAAGACAAAAATCATCGTGGTGGAAGATAATATCGTGTATTGCGAGTTTGTCTGCAACCTGCTGGTACGTGAGGGATTCCGTACCGTGCAGGCTTTCCACCTCTCGACAGCAAGGAAACTTCTGCAACAAGCCGCTGACGGGGACATAGTGGTTTCCGACCTGCGCTTACCCGATGGTGACGGCATCGACCTGTTGCGTTGGATGCGCAAGGAGGGTATGACGCAGCCGTTCATCATCATGACCGACTATGCCGAAGTGCATACGGCGGTGGAAAGCATGAAACTCGGCTCGCTGGACTACATACCCAAACAACTCGTGGAGGACAAACTCGTGCCTCTTCTCCGTACTATACTGAAAGAGCGGAATATCGGGCGAAGCCGTATGCCCGTGTTTGCCCGTGACGGTTCCGCCTTCCGGAAAATCATGCACCGTATAAGGCTGGTAGCCCCCACCGATATGAGTGTGCTGATCTTCGGAGAGAACGGCACGGGCAAGGAGCATATCGCCCACCATCTGCATGATAAAAGCAAACGTTCCGGCAAGCCATTCGTGGCTGTGGACTGCGGTTCACTCACCAAAGAGCTTGCGCC
>NZ_MSHA01000039.1:0-5337 GCF_001940965.1 Bacteroides sp. Phil13 | reverse complement strand
CCGTTACTTTATAGGTAACGGCATAAAATACCGTGCAAATATAATTGATTTTATATAATTGTGCAAATAAAGCTGTTTTTTTTGTGATATTCATTAAAAAAAGAGTAATAGTATTCAAAAAACATTCGATTATGAAACAAAAGTTATTATTGGAAATGCTATCCACCACCATTCAGGAGCTTCGTGCTAATGGTCAATGGGGCACCGCTCACGTTTATCGAAGTGCCCGCAATTCTTTTTCTACATTTAATAATAATAAGGATATACCATTTTACAAATTGGATCCTAACTTATTAAAAAGCTTTGAGATATATCTTCGTCAACGCAAATGTAGTTGGAATACGGTTTCTACTTATATGAAAGTATTAAGAGCTATTTATAACCGAGCAGTAGACAATGGATATGCTTTATATGTTCCGCGACTTTTCAAGCATGTGCATACAAGTGTGTGTGCGGATCAAAGAAGGGCTTTAGAGGTTTCTGATATAGGGAATCTGCTTTGTGAGACAGAAAAAGCATCCTCGTGTGGCTCTTTACCTATAGAGTTGCAAACTACGAAGAACATATTCGCACTCATGTTCTTACTACGCGGTATTCCGTTTGTAGATTTGGCATATTTGCGTAAAGCAGATATTCAAGGTAATACTCTAAAATACCGTAGGCGAAAGACTGGACGTTTATTGACTGTAATGTTGACACCTGATGCTATAAAACTTATACGTATAGTAGCTAAAACAAAGCCGGAATCTCCTTATCTTTTTCCCTTTTTATCAAGCCCAGAAGGTACAGAAGCTGCTTATCATGAGTATCAATCATCCTTAAGGATGTTTAATTATCGATTATCCCGATTAAAAAAATATATGAAAACTGCTGCTCATCTAAGTTCCTATACTATTAGGCATACATGGGCAACAATGGCATATTATTGTGAAATACATCCAGGTATTATATCAGAAGCGATGGGGCACTCGTCTATCAAAGTGACGGAAACTTACTTAAAACCGTTCCAAAATGAGAAAATAGATAATGCTAATTCGCAAGTTATCTCTTATGTGAAAGAATACGCAAGTATTGTTTAGAGATTTATCGGAATAATAATCGGCTTTACGTTCACCCCGGGGAATAATATTCTTCGGGCATATTTTTGTGTCCCTACTCTTCCAATGTCTTTTTGCGTCATATTGCTCAATATTAATTAATTGCATATTCTATCCAAGTATTTTAGCTTGAAAACCTCTTTGTTTTCTCTTTTTTTGCCAATGTCAACATTATCGCAGTATTCAAAATTTACAGAATACATCAATAGCTAATGGCTAAAAAATATGAGAAGTTACATTTCTTAGAAAAGGTTAAATCAATTATTTGATTTAGACTCTGTTACCTATGAAGTAACGGTTTTAAGAAGGTGAGGTTTTACAAATGAATTTTTATTATTCTTTATTTTTTTAAATTTATAAATTTAAAGTTTTTTATTATGAACAAAAAATTTCTAAGTGCAATCCTGTTCGGGGCTTTAATGATAGGCTCTACAGGAACGTTTACGTCTTGTAAGGACTACGACGATGACATTAGTAACTTGCAGGGACAAATTGATGCCAATAAATCTGCTATTACAGAGCTGCAAAGCCAAATTAATAGTGGTGAGTGGGTTGCAGGCGTTACTTCTACTGCTGACGGAATCATTGTGAAGTTAGGTAATGGTAAAGAATACTCCATTACTAATGGTAAAGATGGCGCTAATGGCTCAAACGGTGCGGATGGACAAAATGGCATCAGTCCTAAAATAACTGTAGCAGATGGTTATATTAAGGTAAGCTATGACAATGGTACAACCTATACCAACTTAATCGCTCTTTCTGAATTGAAAGGTGAACAAGGTGGTCAAGGTGAAAAAGGTGAAGATGGAATCACTCCAACTTTCTCTGTTGGTTCCGATGGACATCTGTATGTACAATACGGTGATGACACCACTACTAAAAAAGATTTAGGAATCTCTATCAGTGGTATCTATTACGTGGAAGATGGTGTTACGGTGAAAATCTATATGCCGAAGAAGACTGGTGATACCATTGCTTATGATACTTTGGTATTACCAAGAACAGCTGCAATTACTAGTGTTGAAGCTGTAGGTGCTCAGAGTTGGTTTAGCTGGGATGATAACTCTTCAAAAACGATAACACTTTCTTATGGTAAGAATGAGCAAGGCAAAGCCATTGAATTCAATGGAAAATCTTATGCAAAAGATGCCCTTCTTTCATCTGCTAAATCTATCGTAATAGCTCAAGTGAATCCTACAATGGCTGATGCCAGTTTATACAATTTCTATTTGACGGATTCTAAAGGAAATTCAAATTATGTGATCTCTTCAGTAGAAGCAAATCAGAGTGTAGATCCTATCACGCGCGCTGATGCGACTCCTAATAAGGGATTGTATAATATGACTGTTGGATTCAAGGAAGGGGTAAGCTATGATGATATCTCTAACTCGAATTCAGATATTGCTTATGCAATTGCAACTAAGGACGCTTATGGCAATGAAATACTTTCTAAATATGATGTAAAAGTTTCTACCTCGAGAGGAACTACAAACTTGTATACAAATACTGCTCAAGTTGAAATAGGTAAAGCAGAAGCTTTAGATCAGTATATTGGGGGGAATAATATAATCGATTACTATTTCACAATAGAAAAAGATCAAACTGCCAACAAAGAAGCTACAGGTGCTGAACTGAATGGAAATACTATCAGTGGCAAGAAGGCTGGATATTTGTATGTTACTGTTCATTATTTAACAAGTACAGGCGAACACAAGTCTGATAAAACCATTAGGGTAAGATTTGTACCAGCTGGTACGGAAGCTGATTTGGCTGATGTTATTTGGACTATGACAGCTGCTGCAAACAAGAAGACAGTTTCTGTGGATGCAACTGCATTAGCTGATTATTTGACAGTAGGCGCTTCACGTTCATTTAGTATTAAATATGCTACTGATAGTGATGCGGATAAGTATGGTGTTATTGAAGGTATTACAGGACCTAACTTTAGCAGTGAAATAGATGAGTTTGGTTACACTAAGTGGAAAGCAAGTTTCATATTTGATGAGACGCTGGTTGCCCCTACTACTTATATCGGAACTATACATTTCAATGGAAACGGTTCTACTAGGCCTGAAAAAGATGTAACAGTTAAGATCGTGGTAAATGCTGCTACAACATTCGACTTCAAGCCTTTGGATGCTTACTTCAATACTGCTAAGACTGAAGCAACTGCTTACGGTACAGCCAATGGCACTAACATTACTTATGATCTGTTTGAACTGTTCAATATTGGAAATGCAGATAAAGTAAATGTACGGTTCGCAGAGAAAGTTCCGGCAGCTTATACAGAAGGTGGTGTTCAATATACTGCTAATCCATGGCTGAGTAACGCTTCTGTTTCTGCTATTACTGTTGATAAAGCAGGAGTTAATACAACCAATCATACATTTGGTGGAGCATACTATGCTCGTGAGATCACTGCATCTTATATTCCGTTTGGTAATTCTAAGGTTGAACCAATTAAGTTTGCATTTAACTTGACTATCAAGTCTGAAATCTTTGAAGGTGAACTTAAATATACAGGTAAGACCAAAGAAGTTAACGGTGGTACGAATGCTACATTAAAATTGTCTGAAATTTCTTCAAAAGATGTATTTGGAAAGACTTATAACGTATTAACTGACACACGTGTGAATAAACATATAGTTAAGCTGGCTGATGCAAATGCTCAGGAATATCTAAGTCTTGATAAGACTGAGTTTAGTAGTACAACTGATATAATTACGATTTCTAAGAAGTCTTCAAGCACTGCTATTGTAACTCCGCCGACATGCAAAGTACAGCTTATCGTAGTTGACGAGTGGGGTAAGAGTTTAAGTAGTACTGATATTCTTGTAACAGTTACTAAGTAGTAGCATTAATTTGAATACAACTACTTTGTGAAGAATAGTCCTTCTTTTTCACTATCGTGAAAAGTAAAATGTTGTTGTGTGAGGCTGTATCCAGTGGGAGACAGCCTCACTCTTTTTATATGAGTTATTTGAAGCAAATGCATTTTTTAGTTTTATTTGTTTATCGGAGAAAATTGCCGAAGAAAATTACTTTTTGTTCAGCAGAATTGGATAAGTCTAATTAGTAAACATTATATTTGCAATTTAAGAAAGGAGATAAGAAGTATGACAAGTATGCAACGAATGACTGACGAACAACTGCGAATGATATTCGCTGCTTCGTGTATCGAAGCAGCTGCCCGTCGCAAAGGTATATCTGCCACTGAGATGTACCGCCGTATGACACGTGTTGGCATGATAGAGGAGTACATTCTCCCCTATTATGATCTACTACACACTCAAAGCCGTGAATATATAACCGATACCACCCTTGAAACCTTGCATAACTGGGAAGCAGCCGGAAAAACAAAGAAAGGAGGTAGACTATGAGCATCCTCGTCTATCATGGTGCAGCCGACACTGTGAGAAAGCCACTGGCATCCTACGGACGTCCTGATCTTGACTTTGGGCAGGGTTTCTATGTTACCACCCTCCGATGTCAGGCCGAACGTTGGGCACAAATTGTCAACTTACGTTTGTTACGAGGTACTCCCTGTCTCAACATCTATGAGATAGATATAGAACGTATCCACCAGGCCTATCGCTGCCTGCATTTCGAAACCTATAATCGTGACTGGCTCGACTTCATCGTACACAGTCGCAAAGGGCTGAGACCTTGGCAGGAATACGACTTTGTAGAAGGAGGCGTAGCAAACGATCGTGTAGTAGATACAGTGGAAAGTTATATAGCGGGAACTATGCCTGCTGAAATAGCTCTTGAACAGCTAGCACAACATCAGCCCAATAACCAGATGTGCCTGCTCAACCAGCACCTCATCGACGAATGCCTGCACTTCAAAGAATGTCTGTCCTTAAGTATCGTACAGAAAGGAGGTAGGTTATGATAAGCGACCTTCTCCTCTGGAACAAAATAGGACGTATCATCGTATTATTGGGTGAACGCCTCAATATCTCTTCCGAACGCGCCCTCGGCATCTTCTATGAGTCCGAGACTTGCGGACGACTGCACGATCCGGAAACGGGACTATATCTAATGGGCGACCTGTATATCGTAAACGATGTAATTAGAGAATTGCAGGATAAGATGGGATAGGACAATAAAAAGTTTCCTCCTTTTTTCTTTTTCCCAAAAACAAGCCGTTTTTTGCGTTTTTCTATAAAGAGTGTAATTTCATATTCATGTTCATTTTATATATATTGCACGGTGAAATTATATAAATTATTTAGGA
>NZ_MSHA01000038.1:0-2552 GCF_001940965.1 Bacteroides sp. Phil13 | reverse complement strand
CTGTTCAGCGGCTTCCTTCTTCAAGGAAGCAATCTCTCCCTCCGAAGCGTCACGCTTGGTGTATTTCACCTCTACAATATAGCTATAGGCAATATCGGGTTGGTGCAGTAAATCCGGCATCATGTAAAAGTCGGCATACCCTTTGGAAGATTCGTGTTCGGGAAAAAGAACATATCCCTGGGTCAGTCCTAAATAAGCCAACAGAAAGCCTTTGACATGAGCCTCTCCATCTATGAACTCACGGATGGCGCTTTGACGTTCCAGTTCGCGGGCAAAGAAGCGGAAGACGGCCTCCCATTCGCCACGAAGAGCCATTCCTTTCACCAGACCGGAAAAAGAAGAAAGGTCCAGATCAAACATTTTTGCTTCGCGATAAGCTTCTACCAGATAAGTGTAGAGCTGTTCGCGTACAGTCAGGTTCGGAATACCAAGAATGGCACTACCAAAATCGGTACCTTGTATGGATAGCATTCCAAAATAGAACAGCAGGCTCTTGAAGTTCTCCGTATCAGTCAACTTTTCAGCCGGAAAAGAAGTGGAGATCTGTGCTGTGATGCTACCTTCCGTTACAATCTGCTGGATGACGGAAGCGTTCACACCGAATGTCTTATCTATCCGTATCAAATGACGGAGCTTACTGTAATCCGTACGGATATTGTTATCAACCATTGTCTCTGGGGGTAATTGCTGTTGTAGATAACTATTCAGGAAATAAAGTGTCATGTCCGAATTGAACATCCGTTCTTCCAATTTGCGGGAAGAGAAGCAGTAATTATCATACCACGGCTTCATCAGTTCCACCAGCCTATCCACAGTAACATCTTCCGGCAGTGCGTTTTCATCTTTGTAATAGGTAATCATCTCCCGTACTTCATCTTCGCTGAAACCGATGATGTCATTAAATTGCGGCATCATACTGATATTCGTGCCGATATTGAAACCGCTCGTCACGTCATCCATCGTAATGGGACTCACTCCCGTGATGAAAAGGCGCTCCACGGCAGCACCGGCATTGGAAGTGGAATCTTTAATATTGTTGAAGAAACCACGGATAAAACCCTCACCATGTGTCTTTTCCCGATAACGCTCCTGCCCATAAGAAGAAAGGATGGTATTGGTAAAGTTATCATATTCGTCAATCAACAGGTAAATGCGCGGGCAGTCCGTACGGCTGACGTATTCCTTAAGAGCAGACAACATCTGTCTCGGATTGGTTTCATCAGGATTGACAACCTTCCAAATATCACTGCCCAACAGGTGCTCGTATTTCAGGATGAAATTCTTCATCACCATGCAGCAATACTCGCAGAACGAACGCTCCACATCCTCCAACTTCGAACTGATTGCAGAGAAGTTGAATCGCAAAACCATGTACTTGTTGTGCTCATCCGTAGGATGCTTGCCTATATACAATTCTCCGAATATCTCTTCAAAACTATCCGCATAATCAATACTATAATACGTTTCCAACATGGCCAGAAACAGTGACTTACCGAACCGTCGCGGACGTATGAGGAACAGATAGGACGGCTGGCGCTCTATCATTTCGATATAACGGCTCTTATCCACATAATAATAGTTTTTCCGCATAATGCGGGGAAAGTCCGATATTCCATAAGGTAATGCTTTCATAACTGCCTGCTTTTAATATTGCACAAAGCAAAGGTAATAAAAATGATTGCAAATTCTACGAAGACCTTGAAATAGTTACAATCGGACACCGTTATTTACCACATATTCCGAAGATCGTATCATGAGAAAGGTGCGCAGCATCAGCATCGGGTAGACAAGCCAAATGATAAACCGGTACCGCAGAAAGCAGGGAACTCAAAGTATCACTGATGTAATCATACAATTCATCGCTGTAAGCAAAGTCAGGCGGACACGAAGGATGCAACGCGCCATATCCTTGAGCCACACTGAGCCTCTTAATTTGATTGTAAGGAGCTTGCGACAATCGTACACAAGCCGCTAACGGATAACTTTCATTCTTGTAGCAAGGTGTTTTTCCACTCCATGGACTGCCATATATCCATGGTTCTCCGTCTATGATGCGAAGTATAGGACTGTCATCATTCAGCAGAACAGCGCCTTGTATGTTTTCGCGCCACAAACGGGTGTGAGTACTCTTACCCGTACCGCTCTCTCCCAAAAAGAGAATTGCCTTACTCTGACATACAATAGTACTGGTATGGATTGCTATCGTTTTAAAAGGTGCTGTTGCCACTCCATAAGCAATCCAGCATGCAAACCGAAGTAACCGCAGGTTATAATTACCTTTAAAACTGGCCACCTGTTTACTTTTGTCTAACCAAAGTTCAAACATTTCACCTTCAGGAGGTGCCATCACAAAAAGGAAGCCACCATTATAATAACCGAAGTGGCTGACAATACCATCTATTTCATTTGTATACAGTATTTCCTTGAACGCGGGTGTCTCGGTGGCAGACACTATGAAACGGCAAAGAGGTTCACCGTCTGCCTCCATCTTAAATGGGGTGAATCCTGTCAATGCACCTATTGCCGCAACCAATCTATCCCCTTCCACACGG
>NZ_MSHA01000037.1:0-3190 GCF_001940965.1 Bacteroides sp. Phil13 | reverse complement strand
GGATGATGATATTGATATCGCAATAATTGATTTCTTATTTGATAAACATTTAGCGAAAACAATAGGAAGAGAGCTCTATTTAGTAGGGTTTGATGTAATTATTACTGCAAATACAGTTCATCTACGTCGTTGTAATTGCGAAATAAATTTGAAATCATATTTGCGAAATGGTACTTTTTATAATTCAACAATGACAAAAGTAGAAGGATCTGATTTATTATATTCAATTTATAACTGTTTAAGACGACTTGCTCTTTATAGAAACTCTCATTCTTTTTCTCGTCAAGTAGTGAATTTTATTTATTTTATAATTTCGTTTATGAACTATTTAGGTGGGGCTTTTTTGCAGGATTTACTTATAGCTAAATCTAAACCTAAAATTCGTAAGATTGTAATTCCTGCCTATTTGTTGTCGAATACAAAAGATATTCTCTTTTATGATGAGTATTTTAAAGTTCCAATTGATGTGAATGAATATTTGACTTTACGATATGGCAAGAATTGGAATATTCCTAATAGAAATTATAATTATATAACAGATGATTTATCCCTAAAATAGTTTTAATCTTTATGCTTACTCTTCTTCAAATTAGTATAGAGGTGAATTCTGGTTCTGTAGGACGTATTGCTGAACAAATAGGGCAAGTAGCTCTTGCACATGGTTGGAAGAGTTATATAACTTATGCTCGTAATCATTTGCCTAGTCAATCTATGACTATTAAAATAGGTACAAAATGGGATGTGTATTGGCATGGAATTATGACACGTTTGTTTGATACTCATTGTCTTCACTCTACTCGAGCCACTAGAAGATTAATACAACAGATTGAGGAAATTCATCCTGATATTATTCAACTTCATCACATTCATGGGTATTTTTTGAATATGGAGGTTTTATTTAAGTATTTATCTTCTATTTCTACACCTGTGGTATGGGTTTTTCATGACTGTTGGTCAATGACTGGGCATTGTGCTCATTTTGACTATGTCGGATGTGAGAAATGGTTGACGCATTGTGAGACTTGCGTACAAAAGAAAATATATCCTGGAAGTGTATTAATAGATAGGTCTTTTAAAAATTATGAACTAAAAAAAAAGTTGTTTACATCTATGGAAAATTTGACTATTGTGCCGGTATCACAGTGGCTAGGAATGATTGTAAAGAAATCATTCTTGAAAAATTATCCAATAAATGTAATTCAAAATGGAATTGATCTAAAACTTTTTTCTCCTCAATCCTTGCAGAGTGTATGTGCCATGAGAAATAAATTGGGATTAGCAGAGCAAACTAGTGTTTTATTAGGAGTAGCTAGTATTTGGGATAAACGCAAGGGGCTTGAGGATTTCGTTCAATTGTATAACATGATTTCTGAAGATTGGGTTATTGTTTTAGTAGGATTATCAAAAACGCAGCTGAAGGAAATCCCCGATGGCATAATTGGAATTGAGAGAACTGAAAATGTTACTCAATTAGCTACTTTGTACACTTTAGCTTCTGTCTTTATTAACCCAACTTGGGAAGATACATTTCCAACAACAAATCTAGAATCTTTAGCTTGTGGAACACCTGTCATTACATATCGGACTGGCGGAAGTGTTGAGTCTGTATCAGATGAAACTGGATATATTGTAGAAAAAGGGGATATAAAAGGCATAAAGAGGGCTGTAGCTGAAATAGTAAAGCGAGGAAAAGAAGTTTATCATCATATATGTCGAAAACGAGCTGTTAAATATTATGATAAAAATGAACGCTTTGAAGATTATATAAAATTGTATGATACTTTGTTAAAGTAGAAAAGAGTATGGATAAAAATTACCAAGTATGTACCCATTGTGTAATGGATACGACTGATTCTAATCTGACTTTTGATGAAAATGGTGTATGTGACAGATGCCAAGAGTATGAACAACATATATTACCTTGGTGGAACCATGGCAAAGGCCACGAAGCTGAATTGAAAGCCATTTTGGAGCAAGTAAGAATCTCAGGAAAAGGTAAAAAATACGATTGTATTTTAGGACTGAGTGGTGGATTGGATAGTTGTTATATGCTGCATCTTGCAGTCAAAGAGTGGGGGCTTCGTCCCTTTGTGTTTCATATTGATGCCGGATGGAATCTGCCTGTAGCAGAAGAGAATATTAAAAAGCTCTGTGATAAACTGAATGTCCATCTTCATATTCAGAAGTTGGATTTTGAAGAGTTGAAGCAGATGCAGATTGCATTTTTCAAGACCGGACATGCCGGGTTGGATGTTCCTCAAGACCATGCTTTCATTGCTCAAATAGATAAATATTCGGAAGAATTGGGTGTGAAATACATTTTGAATGGTTATAATATTTGTACTGAAATTGTTGCTGACCCAGACTCTTGGTTTGATGGTGCAGGGCCTACAGCAGATAAAACCTATGTAAAGGATGTATTAAAAAAGCACGGCAATGTGAAGACTAAGAATTATATTTATACTACAGGTTTTAAACATAAATTTGTTCTTCCATACATAAAAGGAGTAAAGACGTTGCAACTCCTAAATTATGTTCCTTTTACAAAAGCTGAAATGTTGGCAACCCTTCAACGTGAATATGATTATCAACCTTATGGGCAAAAACATTTTGAGGATTTGCTTACTAAGTTTCTGGAGGCTTGGTGGCTTCCTACTCGGTTTGGCTATGATATTCGTAGGGCGCAATTATCAAGTTTGATTATTACAGGGCAAATGAGCCGTGAAGAAGCTCTTGAAATTTTAAAGAATCCTCCTGCTTCTGATGAGGAGTGTAAAAAGATGTTTGATGAAGTGGCAGAGAAACTGGCTATTAGTAAGGAAGAACTAATGTCATATCATAAATTGCCGAAAAAATACTTGCACTATAAGAATAATGCCTGGGCATTTAAGATTGGTATTAGACTTTATCAACTATTGGGATTGGATAAAAGAATTAGAAAATAGGAAAAATATTAGTGAGTTATGTCTATATTCAAGGACAAAGTTTTATTAATCACCGGAGGCACCGGATCTTTTGGTAACGCTGTATTGCGTCGTTTTCTTGATAGTGACATCAAGGAAATCCGTATTTTTAGCCGTGACGAGAAAAAACAGGATGACATGCGTCATCACCTGCAAAATCCCAAAGTAAAATTTTACATTGGTAATGTGCGTGACCGTCAGTCTGTGGACGGTGCAATGATGGGAGT
>NZ_MSHA01000036.1:0-14505 GCF_001940965.1 Bacteroides sp. Phil13 | reverse complement strand
GGCTACTTTGAGTGGATTTTCCAGTTGCCGCCTTACGTTGTAATTCCGAACCTAAATGCCCCCGCAGCTTCAATCCATTGGGTACAAAATGCAGCACGCAGAGAATACAGGTATTATAAATTCCTGCCAGTCGGTATAGTTCATCTATCACTGCCACACTTTCCACTTCATCATTGGCACTCTTTACAAGGTCGGCGATGCCGTCAATAACTACCAACTGGATGCCGCCATACTGGTAATAGAATTTATCCATACTTTGTACGATAGCGTGCAGGCGTTCTTTACGGGACATACCCGTCAGGCAGAATGCTTTCAGTTCTTCCGGTTTGTTCGGTTGCTTAGCACGTGTCAGCAGGTTACTTACATTTTTGAACAGTTGCACTTCGGACTGTTCCGTATCATAGAGTAATACCGCTTTGTGTTTACTGTTGGCAGCTATCTGTATGCCGAGCGTATCTATTTCCTTATCCGGTTGGCAGATACAGCCCGCTAACATGGCAGCTATATAATTACTCTTTCCTGTTCCCTCGCCGCCTGTAATACCAAACAGGTTTCCTTGTGTTCCCAATGGAACATCCCCGGCAGAAATTATTACTTGCGCTTTTGCCGGGGGATTATTGAAGTCTATTTCGCACGATTTAAGCATAATCAATGTATCACTATATAGGTTATCTAAAAATTCGATAAACAATTTCAGGAAATCTTCACGGGTATTTCCTGCCTTAAAATAATCAGAAATATCTTTTTCTTCTTTTGTTCCAGGAAGCGGTAGAAGTAACCGTCTTATTCCAAATTCTTCCAACTGCTTTTCCTGTTTGCGTGCGCTTTCCTTTCCCGTCTTGTCAGTATCATATAATAAGATGATATGCTTAAAACGGAACGTCAATTTATAAATCAGCGTAGGCGGAATAATCACCGTTTCACTGTTGAAGCAGATAGCATGAAAACCATGTGCCGCCAATGACATGACATCCTTTTCTCCGCCTGTGATAAACAGTGTATCACCCTTTGCGGGTAGCTGCTCTAATCCAAAACAATAGTTTTCCCCGAAATTGCCACCATAGAGGAAACGGGCTTTCGAGAACGGACGGTACAGTTTTATGTACCGTTTGTTCTTATACCCGTACATCGGTTCTGTTACGGATGAAGTATAAGTGAACGGTGTTCCATCCGCTGTTACGCTCTGAAAGTCCCGTAAGGAACACACCTTATAAAGTTCCAATACTTCCGGTGTGATACCATACTGCTGCCAGTACATCAATTCAGCAAGCGGAAATTTCTGTTCCCTGAACTGGTAGGGTTTGCTTTCCTTTTCAGGTGTTTCTTCCGGCATATCATTTACTATATGGAAAGAAGTACGGGTAACTGGTATCGGATTACCTGTTGCCAGTCCCAATCCTAAATCCCGGTCTATGGTTTCCAGTATCTCCACAAAATCCATTGAATTGTTACAGTCCAGCCCTTTAAGTTGTCCCACGAAAAAGAAACAATCACCGCTATAACTGTCGTTGCCGAAATCTTTCATCTTATAGATACCACTTCGGCGGTCGAAATAGATGTTACAGGACGCTTTGTTATCCTCATAAAGCGGGTTTAAAAAATTGCGTCCTATCCGCCAATTACCGGATATGTAATGCTTGAACACGGATAACCCATTATTTGTCCTTTCTAATATTTCTTCTTTCCTTAACATATAACTGGTGGTTGGTTATCAGGTCGTTAATACTGTCCTTATCTCGTTTAATCAGGCGTTCTTCCAATAATCGTTTTATTTCTCCAATCTTGTAGAAATAATGTCCCTTGATATTGGAATAAGTGACAGTCCCGGCTGTCCGCAAGCGTTGTAATGTCCGGTCACTGATTTTTAGAAATGTGCAGACCTCGTAACTATCCACCCAAATTTCATCCTCATTGGTACTTTCCGCTTCTGTGTGATTAAATATATAATCGGCAATAGCGGTAATCTTGTTGTCTAATTCCTTATAGGCTTTTGACTCAAATGTTATTATCTCCATTTCGCTAACTAATTGATTTGCTGCAAAGATGGCGGGTTTCAAAAGATAAAAATTACAAGGTATAACCAAGTTGGTGAATATTTATTTTTCTCTTTTTCAGTAGCAAAAGCAGGGTGTTATTACCCGAAAATGCCGCATTTCATATCTAAATCGTATAAAAACAAAAACTACCAAGTTGGTAATTACTTGGTAGTTTTTATGTGGACTAAATATCTTTATTACAATTCGTCCGATTCCATTCGCTTTAACAGTTGTTCGATTACTGATGTAAAAAAGGCAGTTCGATTTTTCTTTCTGTTTTTGAGAGTTAGATATGTTCGATAATAATCTCCTAAATCTATATCAAAAGCTGCTTCAATGAAAGCCATGATTTCTTTTATTGTCACATTTCCATTATTGAGTGTTGCAATAGCAACAAGTCCATATCCAAACTCTACTGCATCTGATTTAGAGCCAGTCCATTTCAGATTAAAGTCAGAAAGTGCCGCTCGTATTTTAGATATTTGCATTTTCCTGTCTAACAATTGTAATTGTCTATTGAGATATATTCGTAGCATTTCATTCGACAAAATTTTAGCTACTTTGTAATCATATCCAGTAGAAAAGGCTGGGTCTTTATCTAAAAATGCGCTATCAACACACAATCTAAAATTCGCTTTATACCGAACAAAGTAATAAGAATCTAAGTGGGTTGCTTTCGAACGATAATATTGGTAGAAATCAAGATTTTGGTCAAAGAAATATTTTAAATTATCCAATTGGCAATGAAGATACTCTCGTTGTACATCATCACTGCCAATCGGACGTTTCATCTCAATTCTTGTTATTTTGTAAAAGTATAAATACCGACTAAGAATGTCAGGCTTTATATCTTTAAAGAAATGAATTTCTTCATCTTCGTTCTGAAATTCATATTTTACAGTCATGCTCCGCAAGTTATCGAATAAAGGTCGTATGACATCTATCATATGCAAAGCATCCTCCACGCAGACATTTTCATCAATGCCAAGCAACTCCACTTCTTCATTTATTCGATGCAATATTTCATTGATATAATCTTGCATGATTGAATTTCGTTATAATCAGAAATTTGCATTTCGGGGTGTACGTGGAAACGGAATAACATCCCGAATGTTTGTCATGCCTGTAATAAACAGCATCAACCGTTCAAAACCCAATCCAAAGCCTGAATGGGGAACAGTGCCAAATTTGCGTGATTCAAGATACCACCACAGTTTTTCGGTATTCATATTCAATTCTTTCATTCGCTGCAACAATTTTGTATAGTCGGCTTCCCGTTCAGAACCTCCTATGATTTCCCCAATTTTCGGAAATAATACATCCATTGCACGAACTGTTTTTCCATCTTCATTCTGTTTCATATAGAATGCTTTTATTTCTTTAGGATAATCTGTAACAATCACAGGGCGGCGAAAATATTCTTCCACCAAATGACGTTCATGTTCAGCACATAAATCAATTCCCGGTTTTACAGGGTAGTCAAACTGACGCCCGGATTCTTGTAAAATCTCTATAGCTTTAGAATAAAGCAAACGCATAAATTCATTATTTGCAACGAAATGTAATTTATCCATTAAACCATTATCTACGTTGTCATTTAAAAAAGCTAAATCACTTTCGCAATTTTCAAGTGCATAACGGATTAGATATTTCAAAAAATCCTCTGCCAAATCCATATTGTCGTTAATATCATTAAAGGCAACTTCCGGTTCAATCATCCAAAATTCGGAAAGATGACGGAATGTATTTGAATTTTCTGCCCTAAAGGTCGGGCTAAAGGTATAAATTGCCCCCAATGCTAACGCACCAAGCTCGCCCTCTAATTGTCCCGAAACTGTTAAATTGGCTGGGGAACCGAAAAAATCATCTTTTAATTCCGTTTTGACTTCAAAGAGTTCTCCTGCTCCCTCACTATCAGATGTTGTTATTATAGGAGTATTGAAATAGAAGAATCCTCTTTCATTGAAATAACGATGTATGGCAAAAGCCATATTATGGCGCATACGAAATATTGCGCCAAAAATATTTGTGCGTAAGCGTAAATGAGCTATTTCCCGTAAGTATTCTAAAGAATGTTCCTTTTTCTGTAAGGGGTATTCCTGTGGGTCTGCTATTCCATATACTTCAATATCTCCGGCTATTACTTCTACTTGTTGTTTACCTCCGGCAGACCGGATAAATTTGCCCTTTATACCGATTGAACTTCCTGTAGTAATAGTCTTTAGCATGTTCTTTTCAAACTTTACATGTTCAATCACAATTTGAAGATTGTGTACAGTAGAGCCATCATTTAAAGCAATAAAGCTTATATTTTTACTCTGCCGATGCGTACGAACCCAACCTCTCACATAGACATCAATTCCATAAATATCTGATTTTAATAAATCTACGATTCTTATTTTCATAACATTATTCTTTTATGCAATATCTCTAATACTTATAATAAGAGCATTATTAGACGTAAACTTGTCATTAAGAAATAAATCATAATTCAATTCAACACGAATGCGGTCATCATATATTTTAAGCTGATAAAGCAATGTCCTTACTTTTATATTAATATCTCCATCAGCAGTGATATAATCCGATTCCGTTAATTCCCCATTTAGGAAAGACATTTCAGTAAAAATCGACCCTGTACGATATAAATTAGCTTTTTCCGGATTGATTATCAGTCGGTTTTCAACAACATGTCCTCCTGCACATAATTCTCGGTATAAAACAGAATGACTACTACCGGAACGTGAATAGTTTCCAATGGCATTAGTTACTATTTTATCCGTATAGTCGTCATACCGTTGAATATTTTGAACGATTATTCTAACATCCTTTTTCATAAATGAGGCAAGTTCTCACGGTATTGCCGCAAATAAGATTCATCTTGATTATGGATTTGTTGTTCCAAAAAATGAACCATCTTTTGCTTATCTGTTTTTAAGTTACCACGGACTTGGATTAAGTTAGAAGCTCCATCAGTAGCAAACCTTGCATTTACCGTCAAGCTCTGAATCAGTGTTTTTAGCTCCTGCAATTTTTCAATCTCTGTTTCCTCTTTCCAATTTCCTGCTTGAATTTCTTGAAATAGCTGAGAGGTTGGATAGATGGTTAGCATGGAAGCATCTATGATTTGTGGGTGAAGTTGGTTGAAGATTTCCGCAGTTGCCTTTGCGCCAATTTCCCCTCTCCCTGAACCGGAAATGCCAGTCAAATAAAAGAAATTGTAGCTCATATCCACCTCTTCTAACTTTTTGCATTGTTCGATAATATCTTTAGACAAATATCCCTTTTTCATAAAAACAAGTGCTTCATCATCTCCCGTTTCAATTCCAAACGTAATTCCATCATAACCGAGGTCTTTCAACTCTTGCAAGTCTTTGACGGATTTCTGGCTAACATCAGTTATTCTTGCAAAACAACCGATGCTCTGACAGTTTGGAAAATATTCATGTACCATCTTCGCCAATGTTTTGAGCTTATCCACACTAAGTACAAAAGGATTAGCCCCTGTAAAGAATACTCTGTCTGCATCTTTATAGTAGTGATTAGCTTCTTTCAAATCTGATTTAACTTCTTCGAACGGTGACATTCGAAACTTGAAAGGCAAGTCTTCATAAAGAGTACAGAACTTGCATGAATGGTGAGTACATCCTGCTGTAACTTGAATTAAAAGGGAGTATGCCTCATAAGGCGGTCTCCAAATAGTTCCTGTGTAATGCATAATTATTTCTCCTTTTATTTATGTAAACAATGACCAAAAACAGTAGAATATCAACTGTTATTTAGTTTCTTTTTCGATGGCAAAGTTACAAATATACTTAGTATAAAAAAAGAAGTTACTTAAACGTTAGACAGTTACAAAGGGGTAACTATTTTTGCGTATCAGATAGTTACATGCGAAAAAAAATAAAAAAAGATGGGAATGGTATATTTATAGGGTGATGTAGAGAAGATTTATAAAAAGCACCCGGTGTCCCTCCGGGTGCTTCAACCACAAAAAATTCAATTATAATCTATCTATAATGAAACTTTCTGTGGCAAATATAATGATTTTCATTCTATTTCTTCGGCTTGCCTTTCTTTTCAGGAAACACGAAAGTAACATTAAACTGCCCGTCAAAGGCAAGTGAAGCGTCAAAGACTTTACCATCCCTGTTCTTGAACCCTTTGATTAGCCCGGTTTTCCCGGTAGCCACCAGTTCGGTAATCTGTTTGTCTGTTAGTTGCTTTTCGCTCTTGTTGCGGAAGATGGTAACGGAACAATCCACATTGGAACATTTGGCGACTTTCGGATAGAAAAGGATGCGTCCGGTCTTGCATTTGGGGCAAATGCAACCACTACCCGAAGCGAAAGAAAGCTGAACGTCCAAAAGTTCAGCCGTGATTTGCCGTGCATATACTTCGATGCCTTTACGGAACGTATCGGGGTTCATTTCGCCGCTTTCTATTTTGGCAAGCGTATTTTCCCACATTCCCGTCATTTCAACGTCTGCTATCTTCTTGTCCCGGATGATATTGTAAACGGCAAGACCTTTCTCGGTCGGGACAAGGTTCTTTTTCTCCCGGACGATATACTGCCGAGAAAACAGCGTTTCGATGATGGCTGCCCGTGTTGCGGGCGTGCCTATACCCGTATCTTTCATGCTGGCTTTCAGGTCGGCGTTTTCCAGTTCCTTACCTGCTGTTTCCATTGAAGAAAGCAAACTGCTTTCCGTGTGTAACGGCTTGGGCTTGGTCTGTTTCTCCAGTAATTCAATATCGGAAAGCGGTAAACTATCTCCGTCCTGCATGGCGGGCAAAGTGGCGTTATCTTCCCCGTCCTCTTTCTCGCCGAATACGGCACGCCATCCGGCGGACTTGATTATAGACCCTTTGACCGTGAAAAGCGACCCCGCACATTCCAGCGTTACACTGGTAACGTCTTTGACGCATTTTTCAGAAAAGGCTTCCAACATTCTTCCGGCTATCAGTTCATAGATTGCCTGTTCGTCTGTTTCCAGTTTACCGGGCAGGTTTTCCGTTACTATCAGGGCGTGGTGGTCTGTTACCTTGCCATCGTTCACGGAACGGGAATTTAAGGCTTTACCTTTCATTCCGGCTGCATACCCGGCAAAACGGGCGTATTGTTCCAAATTAACAAGACGTTCCGGGATTTCCTCGAACACGTCCTGTGAGATATAACGGCTTCCGGTTCGGGGGTAGCTGATTAGTTTACCCTCGTATAACTTTTGTGCGATGGATAGGGTTTTGTCTGCGGAAAAATTCAGTTTCGTATTCGCTTCTTTTTGGAGTGAAGTTAAATCATAAAGCAAGGGCGGTTCTTGATTCACTTCCTTACGTTCTACGGTTTTCACCTGTACTGTTTCCGCTTCCTTTATCCTTTGCAGCGTGTCGATGGCGGGCTGCTGCATATCGTACTTTTCTGTGGATAGTGCCGTAAAAGTTACATTGTCCTTAGTTGTCTGTAATTTCAGTTGCCAATACTTTTGCGGGATAAAGTTCTTATTCTCTAAAAAGCGGGTACATATCATCGTCAACGTGGGCGACTGTACCCGTCCCAAAGAAAAAATACCTTGTCCGGCTGCCACACTTAAAGCCTGTGTACCATTAATTCCTATCAAATAATCCGCTTCGCTGCGTGCCTGTGCCGAAAGGAAAAGGTTATCATACAGGCTACCGGCTTTCAGGTTTTGCAGTCCCTCACGGATTGACTTGTCGGTAAGGCTGCTTATCCATAAACGGACAAAGGGCTTGTTGCATCCGATATACTGGTAGATGTAGCGAAAGATAAGTTCTCCCTCTCTCCCTGCATCGGTGGCGACAATTATCTTATCCGACTGGTCGAATACGTCTTTGATTACCTTTAGTTGTTTCAATGCGCCGGGGTCTGCCTTGTACCCTTTTTCCGCTTTCACTTGTCGGGGGGTAAGTTGAAAACTATCCGGGATAATAGGCAGACTTTCCCGGCGGAAACTCTGTATGCCGTATGCTTCCGGCATTGCCAAACCTACAAGATGGCCGAACGCCCAGGTAACGAGATACCCGTTACCTGAAAGATAGCCATCCTGTTTTTCACTCGCTCCTAAAATACGAGCAATATCCCTTGCCACGCTTGGTTTTTCTCCGATTACTGCAATCATTCTAATTTTGATTTTAATTGTTCCACTTCTTTTTGTTTTAGGATTTTCCGGTCATAATAGATGTGATAACCATCTACATAAAATTGTCGGTTCTGCTCGTCTATGGTTTTCCAGTCTGTTTCGTAACAGACAAGGGTAAACAGGGCGAAACCGACAACCGGGATAAGGATTAACACCGCTATCATCTTTTGCGTCCCCTGCTCTGTTTGGGTTTGTCCGTCTGCTCCTGCTTCTCCTTTTTATCCTGCTTGGTCTTTTGTTTTTCAGTGGGCTTGTCCTGACCCTTTTTCAAAGGTTCTTTCACTTTCTTGGTGGCTTCGTTGGTCTTGCCTTCCGAATTGACCGCTATCTGTGTGCGGTTCTTGCTTGCCGGAGTAATCTCTTTTACGGCGGAACGGTCAAAGCTGGGATTGTCACTGTAAAAGCCTAATTTTTTCTTATCATGGTTTACCTGAATATAAGCATCGTATTCGACCCCTCGCTTGTCTTTCAGTCCGGCAACAAAGATGGTCTTGTCATTGACTAAATCCTGCTGTTGCTGGCGGGATAGCTCTATTCCTGAAATGCTTTTGGGAATGGTTACACCGTCACTGGTGACAAGGCTGTTCTGCTGCGTCTGTTTCTGCCCTTGCTCCTGTGACTGTTTGGCATTGGGATAGATAAATTCCAAACTTTTCTTGTCCGCATTGACCTGAACGGTTGCGGAAAAGGGATTTTTACGGTTGGAAATCATATTTTCAAGGAATACCCCTTTTCCTTCCCGTAAGGCTTGCTGTTGTTCCTTGTTCAGTTTGGCACCCTTTATTTCATCCGGTATTTGGACGCTGCTCGCACGCATGGAAACCAGTTCGTTTGTTACCTTATCCACGCTGACGAAAGAGGGTATCATTTCTCCCGTGATATAGTTTTTCAGGTTTACTATGCGTCCCATATTGCCCGTTTCAAGAAGATTGGCTTTATCCTCTTTGGAAAATTCATGTCCGAAGAACGGGCGTTCAAGTTCCGGCTTTTGTCGGATGCCGTGTATAGCCAAAACTACATTCCCGTCTTTGTCGTGCCGGAAAGATAAACGTGCGTCTAGTTTCATAATGGCTGAATTGTAGTTTCCAGCAATGGTAAACGCTCCGGGGGATTTGTAGCCCCTTAACATGGGTTCTAATGCTTTTGACTTTTCAAGCTGTTCTTTGGATAGACCAAAATTCTTTAAGGCTTCCCAGTCCACTTTATCCGGGTCAATCACATACTTACTTTTGTCGGGTTGCTGCGGTGCTTGCGCCGTTGCTCCCGTTTCTTTGGATGGCTGCTGTGGTTGTTGGGTTTGGGTTTCCTGCTGTTCTTTCTTCGCTTCCTGCTTCACGGTTTCAGGTGTTACCCGGTAACGCTCTATGCCCGCTTCATTTTCGGGTGTCGGATGATTGAAGTTATCCCTGATTATCGGCTCGATTTTGGGAAGTTCAATCTTAGGGATTTTGAAGAAGTTGAAACGGGTCGGGTTCTTCAACTGGTTCATCATGTTGGAAAAGAAGTTGGAAAAGAAATCACCGTGACGGTCGAATTTCAGAAGTTCGCTGTTGTTCTCCGGTGGTACGGTTTGGAGTTCCCCGTTTTCATCCACGCCTTTTACTGCGCTGATTGTCTTTTTCTCCTTATCCAGTACAAGAAGAATATCCATCATCTGTTCGTCAGTGGTGGATTGGTTGGCTGTGTTTACATCCATAATGTTTTGAATTTTAGTGAGTAAATAAAAATTTCGGAAGTAAAAGTAAGGATGAAATAGAGTATATTTAAGGATTTGGGAATAGGTGGCTTCATTAGTCCTCGTTTGGCTTCATTTGTCCGCAGGCAGACAAATAAATATTGCAATCATTGAAAAAGAGGTTAAAGTTCATTGCTCACTATTGTAGCTTTTTGACTAATAGCTAAAATCCCAATAATTTTTTTAATCAGAGATTAAGAAAGAAGTATCTTTTTAAATCACTAATTGTTTTGTACCATAAAATTATTACAAAAGGAATATTACTATAACATCTTATCATATATTCTAAGCCTAATAAAATGAAAAAATGGCTGCCCAGAGAAACTGGACAGCCGTCAAAATTAAAACTATTTCTCTTTTGTCACTCCTTTAAAAGGAGTACCATCTGATTTAACATCCATAAATTTTCCTGTTTCGGAATTTCGTTTAACCCAATTACCTGTTTTAGGATTAAAGGTTTGAGTTCTTCCTCTTACAGCCCCATTACGATGTCCATCGCCAACTTTACCATTTCGTGCCATAAAATTTCTTTTTTAAATGACTAACTATATTCTCATTAATAACGGGTAATGAGTTTTCCCGATAGGACGAACCAATATTGAAATATATTGCAATCTGTTCGTTTTATTGAAAACATGACTATATTTGCAGTAATATTGGATTTTCAATAAAGTAGGAATGGCAAGGGTAACCAACCCTGTAATACTCCTATAGTTTTAACATTCCTATGATAAAGCCTTAAAAGTTACCCGCTTTTGAGGCTTATTGTTTTTTCTTGGTTTATTAGCTATTTAATCTGATTCGTACTTCTTCTTTAACTTTCACATTGCTATGTATAAAACTAAAATTATCAAGCAATTGAGTAACTTCATTGTATATATTACCTTTCTTTTTGGTATCTTTGATGGTTATTACAAGACAAAAGTCTTGGCTTGGTGTTCTATCTTCCATCTCACATTTTTCTTCTGTAAAATGACGATACAATCCTTCCATCTTTAAATACCAATTCTTAGGTGCTTTTAGAAATTTCTCCTTATTAGCAGGCGTAAATTCATCAAAATTTACACTCCATTTTTTGACTGGCTGGAATTTATCACCATAAGCAACCAGCATTCGTTCAGTTGCAAAAGGAGAAGTGATGTCCTTGGATGCTTTTTTGCTATAATTTGCCATTGCTAAAACATTTTGCCTTCCGTCCGCACCAATAGGATTCTTAACAGTTCGCTTTGTAGTATCACGTTCTATCTTTTCATCATATGTGCCAAGCATAACATCTATATTAGACTGACAATATTCTGCACCTTGTGAAACCTCCAGAATAGGCGATGTAACTAATGTAACTGTAACTTCTCCATAAAAATAGCCTTCATCATCCACCATGCTTTGAGGAAATGGAAAATCAAGTATATCAATAAAATGTCCTCTTTCTAATGTATCTTGAAGTATAAGTGTTATTTCATTAGGTTCATTAAAAAGAATATCTTTAACATTAGAAGGAAGTCCAAATCCTGTATATTTAATTTTATCAGCTATCTGCATTTTCATCTCCTCCGGATATTTTGCAGAGTGTATAATTAAAGCTTTTAATAAGTTTGGATTAAAGGATTCATTTAGCATCGCATCAAGTCCAGAAGTTATTGCAGCTATTCTGGGCGTTGAAAAACTTGTACCAACATTCCCAACTACTTGACCTGAAACCGAAAATGATTTAACAGGGTTTGTTGTAATATTATTGAAACTATCTAATCCCACGTTACCTCCAAAATGAACTACATCTGGTTTTATTAAATGTGAAGGACCACGTCCAATTCTTGAAAAAGGAGACGGATTATTTTTTTCTGCAATATCAGTATTATTTTTATCATGTGCTAAAGAACCTACAACCAAACCTCTTACAGTATCTGCTGATTTTGCTATTCGTTCAACCGGAGCATTCAATTTAAAATTAGTACAATTACCTGCTGATTTACAAATAAGAACATTGTTTTGTTCTTGTATTTCATCTAATGCCTTGGCAAAATCAGAGAACTCATATAAATCAGCTTCCCTATTAGTTCCTAAAGAAAGATTCCATACTTTTACATCAGGATTTCTACTGACAGCATCCCATATTTGAAATATCAATTCATCTTCAGTTATACTTTGTTTTGAAGTATCTGGCATTACAATAGCTTCCAATAACCTACACCCATCAAATCCAGTATAATTTTCCCCCTCTAATTCATCTCCATATAATAATACTCCTGCAACAAAAGTTCCATGACTTTTATTTACATCTTCTTTAGAATAGTATGTAATGCTTTCGTCACATAGCCAAGGCTTTAAATGATCTATATCTGCAATTCCTGTATCCAATATTCCTACTACCGGATATTCAATACCAGCTTTAGGATATTTTACAGGTATATTATTCTTTTCAGAAACAGAATCCATAGTAATATCATAAGTTGGCATCTCTGATATTAATTGAATACCATCAAATTCTTTTATTTCATTAAATGCGTCTATAGTGATACCATCTATTCGGTAAATATTCAGTTCTCCAGAATAAGGAACACTTTTATAATTTAACTTATGCTCTTTACAATACTTTTCAAATTCTTTAATTAAGACACTATTCAAAGAATTGTCATAGTAGTTAAATAGTTTGACTTTCAATATTGTTCCGGCAGTAGGTGTTACATTAACTTGAGGTTTAAACTCTTCAATGTTAATTATAGCAGAAATACCTATGATAACAGAAGGAGTAGGATGGCTCATTTCTGCATATGCTATTTTATCAGAAATTCTTCGCAAATCATCTTTGTTATCTATTTTAACCAAAACCTCATCTTCACCACTTACTCCAATCGTATTTAACTTACCTACATTAAATAGGTTTGCAACTTCTCTGCGATAAGTTTTAGCTAAGGCATCAGAATTCATCTTTAATTTTACAACAGAAGGAACGTAGTTATTACGTCTCACTTTTCTTGACAAAGATTCTGCAACTTCATTTAACACTTGTCTAAAATGTATTGATTTCTCACATACAGTTTCAGGATTGACCCATTTAGGTGGCTTATTGCTACTACCACCTTCCGTATCTAATTCGTCTTTTTGTCTTTTTTGAAAGAACTTAATAGGAAGATTTTTTGCCATAACTATGATTGTTTATTTAAATAATTGCGAACTTGTCTAAGAGAAATCCCCATCCTATCAGCAATAGCCGCTTGGGGAACTCCATTGTCATTCAAATATTCTACTAACCCGTCAACAGTAAGATTACCTCTATTGTTAAACTCAAACAATTCAATCAGAACATCTTCATATTGGAGAATATCTCTATTGCTTATAACAATTTTAGCTTTTGCATTATTGATGATTGTTTTTATATCAGATGGCGACTTACCAATAAGTAATTTAGCTATTTTATCGCATTTTTTTTCATCAGTCGTAAAATCCGTATTAAAATCATCTACAAAAGTTTTTAATAGTCTAACTAACTCTTCATCTTGAGGAACACCTATTTCTATAACCGTATTAAATCTTCTCCAAATTGCTTTATCTAACAATTCTGGATGATTAGTAGCTGCGATAAGAATATTCTGTTTTGCAAAAGAATCTATATTTTGCAAGAGGCTATTTATTACTCTTTTTAATTCTCCTAATTCATATTGGTCATCCCTTGCTTTCGCAATAGCATCAAATTCATCCAAAAATAAAATACAAGGTTTATGATCAGCAAAGTCAAAAATTTTTCTAATATTCTTGGCTGTATTCCCTAATAAGGAAGACACAATGGCATCAAACCTTGCAACGACTAAGGGCAATCCTGTTTTTTCAGATATATATTTAGCAATAGTTGTTTTTCCACATCCCGGACTCCCATAAAGAAGTAGTGAATTTGACGTTTCTACTCCTTTTTGAATTAACTGACTTTGGTGTTTTACAACATTAATAAAGTCTGCTATTTTATTATCTATCAATTTTGGTAGAACAATTGGCGTACTATCAACCGAGGGGACTGATACATCTACAATACTCAATCGGCTTTCTTGGTCAACAGGTGTTGTTAGCAATTCATCCATAGTAATGGTCGTAGCCATTCTATTTTCTATTGCTTTCATAATCATTTTAGACATCCTGCTATCTCCATCCTTGCCCATTTTTTCGGCAAGTAACTTGGAATAGCTATAGACTTTTTTCGTGTCTTTAGCTAATCCCCCTTCTATTATTCTTAATATTTCTGTGTACATAATCCATTAAAATCAATTATGTGGCAAATGTAGCATTTTTCGTAATACAAAACAAGCATATTGATATAAATATATCAAATATCGTAAATAAAAACACGATTATCGATATAACAACACCAACGAAACGATATAAACTACTATTCCTTTATTAAATATTGCAATTCAGGGTCGTTCTTTATCCGTTCCATTTCATTCGTGACAATCTGCTGGACTTCTTGCTTGACCCGGTTGTAATTTGCCTGTATTTCTTCCTGCATCCGGTCGTTCCCGTCCTCGTCCCGGAAATCTATAATTTGGGGCAGCTTTTTGTAGTTTGGAAAATCCACTCAAAGTAGCCC
>NZ_MSHA01000035.1:0-2303 GCF_001940965.1 Bacteroides sp. Phil13 | reverse complement strand
TATGTTCGTGTTAAGGTAAGAGGCGAAAGATATTAATTATATCTTTCGTCTCTTTTGTTATCTCCTGTGTAGGCATAAATTCATTCTTTTTTATGTAGACTTACAACAATTTTACATACATTTTACACAGTGACGTCAATGCAATTTACATGAAACAAGTAAAGTTTACTTAAGAAACAGAATGATATCGGGGAGGTGGCCACATGGCATCTAATGAATTATTGATGGATGACATTGAGACAAATAACGTGATAACAAAAGAAATGAAGAGTTATAGAAGAAGAGCAAGAAAAGAGGTTTATGCAAAGTACATGTTTTTGCTAGCAGCCTTAGTCAGTATCTTTGCAGTAGGCGTCATCTGCGTCTTCCTATTAGCAAACGGTATACCTGCAATGAAGAAAATCGGATTGTTTAATTTCTTGTTAGGAGAGAAATGGAAGCCTAATAACATTCCTGCTTCCTATGGAATCTTCCCATTTATCTTAGGTAGTATCTATATTACAGCTGGTGCTGTAATTATGGGGGTTCCAATTGGTATCCTGACTGCTGTGTTTATGGCAAGGTTCTGTCCGAAGAGAATCTATCGGGTCATGAAATCAGCCATCGACTTATTGGCTGGAATACCATCCATTGTATATGGATTTTTCGGTGTTATGATTATTGTGCCATTCGTAAGCAATGTATTCGGAGGGAATGGAAACAGTATTCTTACAGCTTCCATATTGTTAGGAATTATGATTTTACCGACTATCGTCAGTGTAAGTGAGGCGGCTATTAGAGCGGTACCTGATAGCTACTATGAAGGGGCATTAGCTCTTGGAGCCAGCCATGAGAGAAGCGTATTCTTTACTATATTACCAGTAGCAAAATCCGGTATTATGGCAGGTGTGATCCTTGGAATTGGTAGAGCAATTGGAGAAACTATGGCGGTGATTATGGTAGCAGGTAACAATACCAGAATGCCAAAAGGAATTCTCAAAGGGGTTCGTACTATGACCGCTAATATCGTTATGGAAATGGGATATGCAGCAGATCTGCATAGAGAAGCACTGATAGCAACGGCAGTGGTACTGTTTGTGTTTATTCTGATTATCAATCTGTGTTTCTCTTTCATTAAAAGGAGGAGTAATATATGATGACAATTAACATGCAAACAAAGAAGCCTAAGAAACGTCGAGATAACATATCTCTTTTGCTTCGGGGATTAGTTATGATTGCTGCAACAATTACAGTCGCAGTGCTAGCATTTATTATTCTCTATATTGTTATACGAGGGGTTCCGTATCTATCGCTGGATATGTTTTCGTTGAAGTATAACACAACAAATTTATCGCTTATGCCTGCATTGATCAATACGATTCTTATGACGGCATTATCCTTACTCATAGCAGTTCCGATTGGAATTAGCTCAGCAATCTACCTTGTAGAATACGCCAAGAGAGGGAACAAGTTTGTTGGAATTATCAGAATTACCTCAGAAACCTTATCAGGAATCCCATCCATCGTATATGGATTGTTCGGTATGCTGTTCTTTGTTACAGCACTTGGATGGAGACTTTCCATTCTATCAGGAGCAGCAACGCTATCTATTATGATTCTGCCACTTATTATGAGGACAACAGAGGAAGCATTAAAATCTGTACCAGACTCTTATAGAGAAGGCAGCTTTGGATTAGGTGCTGGACGGCTAAGAACAGTATTTAAGATTGTGCTTCCAGCAGCACCAGGTATTCTTTCAGGCGTCATTCTTTCCATTGGTCGTATTGTAGGCGAGTCAGCAGCCTTGATTTTTACAGCAGGCAGCGTACCAGAATTACCAAAGAGTTTGTTTGATTCTAGTAGAACGCTGGCAGTACATTTATATAATCTGTCCAGTGAAGGATTACATGTCAATCAGGCATTTGCAACAGCAGTAGTATTGCTTATTATTGTAATGCTAATTAATTGGGGATCGAGAAAACTGGCGAATCGCCTATCACGCGCCTAATCACATTTAAAGGAGAGAAGAATATGATTACAAATCGAAATAAGATGGAGATCTCTGATTTGAATCTTTACTATAATGATTTTCATGCACTAAAGGATGTAAATCTAAGTATTAATAAAGGGGAAATCACAGCATTTATTGGACCATCTGGTTGTGGGAAATCTACGTTGCTTAAATCCTTAAACCGTATGAATGATCTGGTGGAAGGCTGTAAGATAACAGGTCAGGTCTTGCTAGACGGTGAGGACATATATTCAGGTGTGGATATCAACTTGCTTCGTAAACGAGTGGGAATGGTATTCCAGAAACCGAACCC
>NZ_MSHA01000034.1:238794-276977 GCF_001940965.1 Bacteroides sp. Phil13 | reverse complement strand
AAGATATGGGGGCTTTTTGTATTTGTATAATTCTAATTTTTTGCTTATATTTGCGCCGCACTATTTATTATTAATGTTTAAAGCAAAATTAGAGATGAAGACAAAGTTATTTTTGGCAGCTGTTGCAGTTGCATTTTCTTTCGCCGTGACTTCTTGTGGTAACAAAAAGGCAGCTAATACTGAAGTAGAAGCTACTGAAGTTGAAGTTGTAGAAGAAGTACAGGCATGTGATTCAACAAAAGCTTGCTGCAAGGCAGATTCTGCTGCTTGCGATAGCACAAAAGCTTGCTGCAAAGAGAAAAAAGAATGTGATAAAGCTTGCGACAAGAAGTAATTCTTATCACATAGGATCATATAAAAAAGGGGCATACGTTCAAGTATGTCCCTTTTTTGTTATACTTTATAGAGTTATTTGATAGCAAACTTATAAAATGATGTTTTTTTAGAGAAAAAAGTTACGAATTTGTTTGTATGCTACAAAATTATCTATACCTTTGCACCGTCATAATAAAAACAAGAAGATAAAAATGATACAGAACTTTACATATATTCTACTGTGTGGTATTATTATTCTACTGGCAAGGTTTAGTGGAAGTGAGTGCTGTGCGTGAATATATGTAACGATTAGGATATTCGAAAGCCTTTCTCACTTCCAAGTGCGAAAGGCTTTTTTTAATGGTAATAATTTATAAAAAACTATAAGAAATGAGTGACAAGTTATTTATTTTTGACACAACGCTCCGCGATGGCGAGCAGGTCCCGGGATGCCAATTGAACACAGTGGAAAAGATTCAGGTAGCAAAGGCACTGGAACTGCTGGGCGTGGATGTTATTGAAGCTGGATTCCCGATTTCCAGTCCGGGAGATTTCAACTCTGTTATTGAAATATCCAAAGCGGTGACATGGCCTACTATTTGCGCATTGACCCGTGCGGTACAAAAAGATATAGATGTAGCTGCAGATGCTCTGAAGTTTGCCAAGCACAAACGTATTCATACAGGTATCGGTACATCGGACTCGCATATCAAATATAAATTCAATTCCAATCGTGAGGAAATCATCGAGCGTGCAGTAGCTGCTGTGAAGTATGCCCGCCGTTACGTGGATGATGTGGAGTTCTATGCAGAAGATGCAGGTCGTACGGACAATGAATATCTGGCTCGTGTGGTGGAAGCTGTAATTAAAGCGGGTGCTACAGTAGTGAACATTCCGGATACGACCGGTTACTGTCTGCCGGATGAATATGGAGCGAAGATCAAGTATTTAATGGAGCATGTGAGTGGTATTGAGAAAGCGATTCTTTCTACGCACTGTCATAATGACTTGGGAATGGCTACTGCAAATACGATGGCTGGTGTACTGAATGGTGCCCGCCAGGTAGAGGTTACTATCAATGGTATCGGTGAACGCGCAGGTAATACTTCGCTTGAGGAAGTGGCTATGATTATCAAATGCCATAAAGATATTGAAATTGAAACGAACATCAATACCCAGAAGATTTATCCGACAAGCCGCATGGTTTCAAGCTTGATGAACATGCCGGTGCAGCCTAACAAGGCTATCGTAGGTCGTAATGCCTTTGCACACTCATCGGGTATTCATCAAGATGGTGTGTTGAAGAATGTGCAGACTTACGAAATTATCGACCCGCACGATGTGGGTATCGACGATAATTCTATCGTATTGACTGCCCGTAGCGGACGTGCTGCTTTGAAGAATCGTTTGCAGGTATTAGGCGTGGATCTTGAACAGGAACAACTGGACAAGGTATATGAAGCTTTCCTGAAATTGGCGGATAAGAAGAAGGATATTAATGATGATGATATCCTGGTGCTTGCCGGTGCAGACCGCACACAGAACCACCGCGTGAAACTGGAATATCTGCAAGTGACCAGTGGAGTAGGTGTACGTTCGGTTGCTAGTCTGGGACTGAATATCTCCGGTGAAAAGTTTGAAGCGGCTGCTAGTGGAAACGGTCCGGTAGATGCAGCGATAAAGGCTTTAAAGAAGATCATTGACCGCCATATGACACTGAAGGAATTTACGATCCAGGCTATCAGCAAAGGTAGTGACGATATGGGTAAGGTACACATGCAGGTGGAATATGACAATCATATTTATTATGGTTTCGGTGCGAATACGGATATTATTGCCGCATCGGTAGAAGCTTATATCGATTGTATCAATAAGTTCAAATCATAAGACTAACCTCAATTATAAATTGTAAAATCGTAATAAATCTGATGAATACATTATTTGATAAAATCTGGGATGCCCACGTGGTTCAGCAAGTGGAAGATGGTCCCACACAGTTATATATAGATCGCCTTTATTGTCATGAAGTAACCAGTCCGCAGGCTTTTGCGGGAATGCGCGCACGCGGTATCCAATGTTTCCGTCCGGAAAAGATTGTTTGTATGCCCGACCATAATACGCCGACCCACGATCAGGACAAGCCGATTGAAGATCCGATCTCCAAAACACAGGTGGATACACTGGCCAAGAATGCGGAAGATTTTGGATTGACACATTTCGGCATGTTGCATAAGAAGAATGGTATCATCCATGTGGTAGGTCCGGAAAGAGGCTTGACATTGCCGGGAATGACGATTGTATGTGGTGACTCGCATACTTCAACGCACGGTGCGATGGGAGCAGTAGCTTTTGGTATCGGTACAAGTGAGGTCGAAATGGTAATGGCTTCACAATGTATCTTGCAGACACGCCCCAAGACAATGCGCATCACAGTGGACGGAAAATTGGGTAAAGGTGTGACGGCAAAAGATATTGCTCTTTATATGATGTCTAAAATGACAACGAGCGGTGCAACTGGTTATTTTGTGGAATATGCCGGAGAAGCAGTGCGCAGTCTGACTATGGAAGGACGCCTGACACTGTGCAACCTGAGTATAGAAATGGGTGCACGTGGTGGTATGGTGGCACCAGATGAAGTGACATTTGAATATATTAAAGGTCGCGAATATGCTCCGGCAGGTGAGGAATGGGAGAAAGCATTGGCATACTGGAAGACGCTGAAGAGCGATGAGAATGCTACGTTTGATAAAGAAGTGCATTTTGATGCGGCAGATATCGAACCGATGATTACATACGGAACAAATCCGGGTATGGGTATGGGCATCACGCAGCACATTCCTACGACTGACGGAATGGGAGAGGCTGCAAAAGCTTCATTCCTGAAATCAATGAATTATATGGGCTTCCAACCCGGTGAGGGAGTATTGGGCAAGAAGATAGATTATGTGTTTTTGGGTGCTTGTACGAATGGACGTATTGAAGATTTCCGTGCTTTCGCCTCGTTAGTGAAAGGCCGTAAGAAGGCAGAACATGTGGTTGCCTGGTTGGTACCCGGTTCGTGGATGGTAGATGCACAGATTCGTGAAGAAGGTCTGGATAAGGTATTGGAGGAAGCAGGTTTTGCTATCCGCCAGCCGGGATGTTCGGCTTGTCTGGCAATGAATGATGATAAGGTGCCTGCCGGAATGTATGCGGTTTCTACAAGTAACCGTAATTTTGAAGGTCGTCAGGGACCGGGTTCACGCACATTACTTGCCAGTCCGCTGGTAGCAGCTGCGGCAGCAGTGACGGGAGTGATTACGGACCCGAGAGAACTGATGTAATTTCAGTCCTCCCGGTAGAAGTCATTAATAATAAGTATTTCAAAATCAAAGATAAGAAACAATGAAACAGAAATTCAATATCATCACCAGTACTTGTGTGCCTCTCCCGTTGGAGAATGTAGATACAGACCAGATCATTCCTGCACGTTTTCTGAAAGCTACGACTAAAGAGGGCTTCGGAGAGAATCTGTTCCGCGACTGGCGGTATGACAAACAAGGAAACAAAATCGACTCTTTCGTTCTGAACGATCCGACCTATAGCGGACAGGTGCTTGTAGCCGGAAAGAACTTCGGTTCGGGCAGTAGCCGCGAGCATGCGGCATGGGCCATTGCAGATTATGGTTTCCGCGTGGTGGTCAGCAGTTTCTTTGCAGATATCCACAAGAATAATGAACTGAATAATTTCGTATTGCCTGTAGTGGTGAGCGAACCGTTCCTGAAAGAATTGTTTGATTCCATTGCCGCCGATCCGAAAACGGAGGTAGTGGTGAACCTGCCGGAACAGACAATCACCAACAAGGCAACAGGTAAAAGTGAGACTTTCGAAATCAATGCTTACAAGAAACATTGCCTGATGAATGGCCTGGATGACATCGATTTCCTGGTAGAGAATAAAGATAAAATAGAAGCGTGGGAAAATAAAAAATGAAGTATAGACAGCCCCAAATAGAAATCATGGACACTACGCTCCGCGACGGTGAGCAAACCAGCGGTGTGTCGTTCGTCCCCCATGAAAAGCTGATGATAGCCCGTCTGCTACTGGAAGAACTGAAAGTAGACAGGGTGGAAGTAGCTTCGGCACGGGTTTCGGACGGTGAGTTCGACGCAGTCAAGATGATATGTGACTGGGCGGCGCGGCGTAATTTATTGCCCCGGGTGGAGGTGTTGGGTTTCGTAGACGGGTATACGTCGGTAGACTGGATACACGCTACCGGCTGCCGCGTCATTAATCTTCTGTGCAAAGGTTCGCTGAAGCATTGCACATGTCAGTTGAGAAAGACCCCTGAAGAACATATCGAGGATATTATTGGCGTAGTGAATTATGCCAATGAGCAGGATATGGAGGTGAATATTTACCTGGAAGACTGGAGCAACGGGATGAAAGATTCTCCAGAGTATGTCTTCCAGATGGTGGATGCACTGATGCACACGAATATCAAACGGTATATGTTGCCTGATACATTGGGTGTGCTGAATCCTTTGCAGGTCATCGAATATATGCGGAAGATGGTGAAGCGCTATCCGCATGCTCACTTCGATTTCCATCCGCATAATGACTACGACCTGGCAGTGAGCAATGTGCTGGCTGCCGTGCTGAGTGGTGCGAAGGGACTTCATACCACGATCAACGGTCTGGGCGAACGTGCCGGTAATGCACCGTTGTCCAGTGTGCAGGCTATTCTGAAAGATCATTTCAATGCTATCACTAACATTGACGAAGGTCGTTTGAATGAAGTCAGCCGGGTGGTTGAATCTTATTCCGGTATTGCCATACCCGCCAATAAACCGATTGTAGGTGAAAATGTGTTCACGCAGGTAGCGGGGGTACATGCCGATGGAGACAATAAGAGTAACCTTTATTGCAACGACCTGTTACCCGAGCGTTTCGGACGTAAGCGGGAGTATGCACTGGGTAAGAACAGTGGTAAGGCGAACATCCGTAAGAATCTGGAAGATCTGGGACTGACGCTGGATGAGGATTCCATGCGTAAGGTGACGGAACGGATTATCGAGTTGGGTGACAAGAAAGAACTGGTTACCCAAGAAGATTTGCCTTATATCGTTTCGGATGTACTAAAGCACGGAGTGATGAATGAGAAAGTGAAGCTGAAGACATACATCGTGAACCTTGCTTACGGTCTGAAGCCGATGGCTACGCTGAAGATTGAAATCAACGGACAGGAGTTTGAAGAAAGTTCCAGCGGTGACGGTCAGTATGATGCTTTTGTACGTGCTCTGCGTAAGATTTATAAAGTGACGTTGGGACGCAAATTCCCCATGTTGACAAACTATGCCGTAACCATCCCTCCCGGTGGGCGTACCGATGCTTTTGTGCAGACTGTGATTACCTGGAGCTATGACGGCACGGTGTTCCGTACACGCGGACTGGATGCCGACCAGACGGAGGCAGCGATTAAGGCAACAATGAAGATGCTGAATATCATTGAGGATGACTATGAACTTAAAAAATCAGAATAATGAACCCCGCTGAGAAAAAGAAATCATTCTTTGAAAATCATCCGAAGGTGTGTTATGCGCTGTATGCAGTCTTGCTCTTTGCTTTCAATCTCTTTCTGCGTTGGAAGGATAGGGAGTTGAGTGCGGACGAATATTTCATCTCTGCTATCAATACCCTTATACTAACAGCGGGTTTTGTGTGGGGCGACCGTTATCGTCGCAAAAATTTTGTGAATCAGAAGAAAATAGAAGAATACCTAAAAAATAAAGAAAACAATGGATTTTAAAATTGCAGTATTAGCCGGTGACGGCATTGGCCCGGAGATTTCCACCGTAGGTGTGGACGTAATGACCGCCGTATGTGAGAAGTTCGGACATAAAGTAAACTACGAATATGCCATCTGCGGTGCAGATGCTATCGACAAAGTGGGAGATCCGTTCCCCGAAGCTACTTATGAAGTTTGTAAAAACGCGGATGCTGTTTTGTTCTCGGCTGTAGGTGACCCGAAATTCGACAATGATCCTACTGCCAAAGTACGTCCCGAACAGGGTCTGCTGGCTATGCGTAAGAAACTGGGATTGTTTGCCAATATCCGTCCGGTACAAACTTTCAAATGTCTGCTCCATAAATCACCGCTTCGTGCAGAACTGGTAGATGGTGCAGATTTTCTTTGTATCCGCGAACTGACCGGCGGTATGTATTTCGGCGAGAAGTATCAGGACAACGACAAAGCGTATGATACCAATATGTACACTCGTCCGGAGATTGAACGTATTCTGAAAGTTGGTTTCGAGTATGCCATGAAACGCAATAAGCACCTCACGGTGGTAGATAAAGCCAATGTGCTCGCATCTTCACGCCTGTGGAGACAGATTGCCCAGGAAATGGCACCGCAATATCCTGAAGTGATTACGGACTATATGTTCGTGGACAATGCAGCCATGAAGATGATTCAGGAGCCTAAATTCTTTGATGTAATGGTTACCGAGAATACATTCGGTGATATCCTTACGGATGAAGGTTCTGTAATCAGTGGCTCTATGGGATTGCTTCCTTCGGCTTCTACAGGCGAAAGCACTCCTGTATTCGAACCGATCCACGGTTCATGGCCACAAGCTAAAGGTTTGAATATTGCTAACCCGTTGGCGCAAATTCTTTCGGCTGCGATGTTATTCGAATATTTCAATTTGCTGGAAGAAGGCGCATTGATTCGCAAAGCTGTAGATGCTTCTTTGGATGCTAACGTTCGTACACCGGAAATTCAGGTGGAAGGTGGTGCGAAATATGGTACCAAAGAAGTAGGAGCATGGGTGGTAGATTATATCAAACGTAGCTAATCTTTATTAAGGAAATAAAGGAACAACAAGATTTTTTCTACCTTTGTGAGGCTGTATCAGAGATTTTGATACAGCCTCTTAATTTTTATGATTATGGCAAAAATAGCAAAGAACCTGACGGAATTAATAGGGCATACGCCTTTAATGGAATTAGCGGAATACAGTCGTAAATATGGACTGAAACAGAATATTATCGCAAAGTTGGAAGCGTTCAATCCGGCTGGGAGTGTGAAGGATCGTGTGGCGCTTGCTATGATTGAAGATGCAGAAGCGCGCGGAGCACTGAAGCCCGGTGCGACGATTATAGAGCCTACCAGTGGAAATACCGGTGTAGGACTGGCGATGGTTGCTACAATCAAAGGATATCACCTGATGCTCACGATGCCCGAAACCATGAGTATAGAGCGTCGTAATCTGCTGAAAGCACTGGGTGCTGAAATTGTACTGACAGATGGATTGGCCGGTATGGCAGGGTCCATTGCAAAAGCGCAGGAGTTGAGGGCGTCTATTCCCGGTTCGGTCATCCTTCAACAATTTGAAAATCCTTCTAACGCACAGATTCATACGCTCACTACAGGTGAAGAAATCTGGACGGATACAGACGGAAAAGTGGATGTGTTTATTGCCGGAGTGGGAACAGGCGGAACCATCTGCGGGGTGGCACGTGCCTTGAAAAAACATAATCCGAATGTGTATATTGTTGCCGTAGAACCGGAATCTTCTCCTGTATTAGAAGGCGGAGTGGAAGGGCCACATCGTATTCAGGGAATCGGAGCCAATTTTATTCCTGCTATTTATGATGCCTCTGTTGTAGATGAAGTGTTTCCTGTGCCCGATGATGAAGCAATTCGTGGCGGACGTGAGTTGGCGTCTACCGAAGGATTACTGGCGGGCATATCTTCCGGTGCAGCTGTATATGCAGCGCGTTTGCTGGCACAACGTCCGGAGCTTGCGGATAAGAAGATTGTAGTTCTTCTGCCTGATACGGGAGAGCGTTATCTGTCTACGGAGTTGTTTGCATTCGAGACTTATCCGCTGGATTAGTAATTCTTATTAAATGCTTCGTTGCGTATTTGGAAATAAGTGTTTCCTCGTTGTGGAACAAACAATTTCAAGCGATGAAACTAACCGTTTCAAGTAATGAAACAAATGATTCCCTGTCTTGAAACATAATCTTTAAATAAATTAAAAATGAAGAAGTCTATTCTCTCTTTCCTTATATATATAATAGGTGTATCTCCTGTGTTTGCCCAAACCTATCAGGAACTTTCGGACCGTGCCATTGCTTGTACTGAACAAGATAGTCTGGCACAGGCGGAAAATTATATCCGCCAGGCTTTGAAACTGGAACCTGCTAATCCGCATAATGCCTTATTGTTTTCTAATCTCGGTACTATTCAACGTCGACAACGGGATTATGATCAGGCTTTAGAATCCTACACGTATGCCTTGAACATTGCTCCACGGGCAGTTCCCATTCTCTTGAATCGTGCCACACTGAATCTTGAAATGGGACGGAATGAGCAGGCACGTGTAGACTATTCTTTAGTGCTGGATATGGAAAAGGATAACCGGGAAGCACTCCTGATGCGTGCCTATATTTATGTGACCCAGCGCGATCTCAAGTTTGCCCGGGCAGATTATGAACGATTACTGAAGCTCGATCCTCAAAATTATAATGCCCGTTTAGGACTTGCTACTTTGGAGCAGAAAGACGGAAATTTACAAAAAGCCTTGGAGATATTGAATAAGATGCTGGTAGAAGATCCGCAGGATGCAGCCTTATACGTAGCACGTGCAGGAATAGAACAGGATATGCAGCATGTCGATCTGGCAATGATTGACTTGGAAGAAGCTTTGAAACTGAATCCTTCGCAAACGGAAGCCTATCTGATGCGCGGACAAATCTATCTGTTCCAGAAGAAGAAAAATTTGGCAAAGCAGGATTTTGAGAAAGCAATGTCTCTTGGAGTGCCGCAGGCGGATCTCAGAGGATTGCTACAGCAATGTAAATGATAAGTGGTTTATATCTTTAGTATATTATTTTTCATCCGCAGATAACACAGATGACGCAGATTTAAAAGAAATAAAAATCTGTGTAATCTGTGTTATCTGCGGATGAAAACTGAATTATCATTTATAGCATAAGAAATTCTGCAGATGGGTTATTAAACGTATTTCTTGATTAACTCGACAAAATCCTTTCCGTATTTCTTCTTTTTATATTCACCGATTCCGCTAATATTACCGAATGCTTCCATTGTAGTAGGGCGGGCGGTGCTGAGTAAATGCAATACCTTGTCGGACAGTACAATATAAGCTGGTAGCGCTTCCTGGTCTGCAAGCCGTTTCCGTAATGCACGCAGAGCTTCGAAAAGTTCTTCGCTTTCCGTGTTCGGTAACCCCAATGGTAGCTCTCTGACCGGAATCGTTGATTTTTTCTTTCTCCCTTTGGCGGGTGCGGACTCTTCACGCCGGATTACTGCCAACCGTGCTTGTGCCCGTCCGAAGAGGACATCACTACCGCTGCTTGTTATTTTCAGATGGTTGTTTTCGTTGTATGCTATTTCAAAATACCCCAATTGTAACATTTGCAGCAAGTAGTCCTGCCAGTCACGGGCAGGAACTTCACGTCCGGCACCGAACGTTTTCAGTTGCTGATATCCTTTCTCCGATACATCCGGAGTATTATTTCCGCGTAAGATATCTACAAGAATACTCGTGCCAATCTGCTGTTCCGTACGGACAATAGCGCTTAAAGCTTTTTGTACAATAACAGTTCCGTCGAAACGCTGGGGAGGATTTTTGCAGACATCGCAGTTTCCACAATCCTCTGTAGTGGTCTCTCCGAAATAACTCAACAGGATGCGACGCCGGCAAACATCTGCTTCTGCATATTGTTGCATACGTTGTAACTTCTCCAGATTGATGCCTTGCTGACCGCTTTCCGTCGCAAACTTGGTTAATAGAATAAGGTCGGCCAGAGAATAAAACAAGAGGGTGTCGCTTGGTAGTCCATCCCGTCCTGCACGCCCAATCTCCTGGTAAAAACTTTCTATACTTTTAGGAAGATTGTAATGGATAACCCAGCGCACGTTACTTTTGTCGATTCCCATACCGAAAGCAATCGTGGCACAAACTATTTGTACACGGTCGTTGATGAAATCGTCCTGTGCTTCATCTCTCCGTACGGAGGATAATCCGGCATGATAGACTGCCACACGTAACCCTTGCTTTTGCAGCATCTGTGCCACTGTCTCCGTTTTACTGCGACTCATACAATAGATGATACCGCTTTCACCACGATGGCGACCTATGAAATCCAGGATAGCTTTGCTTTTTTCTTTTTGTTGGTATCCCCGTTTTACGGTAAGGCTCAGGTTGGGACGGTCGAAAGAAGAGATAAAAACCTTCGGCTGGTTGAGGTGTAACTGCCGTACAATATCCTCACGTGTAATTTTATCTGCTGTAGCTGTAAGAGCTATGACCGGAATATTGGGAAACATCTCGCGTATGAATCCCATTTGTGCATATTCCGGACGAAAATCATGTCCCCATTGTGAAATGCAATGTGCTTCATCGATGGCAAATAATGAGATATGCATATCTCTTAAAAGATAGTTGGCTTCGGCTATTAATTTCTCAGGCGAAATGTAGAGTAATTTCAGGCTCCCTTCCATACAGGCACGACGTAGAACGGCATTTTCAGTCTCGTCATTACTGCTGTTCAGAGCACCCGCGGCGACACCGTTGGCACAAAGTGATTCCACCTGATCTTTCATCAGGGAAATCAAAGGGGAAACTACTACGGCAGTTCCTTCGCATAACAGGGCCGGAAGCTGGTAACAAATGGACTTTCCACCTCCAGTAGGCATCAATACCAGTGAATCTCTTCCATCCAGTACTGTGCGGATAATCTCTTCCTGTAAAGGTCGGAAACTATCGTAACCAAAATATCGTTTAAGCGTTTGTATCATTTTAGCTGATAAAGTTTTATCCTGCAAAGGTACATTAATTATTGTATATAAAACAAGCTGATAAACGTATTCATTTTATATCATAAGCCCTTTTGTAAAGGTTAAAGTTTCTTATTAAATCGGCTCAAATACTACTTTTCAACCTTTTTCGTTGTTTATAGGTCAAAAATATGTACGATAAAAGTTGCGTATTAGAAAAAAATGTCAGACTTTTGTAAAGTCTAAAGGAAAATCCTTCGGGCTTTCATGTTTTAACAAACCCTAACCAGTTAATTCAAATGAGTGATTTAGAAAACAAGAATCAGGAAGCGGCTACTAAGAAGCGCCCTTATAACCTGAGAGAGAAAAAAGAGAAGAATGCTGCTTACCGCTCGTTGATTCGTCCGGAATTGGCAGATGAGTTGTATGACAAGATATTGAATATCGTAGTTGTGCAGAAGAAGTATAAAGATCCCGATTACTCGGCTAAAGATTTGGCGAAAGAGTTGAAAACCAACACTCGCTATTTGTCCGCTGTAGTAAATTCTCGTTTTGGTATGAACTATTCATGCCTGTTGAATGAGTACAGAGTAAAAGATGCAAAACATTTATTGACGGATAAGAGATATGCCGACAAGAATGTAGAAGAAATCAGCACGATGGTAGGTTTTGCCAACCGTCAGTCTTTTTACGCTGCATTTTATAAAAATGTAGGTGAAACTCCTAATGGATATCGTAAAAAACACGCAGATAAAAAACAGTAATTCTGCGTAGAACAATGTATAAAAAGGAAATATTCCGGAGCAACTGTTTCGGAATACTTCCTTTTCGTCTTTTCTAAATACCAACTCACATATCTCCCGACACATGAAGAAACAACTAATAGCATGTGCCGCTTTTGCATTGCTGACAGCTTGTAGCGGCTCGAAAACAACAACTGCCGAGGCAGATAAATTTGATTATACAGTGGAACAATTTGCAGACTTACAAATATTACGTTACCGGGTTCCCGGTTTCGAGAACTTGTCGCTCCAACAGAAAGAGCTGGTGTATTACCTTACGGAAGCTGCTTTGCAGGGCCGTGACATTCTCTTCGATCAGAATGGAAAATATAACCTGCGCATTCGTAGAACGTTGGAAGCAGTTTATACAGGATATAAAGGTGACAAAAATACACCTGATTTTAAGGCGATGGAAGTGTACCTTAAACGTGTGTGGTTCTCTAATGGCATTCACCACCATTATGGCTCTGAGAAATTCGTGCCTGGTTTTGCTCCTGAATTTTTCAAAGAGGCTGTGCTGAGTGTAGATGCCTCTACATTGCCGCTGGCTGAAGGACAAACCGTAGAGCAATTATGCGATGAGCTGTCTCCGGTTATTTTCGATCCGACTGTAATGCCGAAGCGCGTGAACCAGGCAGCAGGAGAGGACTTAGTGTTGACTTCTGCTTGTAACTATTATGACGGTGTGACGCAGAAAGAAGCTGAAGACTTTTATAATGCAATGAAAGACCCGAAAGATGAAACGCCTGTTTCTTACGGTCTGAACAGTCGTCTGGTGAAGGAAAACGGCAAGATTCAGGAAAAGGTCTGGAAAGTGGGTGGTCTGTACGGACAGGCTATTGATAAGATTGTATATTGGCTGAAGAAAGCGGAAGGCGTAGCTGAAAATCCGGAACAGAAGGCCGTGATTGCCGAACTGATAAAGTTTTATGAGACTGGTGATTTGAAGACTTTTGATGAATATGCTATCCTTTGGGTGAAAGATTTGAATTCCCTTGTGGACTTTGTGAATGGATTTACTGAAAGCTATGGTGATCCGTTGGGTATGAAGGCAAGCTGGGAATCATTGGTGAACTTTAAGGATATGGAAGCTACGCATCGTACTGAGATTATCAGTGGCAATGCGCAATGGTTTGAAGATCACTCTCCGGTAGATAAACAATTCAAAAAAGATGAAGTGAAAGGTGTTTCCGCCAAGGTGATTACTGCTGCTATTCTGGCTGGTGACCTTTATCCGGCAACGGCTATCGGTATCAATTTGCCTAACTCCAACTGGATACGCAGCCATCATGGTTCTAAATCTGTGACTATCGGTAATATTACGGATGCATATAATAAGGCTGCTCATGGCAACGGATTCAATGAAGAATTTGTGTATAGCGATGCCGAATTGCAGTTGATAGATAAATATGCCGATCTGACTGGTGAACTTCATACGGACTTGCATGAATGTCTGGGACATGGTTCCGGAAAGTTGCTTCCGGGAGTTGATCCGGATGCTTTGAAAGCTTATGGCTCCACGATTGAGGAAGCACGTGCGGACTTGTTCGGTCTGTATTATGTAGCTGATCCTAAGTTGGTAGAATTGGGGCTGACACCCAATGTAGATGCTTACAAAGCAGAATATTATACTTATCTGATGAACGGTCTGATGACACAGTTGGTTCGCATTGAACCGGGTAATAATGTGGAAGAAGCCCACATGCGTAATCGTCAGCTCATTGCCCGCTGGGTGTTTGAGAAAGGTGCGGCGGATAAAGTAGTAGAACTGGTGAAGAAAGATGGTAAGACTTATGTAGTAGTGAACGATTACGAAAAATTGCGTGCACTCTTCGGTGAATTACTGTCCGAAATCCAACGTATCAAATCAACAGGCGACTATCAAGGTGCGCATGATTTGGTGGAAAACTATGCAGTGAAGGTAGATCCGGCTTTGCATGCTGAAGTTCTGGAACGTTATAAGAAACTGAATCTGGCTCCGTACAAGGGATTTGTAAATCCGAAATATGAAGCAGTGGTAGATGCAGCCGGTAAGATAACCGATGTAAAGGTGACTTATGACGAAGGTTATGCGGAACAAATGTTGCGTTACAGTAAGGATTATTCGAATCTGCCTTCTATTAATAATTAACTATAAATCATTGTTTTGTGGATTTACATGAACAACTGAAAGAAATAAAGACACAGCTCCGCCTCTCTATGAACGGGGCTGTGTCTCAAAGTATGCGTGAAAAGGGACTGGTCTACAAGTTGAATTTCGGTGTAGAACTTCCCCGTATCAAGGCAATTGCCGGAGAATATGAAAAAGATCACTCATTGGCGCAAGCCTTATGGAAAGAGGATATCCGTGAATGTAAGATTCTGGCAGGGCTGTTGCAGCCGGTAGACAGCTTCTTTCCGGAGATTGCTGATATCTGGGTGGAAAATATTCAGAATATTGAAATAGCGGAACTTACTTCTATGAATCTGTTCCAGCATCTTCCTTATGCTCCTGCGAAGTCTTTTCAATGGATTGCCGATGAGCGGGAGTATGTACAGACGTGCGGTTTTCTCACCATTGCCCGCTTGCTGATGAAGAAGGGGGATATGAATGAACGTACTGCGAACGAATTTCTCGACCAGGCAGTTTGTGCTTTCATTTCCGGTTCCTACCACGTACGCAATGCAGCTATGGCGGCCATTCGCCGGTTCATGCAGCATAGCGAAGAACATGCTTTCCAAGTATGTCGTCGGGTGGAAGAGATGGAACATTCCGAATCGGAAGCTGAACTGTTGTTATATAATCTTGTAAAAGAAGAAATTGAATAAAGTGATAGGGTGGTAAGGTGATAAAGTGATAGGGGACTCTTGCTTCGCATTTATCACCTTACCACCCTATCACTCTACCACTTTACCACTCTATCACTCTTTTTTTGTTTTTTTTCCCCTTTCTCATTTGCTTTCCGCAAAAAAGGCTTAACTTTGTTGGCTGTAAAAAACTGCGCCGCCAAAATGGAAAGTCAGAATGTGAAAGATACGGTAAAGCAGATATTCACTGAATATCTCAACGCGAACGGGCATCGCAAGACTCCCGAGCGCTATGCCATACTCGATACTATCTATTCCATTGATGGTCATTTTGACATCGATACACTTTATTCGCTGATGGCTGACCAGGAGAATTTCCGTGTAAGCCGCGCGACTCTTTACAATACTATTATCCTTCTCATCAATGCAAGACTGGTTATTAAACACCAGTTTGGAAATTCCTCCCAATACGAAAAGAGCTATAACCGTGATACGCATCACCATCAGATCTGCACGCAGTGTGGTAAAGTGACTGAGTTTCAGAACGAAGAATTACAGCAAGCGATTGGGAATACTAAATTGAGCCGGTTCAGTCTGTCGCATTATTCGCTTTATCTGTATGGATTGTGCAGTAAGTGCGACCGAGCTAACAAACGTAAGAAGAAAAGTAATAACCATAAGAAAGAAAAATGAAAGTAGATGTTCTATTAGGATTACAATGGGGCGACGAAGGCAAAGGCAAAGTCGTTGACGTATTAACTCCGAGATACGATGTCGTGGCTCGCTTCCAAGGCGGACCGAATGCCGGACATACACTCGAGTTCGAAGGGCAGAAGTATGTGCTCCGTTCTATTCCCTCGGGAATTTTTCAAGGTGACAAGGTGAATATCATTGGTAATGGCGTAGTGCTTGATCCGGCTCTCTTCAAGGCAGAGGCTGAAGCATTGGAAGCATCCGGTCATAACCTGAAAGCGCGCTTGCATATCTCTAAAAAGGCGCATCTCATCTTGCCGACCCACCGCATATTGGACGCCGCTTACGAAGCTGCGAAAGGTGATGCTAAAGTAGGCACGACGGGTAAAGGTATCGGTCCGACTTATACCGATAAGATTAGCCGTAACGGTCTGCGTGTAGGTGATATCCTGCATAACTTCGAACAGAAATATGCTGAAGCCAAAGCTCGTCATGAGCAAATTCTGAAAGGTTTGAATTATGAGTATGACCTGACAGAGATTGAAAAGGCCTGGATGGAAGGTATTGAGTTCCTGAAGCAATTCCCGTTGGTAGACAGCGAGCATGAGATCAATAACCTGCTGAACGATAATAAGTCAGTACTTTGTGAAGGTGCTCAAGGTACGATGTTGGATATCGACTTTGGTTCTTATCCGTTCGTTACTTCTTCCAATACTATTTGTGCAGGTGCATGTACCGGTTTGGGTGTGGCTCCAAATAAGATTGGTGAAGTTTATGGTATCTTCAAAGCATATTGTACACGTGTAGGTGCAGGTCCGTTCCCGACGGAACTGTTTGATAAGACAGGTGACCAGATTTGTACACTGGGACATGAGTTCGGTTCGGTAACAGGTCGTAAACGTCGTTGCGGTTGGATTGACTTGGTGGCGTTAAAGTATGCCATTATGGTAGACGGTGTTACCAAATTGATCATGATGAAGAGCGATGTACTCGATTCATTCGAAACAATCAAAGCCTGTGTAGCTTATAAAGTAAACGGTGAAGAAATTGATTATTTCCCGTATGACATCAGCGAAGGTCTTGAGCCGGTTTATGTTGAGTTACCCGGTTGGGAGACTGACATGACGAGAATGCAGAGCGAAGACGAATTCCCTGAAGAATTTAATGCTTACCTGACATTCCTGGAAGAACAGCTTGGTGTGCCCATCAAGATTGTTTCCGTAGGTCCTGACCGTGGACAGACGATTGAACGTTATACAGAAGAGTAAGTCTAATTATATTATAATGAGATTACATCAGTATATGTGCTGATGTAATCTCATTTTTTTATTAACCCATCCGCATACTTATGATGAAAACACAACTTCTTTTATTCCTTTTGTTTGCAGCATCCTTTTTACCTGCAAAGGCGCAGACTTATCAACCGTCTGCCGAGAACCTGAAAGCCCGTCAGGAGTTTCAAGACAATAAGTTTGGAATATTTCTACACTGGGGGCTATACTGTATGTTGGCTACCGGTGAATGGACAATGACCAATAAAGATTTGAATTATAAAGAATATGCCAAACTAGCCGGAGGTTTCTATCCCTCCAAGTTTAGTGCGGCTGAATGGGTAAGTGCTATTAAGGCATCCGGAGCCAAGTATATCTGCTTTACAAGTCGTCATCATGAGGGCTTTTCTATGTTCCATACTAAATATTCTGATTATAATATTGTGGATGCCACTCCTTTCAAACGGGATATCGTGAAAGAACTGGCAGATGAATGTCATAAGCAGGGGATTCGATTACATTTTTATTATTCCCATATCGACTGGCATCGTGAAGACGCACCGTGGGGACGCACAGGGCGTGGAACCGGACGTCCTAATCCGAAGGGAGACTGGAAAAGCTATTATACCTTTATGAACAACCAGTTGACGGAGTTGCTGACGAACTATGGTCCGATAGGTGCTATCTGGTTCGATGGCTGGTGGGACCAGGATGCTAATCCTGATTTCGACTGGCAGTTGCCGGAACAGTATGCGTTGATACATGGTCTGCAACCTGCTTGCTTGGTGGGTAACAATCATCACCAGATGCCTTTCCCTGGAGAGGATATACAGATTTTTGAGCGTGATCTGCCGGGTGAGAATCGTGCGGGGCTTTCCGGACAAGATGTCAGTCGATTGCCTTTGGAAACTTGTGAAACCATGAATGGAATGTGGGGATATAAAATAACCGACCAGGAGTATAAGTCAACGAAAACTCTGATTCATTATCTGGTGAAAGCTGCCGGAAAGAATGCAAACTTGTTGATGAATATAGGTCCTCAGCCCGATGGATGTCTGCCGGAAGTGGCAGTTCAGCGGTTGAAAGAAGTAGGAGAGTGGTTGAAAGTTTACGGTGAAACGATTTACGGCACGCGTGGTGGTATGGTTGTTCCGCATGACTGGGGTGTGACGACGCAAAAGGGAAACCGTCTTTTTGTTCATATCCTGAACCTGAAGGATAATGCACTGTATCTTCCATTGGATGGAAAAATGGTGAAGAAAGGCTTTCTGTTTAAAGATCAATCTCCGGTACGGATCACTCGTGCCGGACAGGGAGTGGTGTTGCAATTGCCGGAAGTCCCTTCAGATACGGATTACGTGATAGAGTTACAACTTGTTGGGCAGTAGTGGCTTTTCGCTAATTCTTCCTAAAAGATAAGGGAAACTGTAGCAAAGCTCACGGTTTCCCTTTATTTTTGGCAAACAATTTGTATTATATATAACAAACGACACTTTTTTAATTACTAAAAACAGAAAAAATTATGGAAGGAATGATAGGAATACAATGGATTATCTTTATTGGTATAGCTGTAGTCAGCTGGCTGGTGCAAATGAACTTGCAGAACAAGTTCAAGAAGTACTCCAAAATCCCTACCGGTAATGGAATGACGGGCCGTGATGTTGCCCTTCAGATGCTACATGACAATGGAATTTATGATGTTCAGGTGACACATACGCCGGGACAACTGACAGACCACTATAATCCTGCCAATAAGACAGTAAACCTGAGTGAAGGTGTATATGAAAGTAACAGTATCATGGCTGCTGCCGTTGCTGCTCATGAGTGTGGACATGCAGTGCAGCATGCACGGGCTTATGCTCCGCTGACTATGCGTAGCAAATTGGTGCCGGTGGTATCGTTTGCTTCACAGTGGATGACTTGGTTGTTGCTGGGTGGTATCTTGCTGCTGAATACATTTCCGCAATTGTTGCTGGCAGGTATTATCCTGTTTGCTATGACAACGTTGTTCAGCTTCATCACTTTGCCGGTGGAAATAGATGCCAGTAAGCGTGCATTGGTATGGCTGAGCCGTTCGGGCATTACGAACTCTTACAATCATAAACAGGCTGAAGACGCACTTCGTTCTGCTGCTTATACTTATGTAGTGGCTGCATTGGGTTCATTGGCAACGCTGATTTATTATATTATGATATTTATGGGACGCAGAGACTAATCTTGTCCAATATATAAAACGATAAAAACAGACCATCTATTCATTGCGAATAGATGGTCTGTTTGCTTAATATAGATGGTCTGTTTTTATTTCTGATATGGTGATTGCCAGAACCAGTCGGCATCATAAGTGATGTAGGAGCCTTTTTCCATGTCATTATAATAACCGGTAGGCATAAGGGCGACATAGTCTGCAGGGTTATACTTTTTGTCTTCTGTACCGAATTCGCTACGGAATGTACAGTTGATATAGTACAAATTCTTAGCCATGTAGGAGTCCAAATACTCTTCTTTAGTGGTTTTTTGTTTATTATTCCAGTTGGCTTCTTCATTCAATACCAGTGGTAGGCCTTTACGCATTCGTTCGCGTGCTTCCGGTATGCTGAGCATGGTACCATTTTCGTCCATGACCCAAGCATTTTGTGTAGGGTCTACCCATATCCATTTATCCAGAGTTTTAGAATAAACAGCATTAATAACGTGACAATCACTGATGTATTTTTTAGGCATACAGGTTATAAAACGTGATTTGAACCCCATTGCAAGGTAACATTCATTCAATACAGTGGCCAGTCCACGGCAGTTCAAACCCTGGGAACCGTCTTTGCAGGCTTCCGCCAAGGCAATGGAATTTAGATGCTTAGGGTTACCATGCTGACCGTCATGTTTGATTTTATTATGTATAAAGGTCAGTATGTTCTTTATCTTCGAGAGTTCATTCCCTGTGCCAGCTACGCTATCTAATTTAAAATATTCCTTCACGGCTATCAGATTACTATCGCTCGGCTCCATATATGTGAAATGGGGAGGAGTACTGGTATACTCGGCTGCTTTTTGCAGAATATAAAGATAATCTCCTTCTTCTCTGATTTTAACCAGTGTCTCCTGGAATTTCTTTTCGTTGCGTATGTTATCCAAATCTGTATCTTTTTGTATATGAGCATAATTGACATATCCATTCTGAAAGGCCAGATCAAAATGTTTCAAAGCATCTTCTGTCTTTTTTTGCAGAGATTGGTAACAGGCAATATCATAATAATGGTATCCATAGTTTAATCCAATTCTTTTCTGTACTGTTTCCGGAAGTTTCTTGTAATTATCGATAATATTCCAGATGCACTGTTCCACCTTTGCATAATCTTTCTTATCTAAAGCTTGTTTTTTCTCTTGATTCAATGAGTTGAGTGTCTTGTAAAACTCATCTTTCATTTTAGACTCCTCCTGGGTTTGTGCCCAGCCGATAGTAGAGCAACATAGGAATGCTGCGAATAATAAACTGATTTGTTTTTTCATAATATTCTTCTTTTAATGTTTTTGGCAACACATATAGCAAATAATATGCCGAAAGGATAAGGTGTTGATATCTAATAGGATGTATGTATTGGATATTGTTCAAAAGCGGACATGTTCTCCATATACGAACACATGGCTATGTACATATTCATTCAAAATCTCCTGTCTTTCTTTCAGCTAATTCAATAATTTGCCGTAAATTTGCATTCCAAACTAAATAATATAGAATAATTATGGCAGCAAAACCAGGTATTCCCAAAGGAACCCGTGACTTTTCGCCAGTAGAGATGGCGAAGCGTAACTATATATTCAATACCATCCGCGATGTATACCACCTCTATGGTTTTCAGCAGATTGAAACACCTGCAATGGAAATGCTTTCTACACTGATGGGGAAGTATGGTGAAGAAGGTGATAAACTCCTGTTTAAGATACAGAATTCAGGCGACTACTTTTCCGGACTGACCGATGAGGAACTGCTGAGTCGTAATGCTGCTAAACTTGCCAGTAAATTTTGTGAGAAAGGTTTGCGTTATGATCTCACTGTACCCTTTGCCCGCTACGTGGTAATGCACCGTGATGAAATTACTTTCCCTTTCAAACGTTATCAGATACAACCCGTTTGGCGTGCAGATCGTCCACAGAAGGGGCGCTATCGTGAATTTTATCAATGTGACGCTGATGTAGTGGGTAGTGACTCTTTACTGAATGAAGTAGAGTTGATGCAGATTGTTGATACAGTCTTTACCCGTTTTGGTATCCGGGTTTGTATTAAGATTAATAACCGTAAGATTCTGACCGGTATCGCCGAGATTATTGGTGAAGCTGATAAAATAGTGGATATCACAGTAGCCATTGATAAGTTGGATAAAATAGGTTTGGACAATGTGAATGCAGAACTGAAAGAAAAAGGTATCAGTGATGAAGCTATTGCCAAACTGCAACCTATTATTCTGCTGAATGGTACGAACGAAGAAAAACTGACTACTTTGAAAGAAGTGCTTGCGGGTAGTGAGATTGGTCAAAAAGGTGTGGAAGAAAGCGAGTTTATCTTGAAAACTCTGTCTGTTTTCGGTTTGAAAAATGAGCTGGAACTGGATCTGACGCTTGCCCGCGGATTGAACTACTACACTGGCGCTATCTTTGAAGTGAAAGCCTTGGATGTGCAGATCGGAAGTATCACAGGTGGCGGTCGCTATGACAATCTGACCGGTGTGTTCGGTATGGCTGGTGTTTCCGGTGTAGGTATCTCTTTTGGAGCCGATCGTATCTTCGATGTATTGAATCAGCTTGACCTTTATCCGAAGGAAGCTGTGAACAGTACACAACTTCTTTTTATTAACTTTGGTGAGAAAGAAGCTGCTTACTCTCTGAATATACTTGCTAAGGTACGGGCCGAAGGTATTCGTGCAGAAATCTTTCCGGATTCTTCAAAGATGAAAAAACAAATGGGTTATGCTAATGCCAAGAACATTCCATTTGTAGCCCTTGTGGGAGAGAATGAAATGAATGAGGACAAGGTGACGCTGAAGAATATGGAGACTGGTGAACAGAGCTTGGTTTCGGCCGAAGAATTGATACAAACTTTAAAGAAATAAAAACTTCATAAAAGAGTAAACTCTTTGTAGTCCATCTTGGTTATCTTTGTAGTACTAACCTAACAAAGATAACTATTATGGATGTTTTAGAACCGAAGTATTACGCAGCCATCGGTATGGTGATGACGTTAATAGCCGTAATATTCCTTTTCTTGATGGGGAGTGCTTTAGTACATTCTACCAAGAGCTTCTGGCAGGGATATTCGACAGAATTGAGTTGTGATACGGATCTGGATATTGACTAAACTGGCTAAGTTTATCATTTTTTCAGTCGTCAATTTCTTGTTGACAAGAACTTAACTCCCTGTTGACAAGAAGTTAACTTCTTGCATGCAAGGTCTTAACTTCTTGTAGAAGGGAATTTTAGTGTAATTTTCACTGTTTATCATCTTCTCTTTACTATTCCCACATATACTAATAAGATAATATTCATCATCAGTGCATAAATAATGGCTGGTATAGCAATTACATCATTATTGAATATAAACGGGCTGCTTGCAATAGCAATACTTTGAGCTGCATTCTGCATTCCTATTTCAATGATAAGTGTGCGTTGCTCTTTTCTGTTCAATTTCATTAGCCAAGAGATTATATATCCTCCACCCATAGCCAGCAAAATCATCATTGTGATGCACAATCCTAATCGTCCGATCTGTGCAGCTATCGTTTCGTGATGTTGTATGAAGAAGACAGAAGCTAATAATATCAAGGCGGGAAAAGCTACTTTAGATAACACTTTGTGTATCCGTTCGGCCGCTTTAGGGCAGAAACGTTTTGTTAAAATACCTGTTACAATGGGGAACAACATAAGTAGTAAGTTCTGGACGATGAGGCTACCGACAGGTAAGTGTATGATCATTCCACTATTGTCTCCTGCAACTTGTGTGGCAAACTCCATAATGACAGGAATAGTGAATAGGGTGATAATACTGCTGAATGCAGTCAACGATACGGAAAGTGCTACATCGCCTTTGGCAATCATAGAGAATATATTGGATGAACTTCCTCCAGGAGAACAGGCTATGAGTACCAGTCCTATAAAAAATAAAGGCTCCAGATGAAACAGATATCCCAGCGCAAAAGCTAATACAGGTAAAAGAATTATTTGTCCTATCAAACCTGCAATTATAGGATAGGGACGTTGACGAAATAATTTAAAATCTTTAATTTCAAGTGTCAATCCCAGTTCAAACATTAATAATGTGAGAATGGGCAAAACAATCCAGACTGCATTCATGTTCTAAAAACGTTTTTTGAGGGGGCAAAGATAATGCAAATCATGAAAAAGTTATGCTGAGATGCCGCTTATCTTCTCTAAAGATAATGGAATATTGTCTTATTCTTTGCCAATTTGGCAGTTTTATACTGACAGAAATTTAGCTTTGCTGTTTGGCACGCTTTTCGCAATTTATTTTGCGTCTCGCCAAAACGAGGCAAAACATTACTATAATAAATGTATAACATATAAAAAACAAAAGAACTATGAACATTAAACCATTGGCAGACAGAGTGCTGATACTCCCTGCACCTGCAGAAGAGAAAACAATTGGCGGTATCATTATTCCGGATACTGCAAAAGAAAAACCTTTGAAAGGTGAAGTTGTGGCAGTTGGTCACGGTACGAAAGATGAAGAGATGGTATTGAAGGTGGGCGACACCGTTTTGTATGGCAAGTATGCCGGTACTGAACTGGAAGTTGAAGGCACTAAATATCTGATTATGCGTCAAAGTGACGTACTCGCTGTGTTAGGTTAATATAGTAATTATAAAATATTTAAATTGTAAATATCATTATGGCAAAAGAAATATTATTCAATATCGATGCCCGCGATCAATTGAAAAAAGGTATCGATACACTGGCAAATGCTGTGAAAGTAACTCTCGGCCCTAAAGGCCGTAATGTGATTATCGAAAAGAAATTCGGTGCTCCTCACATCACGAAAGACGGCGTAACTGTAGCTAAGGAAGTGGAACTGTCTGATGCATACCAAAATACGGGTGCACAATTGGTGAAAGAAGTAGCTTCCAAGACTGGTGACGATGCTGGTGACGGTACTACTACTGCTACTGTATTGGCACAGGCTATTGTTGCTGAAGGCTTGAAGAATGTAACTGCCGGTGCAAGTCCTATGGATATCAAACGCGGTATCGACAAGGCTGTTGCCAAAGTGGTTGACTCAATTAAATCACAAGCCGAAAAGGTAGGTGACAACTACGATAAGATTGAACAGGTTGCTTCTGTTTCTGCCAACAATGATCCCGTTATCGGTAAGCTGATTGCTGACGCTATGCGCAAAGTTTCTAAGGATGGTGTAATCACTATCGAAGAAGCTAAAGGTACTGACACTACTATCGGTGTAGTGGAAGGTATGCAATTCGACCGCGGTTATCTTTCTGCTTACTTCGTTACCAACACGGAGAAGATGGAATGCGAAATGGAAAAACCGTATATCCTGATCTATGACAAGAAGATTTCTAACCTGAAAGATTTCTTGCCTATCCTGGAACCTGCCGTACAAACCGGCCGTCCTTTGTTGGTAATTGCAGAAGATGTGGATAGCGAAGCTCTGACTACATTGGTTGTAAACCGTCTGCGTTCTCAGTTGAAGATTTGTGCTGTGAAAGCTCCGGGCTTCGGTGACCGTCGTAAAGAAATGCTGGAAGATATCGCCGTATTGACTGGTGGTGTAGTGATCAGTGAGGAAAAGGGTCTGAAACTGGAACAAGCTACCATCGAAATGTTAGGTACTGCTGATAAGATCACAGTTTCTAAAGATAACACTACCATCGTAAATGGTGCCGGTGACAAACAAAATATCAAGGAACGTTGCGAACAGATTAAAGCTCAGATTGCTGCTACTAAATCTGATTATGACAAAGAAAAATTGCAGGAACGTCTGGCTAAATTGTCTGGTGGTGTTGCAGTTCTTTACGTGGGTGCTGCTTCTGAAGTTGAAATGAAGGAGAAGAAAGACCGTGTAGACGATGCTTTGCGTGCAACACGTGCTGCTATAGAAGAAGGTATCGTACCGGGTGGTGGCGTAGCTTACATCCGTGCACTCGATGCATTGGAAGGCTTCAAAGGTGATAACATCGATGAAACTACCGGTGTTGACATTATCAAGCGTGCTATTGAAGAACCGTTGCGTCAGATCGTTGCCAATGCTGGTAAAGAAGGTGCTGTAGTTGTACAGAAAGTACGTGAAGGTAAAGGTGACTTCGGTTACAATGCTCGTACTGATGTATATGAAAACCTGCATGCTGCCGGTGTAGTTGATCCTGCAAAGGTTGCTCGTGTAGCTTTGGAAAATGCTGCTTCTATTGCAGGTATGTTCCTGACTACTGAATGTGTAATCGTTGAAAAAAAGGAAGACAAACCTGAAATGCCAATGGGTGCTCCCGGTATGGGCGGCATGGGTGGCATGATGTAATACCCGTTTTTTCCTGAACTCATAATTATAATAAATGACCACAGTATCTCTATGAAGGTACTGTGGTCGTTTTTTCTCTTTTCTAGTCTTTTTCTACTCATATTATCTGTATATTATTACGAAACTGTTACAATTTTGATTAAAAAAGATATCTTTTGTTCGTTTTTTATGTTTTATAAATAAAAAGTGATACCTTTAGGGTGATAAATTAGGATAACCTAAACAAAAACCAATCAATTATTTAACCTTTTTAATGACGAGAAGAGATGAACAAAAGCGACATCGGTCTGAACGCAGGCAAGATTTGGAGGTTGCTTAGCAATTACGCCAAATGGGACTATGGGACTTTGAAGAGAAAGTCCGGGCTGAAGGACAAAGAACTGGGAGCCGCCTTGGGATGGTTAGCTTGTGAAGACAAGATTGTATTGCACCAAGAGAACGAAGAGCTCTACATTTTTTTGGGCGTGAATGTTTATATCGGCTAAAGAATGAAAAACCGATTGAAAACCTAAACGAAAGCGTGGATTTTAAAAATCCACGCTTCTTTTTTTCTGCTAACGAATATATTTCGTTCCTTTGCATGTTCTTAGTAGTAAATAATAATTCGGGTGCTAAGATAATTTATCGATAAAATGAATATAACTATGAGAAGTTTTGCTTCAGACAACAATTCCGGTGTACATCCATTGGTGATGGAAGCATTAAACCGGGCAAACCAAAATCATGCAGTAGGCTACGGTGACGATCCTTGGACGGAGGAAGCCGTCCGTAAAATCAAGGAGACATTTACAGCTGATTGTGAACCGCTTTTTGTTTTTAATGGAACAGGTAGTAATGCAGTCGCTTTACAGTTGGCTACGCGTCCTTATAATTTAATTCTTTGTGCGGAGACAGCGCATATTTATGTGGATGAATGTGGTGCTCCTGCACGTATGACAGGTTGCCAGATCCGTCCGATTGTAACACCGGATGGTAAACTCACCCCAGAGTTGGTACAGCCTTATCTAAAGAATTTTGGCGAACAACATCATTCCCAGCCGGGTGCTATTTATATTTCCCAATGTTCGGAATTGGGTACTGTTTATACTCCGGAGGAATTGAAGGCATTAACAGCTTTAGCGCATAAACATGGTATGTATGTACACATGGATGGTGCACGCCTGGCGAATGCTTGTGTAGCTTTGAATCTTAGTTTCAAGGAACTTACGGTTGATTGTGGTATTGATATACTTAGTTTTGGTGGAACAAAGAATGGTTTGATGCTTGGGGAAAGCGTAGTCATTTTTAATCCAGAGCTCAAAAAAGAGGCACTTTATGTGCGGAAGCAATCGGCCCAGTTAGCTTCTAAATTACGTTATCTTTCTTGTCAGTTCACAGCTTACCTTACAGATGATTTGTGGAAAAAGAATGCTATGCATGCCAATGCAATGGCACAAAAACTGTATGATGGTTTGAAGGTATTGCCGGGTGTACATTTTACACAGAAGATGGAGAGTAACCAGTTATTCCTAACTATGCCTCGTTCGGTTATTGATAAGCTGATGAAGTCTTACTTCTTCTATTTCTGGAACGAAGCTGGAAATGAAATTCGTTTTGTGACTTCTTTTGATACAACAGAGGAAGATATACAGACCTTGTTACAGGCTGTAAAAGACAGTTTTTAATTGTGCACTTATCTGCGTAAGCTGATGCACTTATCTGCATCAAAATCTTCTTCATTATATTATAAAAATGGCAGAAAAAAGCTCCGGACCTTCTCAGGCATGGAGCTTTGGTTTGAAACTTTTTCCCTTGGGGGTAGGAAAAAGCCTACTGAAAACAAACCGATTGAATATTACCTTAAATACCTTTGCATGATAACCTTTAACTAACCTTTTTATGATAATCGTATGGACTACATTCCTATTGCTTCGAGTACGGGTACAAAAGTATAGCCTTTCCGTTTCAATGTTTTAATCATTTTATCCAGATAACCATTATAGAATTTATCCGTACGGTGGTCGTCCGTGCCGAAGTGTATCAACATCAAATGTCCGTTTAAACCTTCTTTTTTCTCTACTTCCATGATTTTATCATAGATGAACTTACTGCTGCGATATTTCTGTCCCATATCTGGGGTAGTGTAATCTGCATTACTCATTGTACCGGGCGTATAGTTAATAAGTTGGATACCCATATTTTTTGCCCATGCAGCTATTTCTTTATTATAATATTCATAAGGCGGGATATATACCGGAGCATCTTTGTATTCGATACCTGCCTCGCGCATACCTGCATAGCTTTTTAGCATATCCTGTTCAAACTGCTCACGGGTTACTAATAGTGAATCGCGATTTTCCCACGGCATATACAGTAAGTGTCCATAACTGTGGCTACCTACCAGATGTCCTTCGGTACGCAGACGTTTGACTACTTCAGGGTAGAGTTCGTAGAATTCACCGGTGAAGAAAAATCCACCTTTGATGCCATACTTTTTCAGCGTGCTGATGATAGCATCGGCACCGTCTGCCTTATCAGCTGCAGTAAAGACAAGTGTAATTTGTTTTTTTGATGGATCAGTGCGAATGATGCCACCATTTACATATACATTCTTATCGCTTTGAATGTTAGCTTGTTTCATGCCCTCTTTTTGCATGGCAGAGAGGTAATAAGTGAGACATGCAGTTCCATCCATAGTCGGTTCATTGGTCGAATAGTCATGAATGGCATCGTGATATACCATCAGGTCCGGTTGAAAGCGTTCATAATCTTGTCCGGGAGTACCGGGAATACCAGTCATATTTACTCCACGCAGACTTTCAAAAATAGTGCGGTAAACTGGTCCGTCTACCAATCCGCCTGTAGTGTTGCCTACTCCTGCATTTAGTAATGAAGAGTGGGGTTGTGAAGGATAATCTCCATATAGGGGAAGTTCTACGACCATACTGGTTCCCCATGGGTTACAACCGAACAACCAGTCGAGCATGGCGGCTTCCATTTCTTTGTATGTTTCATCACCTGTTGCTTCACGATACAGGCGGCACTGTGTCAACATGGCAGTTGTTAAGTTGTTAGAACACCAAGTGTAGGGAATGCCATGCATGAATGGGCTTTCGACTGCTTTCTCGTAGGTACGTACAATACCGGTATGCATGTTTCGGATGAATTCTTTGCTGAGGCGGTCATTGTTTACTTTTGCTAAGTGGTAATGTCCCATATTCATGAACGGATACCACTGGTAGTGGCGTGCACTGTCAGCACCCATCCATGGGGTAACAGGTTCACGTCGTCCATACTCAACGGCTTGCTGCAGATATGTCAGGTCTCCGGTACTTTTAAACAGTTCCATGGCTCCCAACTCCATATCGTCTACCCAGTTATCTTCTTCATAGATATACGGGGACAAGACGGATGCCGTCTGGCAAGCCCCTGGCTTCTTTACACCTTGCTGATAGGCTGCATCGGCCTTTGCCTCTATTTCGGCTGCAAATTCCGGATAGAAATTCTTCAGGAGACGTGCACCGAGAGCGAAGCAGGAAGCATATTTGCCTGCCGTGCTGGCTACACCTGTAGTTGCGTTCATAAACTGGCCACGTACCTGAGGTTCACCGCTACAGAAATAAACAGGACGTCCGTTACCCGGGCCATATCCGTAATCTACTTTATCTTTGTTGGGCAGGCGCATACCAGCATGGTCACGGTCGTCAGCAATCTGGTTGTACAGTTCGCCGGGAACGGGATTCATGCGATTTAACCAGTCCAGTCCCCATTTTATTTCGTCTACAATGTCAGGGATACCGTTAGCACCGGGAAGTCCGGCAGCATCATAGAAATCACCGAAAGATTCCGGGTTTTCCTGATAGGCGAACATCATCTGATAAATAGCATTGGCGGAAGTTGTGGTATATTGCAGATAATCCGTTGCATCGTGCCAGCCACCACGGACATCAATGTGTTGTCCCGTCTTAGTGGGATGATACAAGATGTAGCCATCGTGCACATGACAGCTGTCTTTCAGGAAAGGATTATAACCGCAGCGCTGCTGACGCATATAGTTCAACAAGAAATCTGCAGTTCCATTATATACATGGTTATTGATGGGAAAATGGGGAGATATAGCTTTACCTGCTTTCAGGTAATAAGTTCCTGGTTGATTAAAATCGCTAAAATTCAAACGATAGGTACTCTTCATTAGGCCCATCTTTCCGGTTGATTTGATAGAATTGAAAGTTCTAACTGTTTGTCCGGTGAAGGCATCTACAAGTGCATACTCTTGTATGTCAGTGGGTTCTTCACTCATGAATACTGCTACTTTTACAGACTGCGGCAAGTAGCCAAGTTGGTTTATGCGTATCCATGCATCTGCTTTGGTTTGCAGGACGATGAAAGTGAGTGCTACCGTAAGTAGCCAATGGTTACTTTTCATAATAAGTCAATATATTAAGGTTGGGGGAATTATGCTTTCTGTAAATGCATTATTTTATATACAAATAAAGTGTTTTCCGTTTATTTTAGGAAGTTTTAGCATGAATAATTAATTGACGTTACGAGTCGTTTACATTGTTTTAGAATTAAAAAGACGTTAATGAATCTTTCTGTAAATGGATATTTTGTTGATTATCTATGGTTTATGCTTTTTAATACTCCTTTTTAGTTTTCGTTTATGTATTTTAATATTCAAAACACCCACTTGGTGCGTTATTTGTAATAGGGTATATAAGAATAACAAAATTTATAGACTATGGCTTATATAGATTATTACCAAGTCCTTGGGGTAGATAAGACGGCAAGCCAGGATGATATAAAGAAAGCGTTCCGTAAATTGGCACGTAAATATCATCCTGATCTGAATCCGAACGATTCTTCTGCCAAGGATAAATTTCAGGCAATTAATGAAGCAAATGAAGTGCTGAGTGATCCTGAAAAGCGTAAAAAATACGATGAGTATGGTGAGCACTGGAAGCATGCCGATGAATTTGAGGCACAAAAGCGTGCCCGTCAGGAGGCGGGTGCCGGTGGATTTGGAGGCTTTGGTGGCGGCTCGGGTGCAGGATATGGTACGGATGGTGGCTCTTACTGGTATTCATCCGATGGACAGGAATTTTCCGGTCATGGTGGCGGCTTCTCCGATTTCTTTGAATCTATGTTCGGAAACCGGGGGCGTGGAGGTGCTAATGCAGGCTTCCGCGGACAGGATTACCATGCAGATTTAAACCTCTCGCTTCGTGATGCAGCCCAGACTCATAAACAAGTGCTGACTGTAAACGGTAAGAATGTGCGCATTACTATTCCTGCGGGAGTAGCAAACGGGCAAGTAATTAAATTGAAAGGTTATGGTGGCGAAGGTGTTAACGGTGGTCCTGCCGGAGACTTGTACATAACGTTTGTGATTGCGGATGATCCGGTATTCAAGCGTTTAGGGGATGACTTGTATGTGGATGTGCCTATTGATCTTTATACCGCTATCCTGGGTGGTGACCAATTGGTGGACACTTTGGATGGAAAGGTGAAACTGAAAGTGAAACCCGAAACACAGAACGGTACGAAGGCTCGTTTGAAAGGTAAGGGATTCCCTGTATATAAGAAAGAAGGACAGTTCGGTGACCTCATTGTGACTTATTCCGTGAAACTGCCGACGAACTTGACGGAAGAGCAGAAAGAGTTGTTCCGTAAACTTCAAAGTATGAACTAAAAGGAGGTAGCACTATGCAGAATGAATTAATCATAGTCAGCGAGTATTGTCGCAAATGCCACATTGAACCGTCGTTTATCGATTTGTTACAGGAAGGTGGCCTGATAGAAGTAATGACCGAAGGTGGGGAACGCTATCTGACGTTTACTCAATTACCGGACATAGAACGTTACAGCCGTATGTATTATGACTTATCCATCAACATTGAAGGAATTGATGCCATCCATCACCTGTTGCAGCGTATGGAAGAGATGCAGAATGAACTTCATGAGTTACGCAGTCAGTTGAGACTGTTCCGGTAAGGAGCTTTATTCCTAAAAAAGAAGGCTGTCTCATTGATTTGAGGCAGCCTTCTTTAAATATAGTAATCGGTTAATTACTTGCGATAGCTTTCCAATTCTTCAGCCTTGAACTTACGGATGAAATTGAAGTGCTTTTCTACTTCAGCTTCAGCATAGTTCAGATAAACAACAGCTGATTTCGCGAACAACTCAGGAGCTTTGGTTGCATCCTGGATGAGAAGATGAGACATCACGCATACAGCCGCCATTTCGTAAAGGCGACGGGCTACGAAATCCAACAGTTCTTGGTTGGCAGCTTCTTTCGTTGCATTGGTGACAGCCTCAAACTTATTTGTCATTTCTTTCAGGCGATCCATCAGAGGTTGTATTTCTTCACTGCAAGGAATTGTTTCATAATCACGGAGTGTAGCAGCATACGAACCATTTGTTACGTAACGGATAGCGGCTACGGTCTGTAATTGAGTAGTACCTTCATAGATGCTGGTGATACGTGCATCACGATAAATGCGTTGGCAAGCATACTCCAACATGAAACCGGAACCGCCGTGAATCTGGATACAATCATAAGCATTCTGATTTGCATATTCTGAGTTCATACCTTTAGCCAGCGGAGTGAAAGCATCAGCAAGCTTAGAATATTTCTTCTGTTCTTGGCGTTCTTCCGGAGTCAGCTTACGTTCGCGGGAAATATCATCCAAAGCTTTATAAACATCTACGTAACGAGACGTTTGGTATAACAATGCACGTCCGGCATCCAGTTTTGCTTTCATGATAGCCAGCATGTCATATACAGCCGGGAATTCAATAATAGCTTTATTGAACTGTTTACGATCTTTCGCATAAGCTAAGCCTTCGTTGTAGGCAGCTTGCGACAGACCTACCGACTGTGCGGCAATACCCAAACGTGCACCGTTCATCAATGCCATTACATACTTGATCAAACCGAGTTTACGATCACCGCAAAGTTCAGCCTTTGCATTCTTATAAACAAGTTCACAAGTTGGAGAACCGTGAATACCTAATTTATTTTCGATACGGCGTACATCTACGCCACCTTCGCGCTTATCATAGATAAACATGGACAATCCACGACCATCTCTGGTTCCTTCTTCCGAACGGGCCAGTACGAGGTGTAAGTCTGCATCACCATTCGTGATGAAACGCTTTACACCATTCAGACGCCAGCAATTTTCTTTTTCGTCGAAAGTGGCTTTCAACATTACACTCTGCAAATCGGAACCGGCATCGGGTTCTGTCAAATCCATAGACATAGTTTCACCGGCACAGATACGTGGAATGAAACGGCTGTGCTGATCTTCGTTACCGAATTCATACAGTGTTTCGATACAGTCTTGCAGAGACCAGATATTGCCGAAACCGGCATCGGCTGCTGCTACGATCTCGGCACACATGGTGTACGGAGTGATGGGGAAGTTCAAACCACCGAAACGGCGTGGCATAGTCATACCATTCAGTCCGGCTTTCACCATTGCATCCAGGTTCTGTCTTGTACCGCTGGCATATTCCACACGACCGTTAGCACAGTGAGGACCTTCTTCATCTACACCTTCGGCGTTCGGGTTGATAATCTCTCCGGTGATTTCTCCAGTGATTTCAAGAACCTTATCATAAGAGTCCATTGCGTCCGCATAATCTTGCGGGGCATAGTCAAATTTGTCTTTATCTTGGTATCCGCGCTCTTTCAGTTCGCAGATACGTTCCATCATCGGGTTGTTCAGCTGGAACTTCAATTCAGGAACTTCGGTATAAAAATTTGCCATAATTTTTTTATTGTTTTTAGTTATAAACGAAAATTGACGGGGATGGTGAAGTGCATGTTAGCCGGTTGTCCTTCTATCTTCCCAGGAGTGAATTTGTAAGTCATTGTCAGGAAACCTACTACTCTCATCGCTTCCTTGTCCAGTTCGGGGCAAACGCTCTTCACAACTTCTGCCATCTTAGGATTGCCTTCCTTGTCTATCGAGCATTTTATGAGGACCAATCCTTGCTTTTTGTCTTTTATGGCCTGCCGAGGATACTTGGTATATTGGGCTATCAGCTTTGATAGCTCGGCATTACCTCCTGGAAACTGAGGCAGCTCTATATAAGGAATGAAGTCCAGTTCTTTACCGTCAATATCATACAGATGCCCTTCGGAAGAATCGCCGTTCATGACTTCTTCACGCTTCAAGGCTCCATTTTCATAATACTGCTTCAAGTTCAGCTTGCGCCCATTCTTGTAGGTTGATATTAACCGTATTTGCCCATTGGGATAATATTCTGTCCGTTGTCCTACCAATCTTCCGTTTTTATAGAAGCATACTATGCTGTCATTTCCGTTGGCATATGAATAGACATGCTTGCCGTTTTTCGGAAGTTTGTTCTGGGCATTCAGCATTCCGCACGTACAGAATAGACATAGAGCAATGATGACTCCCTTCATTTCGTTTATAAATTTATTTACTGTTTTCTTTATAGTATTTAATCATCTTCGGAATGACTTCTTCTACCGTACCGTTAATTACATAATCGGCAATGGTGTTAATAGGAGCATTCTCATCATTATTGATAGAGATGATGATACCACTTTCTTGCATACCGGCAATGTGCTGGATTTGTCCCGAGATACCGCAAGCGATATACAGTTTGGGGCGAACTGTTACACCTGTCTGTCCAATTTGGCGGTCGTGATCGCAGAAACCTGCATCAACGGCTGCGCGGCTGCCGCCTACTTCGGCATGCAGTTCCTTGGCCAGTTCAAACAGCATATTGAAACCTTCGCGGCTCCCCATACCGTAACCACCGGCTACGACAATCGGAGCGCCTTTCAGGTTGTGCTTTGCTTTCTCTACATGGCGGTCGATAACCTTCACTACATAGTCCGTAGTAGGCACATATTTGGCAACGTCGTGGTTGATTACTTCGCCCTGATAGTTGGTGTCGAGAATTTCCTTCTTCATCACGCCTTCGCGAACAGTAGCCATCTGCGGGCGGTGTTCGGGGTTGACGATGGTTGCCACGATGTTACCGCCGAATGCGGGACGAATCTGGTACAGCAAGTTTTCGTATACTTTGCCTTCTTTCTTATCTTCATGCTCGCCGATTTCCAGTGAAGTACAGTCGGCGGTCAGTCCGCTGGTTAGCGCAGAAGAAACACGTGGCCCAAGGTCACGACCGATAACGGTGGCGCCCATCAGGCAGATTTGCGGCTTTTCTTCTTTAAACAGATTGATGAGTACGGAAGAGTGGGGCAGTGAAGTATAAGGGAACAAGCCCGGAGCATCGAAGATGTGCAGACGGTCGACACCGAAGGGCAATACTTGTTTTTCGATTCCTGCAAGGTTAGTACCGACAACAACGGCTTCCAGTTGGCAGTCCAGTTGGTTAGCTAACTTGCGTCCTTTGGTAAGGAGTTCAAGACTTACTTCGGCAACTACAGTGCCTTCAAGCTCACAATATACAAATACGTTATTCATATTTTTTAGTTTTTAGCTACTAGCTACAGGTTACAAGTGCTGTTCAGGATAATGGTGCAGCAACTTGTAGCTTGTCGCTTGTTGCTCGTAGCTTAGCCAATCGTATGATTGGCGAGTAGTTCAACAATAAGATCTTCTACATCCTGGTCGCTTCCGGTCAGCGTACGGCTTTCCTTAGCTTGGAAGGAGATGTTCTGAATGGCTTTCACTTTGGTAGGCGAGCCACTGAGGCCGCATTGTTTCAAATCGCCGTTGACATCGGCCACACTCCATTCGGTGATGTTCAGATAAGGGTACTTCTCGTAGAGGTCAGCATAAGGCAGAATAGCACCTTCCTTGGTGATAGCAGCTTTTTCCTGTGCACCGAGAGCACGTTTGTATTTCTGTACCAACTTAGCGTTGCGTGGGCGGCAGGGAGCTGCACTTCCATTCACAGTGATTACGATAGGTAGAGGACCTTCTACTGTTTCCACACCACCGTCGATATGGCGTTTCACTACAACACGTCCGGTCGTTTTCTCCACGTTCAGAATTTCTTCGGCATAAGTAATTTGTGTCAGACCGAGCTTTTCAGCAACTTGCGGGCCCACTTGAGCTGTGTCACCGTCAATAGCCTGGCGTCCGCCGATGATGATGTCATACTCGCCTATCTTCTTGATGGCAGTGGCAAGGGCGTACGAAGTGGCAAGGGTATCTGCACCAGCAAAAGCACGGTCGGTCAACAGATAACCATTGTCGGCACCGCGGAACAATCCTTCACGAATAACTTCGGCTGCGCGTCCCGGTCCCATTGTCAGGATGGTTACGGTAGAGCCCGGGTGTGCATCTTTCAGTCTGAGGGCTTGCTCAAGAGCGTTCAAGTCTTCGGGGTTGAAGATGGCGGGGAGTGCCGCACGGTTAATGGTTCCGTCGGCTTTCATGGCATCTTTCCCAACATTACGTGTGTCGGGAACTTGTTTAGCCAATACTACGATTTTCAAACTCATGTTATTAATTATTAGTATTAGTATTTCTCAAAGTGTCAGTGCCGGGAATAGGAGTAGGAGGTACATAGTGTGTCCAGCTACTGAAATTGTCCGGTTAACTAATTATCAGCGTGCAAAATTAGTCAAACTGTTCGTTCTGACAAGAAATGCGGGCAAAAAATGCACATTGAAAAGGTTTTTGAGCAATATAGGGGCTTTAGAAAGGGAATTAGTTATGAGTTACAGGCTGCAAGCTACAAGTGCCTTTTCAGAATATAGCGCAGCAACTTGTAGCCTGTAGTTCGTAACTGATTCATAATCGTACAGGAGAGAATTATAAAGATCTGTTTACGGAATATATAAATAGTAGGATGATGAAATAGTGGTGAGTGATAAATGATTACTCACCACTAATAACTTTATTTAATCCCCAGCTTCTTCAACAGCGCCTTAGGCACTGCATCTTTGTGTACCAGGATGTTGATAGTCTTGTAAGCTACGAAAGGTTTGGAAGCATACCAGGTACCTTTGTATTTGTTGTTTGTACCCCATGAATTCTTCACCATATAGTATTCCTTGCCATTTTGATCTTTAGCGATACCATAGATAAGCATGCCATGGTCGTCGGTTGTTTCCCAATTGTCGAATGCTGTTTGACGCATTTCCTGAGTTACAGTGATTTCCGGCAATGGACGTGAAGTCAGTTCTTTACGTTTGTCGGCAGCAGTAAGACCTGTCCAGCGTGCCATATCCGAACCGGTGAGTTCAGCACCACGATCTGCGTCGGGCATCACTGCAATACCGTCACGAGTAAAACCTGTTTCGCTTACGTCGCTACCCCAGGCTACAGTATAACCGTTATTAACAGCATTGTCAATAACAGACATGAATTCCATCAAAGGCAAGTTGTAAGAAAGTCCATTACGCCAGTTATCCTGGATTTCAATGTTCATCTGAGTATAGAACGGATGGTGAGTGAATGAAGTCAGTGATACATAATCATCCGGATTGATGCCGAGAGATTCTGCAAATGTCTTCGGAGTATATTCTTTTCCTTGATAAGTGAACGTTTCGGGACATTTACCCAGGTAAGTATCGTAAATAGCAGATAATCCCTGTTTCCAAACCGGAGTCAGTTTCGTCAGTTTGCCTTTAGCTATTGCATTCATGTAAGCACCGGCTACGGCATCCAATTCATTGTGTACAGGCAGTGTGTCGCCATACATAATTCCCGGCATAGCTTCTTGCGGAACGAGACCGTAGTTTTTCAGGCAATACATAATGTCATAAAAGCTTCCGCCCGGTGAGAAAGAACTGTCGCCGTGGTAACGTGCATAATTCACGCCACGGTCTACCATTGTGTGGTGTACTACAAACATTTCGGATAAATCATACTCTCCCTTGCCCATACGCAGTAGTTCGCTTTCAAGGAAACCAAGTGCTGAGAAGCTCCAGCAAGTGCTCGAACGGTTTTGGTTTTTAACAGAAGTGATCGGGTTTTCTTTAACGGTGGTGAAGATAAAGCCTTCTTCCGCCTTCGGAGTGTCTTGTGCTGACACATTGAAACTTAATAGGCCTAAAGTGGCAATAAGTATTGACTTTTTCATCATGATTAAATTGGTTTTAATGGATTGTTACTGGCACAAAGATAGGGAGATTTCGGAAACAAAAGCTATCTTTGAAGCGTTTTATCAGATAATTATGGAGAAAAAGATACATATCAACCCCAAAACAGGATTGGTTCTTGAAGGTGGCGGCATGCGCGGAGTGTTCACTTGCGGTGTGCTGGACAGCTTTATGGACCGTGGCATCCGCTTCCCCTATACTATCGGAGTAAGCGCCGGAGCCTGTAACGGACTTTCTTACATGTCCGGTCAGCGCGGCCGCGCCAAGTACAGTAATATTGATTTGCTGGAGAAGTACCAGTATATCGGTCTGAAATATTTGTTGAAGAAACGTAATATCATGGACTTCGACCTGCTGTTTCAGGAGTTTCCCGAGCATATTCTGCCTTATGACTACGAGTCCTATTTCAGTTCTCCGGAACGTTATGAAATGGTCACTACGAACTGTGTGACGGGCGAGGCGAACTATTTTGAGGAAAAGCAGGATAAAGGCCGGGTGATTGACATTGTGCGTGCTTCAAGCAGCCTTCCGTTTGTATGCCCCATTGCTTATGTGGACGATGTGCCGATGCTCGACGGGGGCATTGTGGACAGCATCCCCTTGATGCGTGCCCGGAATGAGGGTTTCACGCATAATGTAGTGGTGCTTACCCGCAATCATGGGTATCGCAAGGAAGCAAAGGATATACACATCCCGTCTTTTCTCTACCGGAAATATCCGAAGATGCGTGAGGCATTGAGCCGCCGTTGTTGTGTGTACAACGAGCAGTTGGAGATGGTAGAACGCATGGAAGAAGCGGGAGAAATTACTGTAATCCGTCCGCAGAAACCTGTGATGGTAGACCGCATCGAACGGGATATACGGAAGCTGACTGATTTGTATGAGGAAGGCTATGCGTGTGCGGCGAAGTATGATTTTCAGTGATTAATCAAGATATTGTAAACGCATTGCCAAATAATGATTG
>NZ_MSHA01000034.1:214412-238781 GCF_001940965.1 Bacteroides sp. Phil13 | reverse complement strand
CAATCATTATTTGGCAATGCGTTTCTTTATTCTTCTCTTTGTCGGACTACAAACTTTAGGAGGTCTGATATCATTTGTAGAAAATAATGAATATCCTTTTTCTGAAAACTCTTGGAGCTACATGTGGTATGGAAATGATAGAAGATGCCATCAACTACATTGTTAACTTCACGGCAGAAACTTATGCCAAATTACTATATCAACTGCCCGAAAAACAGAAACAGGTGCTGATTGCCATCAATCGGGAAGGACAGGTGCGCAATGTAGTTTCCGGTGCCATTAATTGATAAGCGTACGAAAATTACACAAAATATAAAACTTCTCCGGCATTTGTAAGTTCAGTGCCGGATTGAATGGGATTCAGTATACGACTGAATAGGGTTCAGTCGTATACTCATCCCTATTCAGTCGTATACTGATTATACCCCCTCTCAGAATATATTCCAGACGGTCTTCGGGGAAATATATAACGAAGGTAAAAATTAGCTACGTTTCTCCGCTTAGTAGTGGCTGACCTTCACGTTGCTGACTTCCACACTTCCCGAATAGCTGTTGATAGACCACAGATTCTTCTGTATCCCGTAAATGCGATTCGTATAAGCCACATTGTCATTGATATAAACCACGCAGACAGAGTTATCCGTACAGATCGTTACATTATAAGTATTATCAGCAGGTCTGTCGAACAGATAACCGTCTATTCCGTCAATGAATCCTTTACCATCTTCACCTTCTTCTTCGAAGTTTATCTTCCGCTTATTGTTGTTGTCTTCCGGGTTTACGACGATGGTATAGTACTTCTTGGAGTCCGTGCCGCGTACCAGAGAGATACCGAATCTATCTGCATCACCTGCCGTCTTTACGGTGAATGAAATCTTGTTATTTACATTTAAGCGATTGAATAGGATATAATCGTTATCCGTCAGAGTATAGTTACCGTTGCTTTCTGATACTCCGTTACTTTTTTCCATCACTTTTACGGCAGAGGTAGTGGCATATTTTTGGCTGATACCTTCTACTAAGCCTAAAGTCAAAGTACCATCCGCATGCTGGATGACTTTGTGAGCAACCAGGCTTCCTGCCCATTCCGGTTCGTTCGGAGAAGCTCCTACGGCAGTATTGTCATTACCCGAGCGAGTAGGGCACCATCCCCAAATGTAGCGGTTAGTTCCGTCCGAAGCCGTCTTGCCTGCATAGAAACCGCGGGAGTCAAGGAAACCTTCGTGGCTGTCGGGCCAGATGCCGGCATCATTGGCGGTAGTTGCTTTCAGCTCTTCCAATGTACGCCCCTTGAAATATTGAACTTTGCGTATGGCTGCATGCATCTCCGAGTAGACCAGATACCACCAGTCTCCCATCTTGAAGACATCGGGACATTCGTAAAAGCGATCCCACATCATGGTCATGAACACACCTGCATGTTCCCAGCTTTTCATATCCGTAGAAGTATATTCGGCCAGCACACCTTTACCACTTTTGGTAGTGGAAATAAGCATGTGGTATTTTCCATCTTCACCTTCAAAAACGAAGGGATCGCGGAAATCATTCTTGCTGTATCCGTCAGTGTCACCTTTCAGATAGAAAGTGCGATTCTTGGTCCAGGTCTTGAAGTCAGGTGAAGTAGCATACATCACTACCTGACCGTTCTCGGAAGAAGTAGGTTGATATTTGTTACCTGTGTAGAAAGTATAGTACAATTTATCCGAAGGATTATAAATAGTACTACCCGTTCCGATAGCAGCGTCCTGTTCCGCCAGTCCGCCGCAGGAAATCAGTTCACCCATAGAGGTATATGAGGCGGCATCTTGGGTACTTACCGCCCATATCGGGTGGTAAGTGCCTGCCTGGTTCGGACGGTATTCCTGTAGATACATAACCTTGAAATCTTTTGCCTGCGGATCATAGAAAGGCATCGGATCGCCTACATAACCAACAGATGGCTTATAGTAAGTATCAAACTTCATGGCATCTGCCGAAGCAAAATAAGTGGTGGTTCCGTCCCAGTCCTTCTGAGTTAAAACCGGATCATTGTCATCGCTACAGCTGCTGAAAGAAGTAATCATCAGAGCAGCCAGTGTGAGTGAATATATCATTGTTTTCATATATTAGTTTTATTTACCCGTTAAATAGTCAATTGCATTCTTTGTCAGTTTAGCCACATTGCCGTGGTATTTGTCCGCCGAAGCATCTATGCCGTAGGCATACCAGTCGTAGCATCCTGAGCCGATACATACGATACCTCCGCGAGAACCTTCGGATAGATATTCCCATGCCACGATAGCACCATCGCCACCATAACCCAGATCAACGCCACCATGATTGGTACGCCATACTTCATTTGTGGCATAGCCACCCCAGTCGGAACCGATGTGCCATTGTGCCGTACTGTTGGTGGTCCGGTAGCCGGTATCGAAGGTATAGACCTTGTTCGTTTCACCGTTGTTCATCGCCAAATTCTGGTAGAGAGCGTGCGACTCGTGTCCTTGGATAAAGAAGTTCCATGCACCGCCTACTATTTCACCGGATTCTTCTGATTGTCCCCAACAGTTGTTTGGGTTGTTGCCGTCCAAGGTAGCCCCCAACTTGGCAGCATAGTAAGTGGCATAGCGGGTAAGCAACAGGTTCATGCCATTGTTATAAAGGTCTTTCATCTTCACCAATGCACTGATTGCTGCAGGCGCTGCCTTTTCGAACTTATCCATGTTGTCGATGCCGCCGTCTATATGCAGATGCCACCACATGATTTCGCACTCGCTCAGGTCTACTCTTCCTGCCTGCACATCTTCGAATGAGATATACTGAGAATTGGCAACATTGTTCAGCATCCAGGTTGCCGCTTCTTTTTCTTCCGGATTTAGTTCATTTAATGTAACTGCCAGACCTACATATACGGCGCTCGGTGCATCGGTCGGGATAACCGTTACCGTATAAACGGCGGATGCGGTGTTGTATGAAACAGTGAATTCTACAGGATTACTGAAGTCAATAGCCTGGCCGGATGCCGGCATTACGATGGCTCCTGCCGAAGTTGTAATGACCGGAACCATATTTTTGATATTGACTGAGCTTGGCACACGTACGGTGATGGTACGTTTAGACTGGTCGATAACTCCGGCATAAGCGTCATTCAGTTTGAAGGAGAGTATCCGCGCTTCATCATGCTTGATATTGACTGTATAATCCAGGAATACGTTTCCATTAGTCACTTTTATCACTTGGGGGAATGAGAAGTTCAGCACATCGCCTGCTTTAACAGAAGCCTCGGCACCTTCGGATACTTCGATACCGGTGACTTTCATTGCATCAGTATCGTATATTTCGGGCACTGCAACGGTCACGGTCTTATTGGTCCGGTCTATCACTCCCATATAGGCGTTATTCAGTTCAAAGGCGGTAAGCCATGTGTCTCCGTCCAGTTTCAGTTCGGATGTATTATCATCGCTGCATCCCGGGAATGCTAACAGCAGGACGATTCCCAGTACAAGCAGATTTAGTTTATTCAGTATTGATTTCATAATGCTCTTTTTTTTATAAGGTTACCAGTTACCACAATTCTGCGTATAATTCCCGTTGCTGGCACTCATCTGTGCAAACGGAATAGGAAGATATTCGTTTTTATTTTTAGTGAACGAGGCATTCGTGTAGATGGTGCAGTCGGCAGCTTCCTCGGCATAAAACTTATTCAGTACCTCGGCGGCTTCACCCCATCTTACCAGGTCAAAGAAGCGTTCTGATTCCAGAGCCAGTTCTACACGGCGTTCAAACTTCAGCAATTTCAAGGCATCTGCTTGTGAGTAGCTCCCCGTATAGGGCTGAACGTTGAAACGTACGCCATATTCCATTTCGTAGTCGGCAATCATGGCTGTACTTTGTTTGGCACGGTTGCGTACTTCGTTAATCAGGCTGATAGCTTCGGCGATACGTCCATCGTTCAGTTGGATCAGTGCTTCGGCACGCATCAACAATACATCCGAGTAGCGCAGTACGATACGGTTCATTGGAGAACCCCACCAGGCACCCTTTATCAGGTAATCGCCATCCGGGTCTACATTGTGTTTCAGGGTTATGTAGTATCCGTAAAGTCCGTTGCTACGACTCCAGGTAGTCGACTGATCCATCATATAGTTCTTATTGAATTCATAAGGGAATCCCGGCATACCTACTGTCAGGAAGAGGCGTGGGTCAGCATAATCGGATTGTGAATTGTAATCAGTATTGTTAAAGGAATCCAGCAGGGGGTGTCCGTTGGCATCTGTCCTGAATGCGTTCACCAGATTCTGGCTCGGTTTGTAGAAGTCGCAACCACCATCGGTAACTCCCGGAATGTTGGGAACAATCAGACCGTAAGACCAGTTACAATTACCGTTATTAGTACCGTCGTTCATGGAGTATTGCATGGCCCACAGGGATTCTATACCATTTTCATATTGAGGTTCCGGGCGGAAGTTGTTGTGGAAATCCGATTCCAGCCCGTAGCCGCCTGCCGACATGATGGCATTGTCCGTGTATTGCACTACTTTCACCAAGTCTTCTGTGCTGAGGCTTGTCACTTCGTGGCTGTCTGCATTATCCTGATGATAAGCTTTGTACAGATAAGTCTTTGCCAGATAGGCAGCTGCTGCGGCTTTGGCGGGACGACCTTTGTCTGCCTGCTTCACGGGAAGGTTATCATAAGCAAACTGGAAGTCGTCTGCAATCTGTTGCCAGCCTTCGTCATTGTTGTAAGTAGTGTTGGAGAGATAGTTGTATTCTTCCGGTGACAAGTTGGCATCATTGGCAAACGGGATCTTCTTGTATAGGCGTTTCAGCAAGAAATGACCATGTGCACGGAGGAATCTCATTTCGGCAATGCGTTGCTGCTTCAATGAATAGGTACTTTCATCCACTTGTTCCAGCAGTTGCAAAGCTGTATTGACACGTGAGATACAGTTGTAGAGACGCTGCCACATATCGCTGATGTTCCATGCCGTAGTCATGATACCTTGCGAGATGTCCAGTGAGTGGAATACATCACCGTCTTCCGTACCGTTTCCGCCTTTATAAGCGTCATCCGAACGTACGTCATAATTCCACATGGAGAAGGAAGAGTTGATATCTTCGGCGGTAATCCATACTGCATAAGCAGAGATCACCAGGTTGTCGATGTATGCCGGGTTCTTCAGCTGTTCGTCGCTGATGGTTCCCTGGGGGAGCTGATCTTCCAGAAAGTCGGTACAACTGCCGCACATCAGTGAAAGACCTAAGATTGCTGTATATATTAACTTTTTCATAAGTAACTGATTTTATTGTTAAAAGCCTACATTAATACCGAAAGTTATATTCATCGGGATGGGGTAGCCATAGTTGGCATTTTCAGGATCTACTCCGGTGAATTCCTTACTCTTGATGGTGAATACGTTCTGTGCACTCAGGTAGAAGCGCAGGCGCTCCATCTTCATCTTCTGGGCAAAGGTTTTCGGAACGTTGTAGCCCAACTGTATATTGCGTAACTTCAGGAATGAACCATTCTCAACAAAGTAAGTGGAAACACGTTTCTCATTGTTTGTATCGCTGCGTGACAATGCAGGAATGGTAGAGTTCGGGTTGGTGGGCGACCATGCATCGAGTACCCGCTTACCTTTGTTCAGGAAACCTATATTGAGTCCACTCCAAAGATCGGTCTCTTTCTTCAGGTCGCTGATAACGTCTACTCCCTGAACACCTTGCCAGAACATGGTGAGGTCGAAATTCTTGTATTCAAGGTAGATGTTCAGACCATAGCTGAAGTCTGGTGTCGGATCATAAATCCATTGTTGGTCTTTCTCGTTGATGATGCCGTTGTGATCCAGGTCGCGCCAGCGGATACGGCCTATTCCGGCACCTTCCTGAGTGGCGTGGTTATCAATCTCTTCCTGTGATTTGAAGATGCCGTCGGCTACATAACCAACTTGTGAACCATTGGCATGTCCGATTACGCTTTGTACACCGTTACCTCCGAAAGTACCATTGGCTGCTACTGTAGTAGGCAGTTTTGTAATTTCATTCCGGTAAGTGGCTATGTTGGCATTCAGGTCATACTTCAATCCGAATGCAGTTTGATTACGATAACCGAGATTCAGTTCAACGCCCACGTTCTTCATTTCTCCAGCATTGATCCATTGGCTGCTTCCTTCGCCCATAGCGGCGATACCAGCCATCTGTACCAGGATATCCGTTGTCTTTTTGTAGAACCAGTCGAATGAGCCGTAAAGAGATTGTTTGAGAATTGAGAAATCAAGGCCCAGGTTGACCTGTGTGGTTGTTTCCCATTTGATGTTATCGTTACCAATTTGGTTACGTTTGAATCCGGACTGAAGGATACTGCCGCCATTGGTTCCGGCAATGTCATAGGAAGTACCGTAGCTTTGACCGCCTGATTCTGTCACACCGTAGTTGGGAACGTAAATAGTATAGCGGGCAATGTTCGAGATTTCCTGGTTACCGGTCTGGCCCCATGAGCCGCGGACTTTCAGGTCGTCAATCCAACTGAGGCTCTGCATGAACTTTTCACGGTTCAGGCGCCATCCCAGTGAGAAGGAAGGGAATGTGGCATAGCGGTTATTCTTACCGAAACGTGAAGAACCGTCACGGCGTACTGTCATAGAGAGCAGATATTTATCATTATACGTATAATTCAGTTTTCCGAAGAAAGAAACCAGTGAATAACCTTCACCCGAGCCATAAGCTTGAGCCGTACCGGAACCGGCATTCGGCCACATATAGTCAGGCGTCAGGATGGAATAGTCTTCTTTATAACCCGAAAAATTGATATCGTCTTCGCGGTTCAACTCCATACCGACCATGGCGTCACCACGGTGTTTGCCAATTTCCAGATTGTAGGTAGCGATGGCATTCCACATCCATTTCGTCCAGTGTTCTTGCTTGGCTTCTACGGCATTCTTATCATTTGTCACATTACCTTCGGTGATGGGATAGGTGAAGATGCGTTGTGATTTTTGTGCATAATCCAATCCGAAGGTGGAGCGTACATTGAATCCTTTGAAGGGATTGAGATTAATGTAGGCATCACCAAACATACGCCAGTAAGTATAGCGATTATCGGAGTTACGATCCAGTCTTGCCACGGGGTTTTCGCGGTCAGGGTATCCACCTACCGGACCGGCATATTCTCCATTGATATCATAAACCGGCAGTGAAGGATTGAATTGCAATACATTCTGCAGGAATCCGCCCGGTGCCTGTACTTCCGAAGTACGGTTCAGGGTGAAATGTTCTCCTATGGTCAGGAATTTACCAATCAGGTTGTAATCAGAGTTCATACGGGCAGAGAAACGTTCAAAGTCGCTGTCTTTAATGATACCTATATTCTTATAATAACCCAGTGAGAAGAAAGAAGATCCCTTTTCCGAACCGTTGCTTACTGATACATTGTACTGCTGGATAATACCTGTACGGGTGGTTTCGTCAAACCAGTCAGTATCGGCAGCCGGCACAGTGTTGGCGGAATCCAGATATTTGGACATGCTGATGTTGTTCAGTTGAGGATAACCGTTTGCATCGTAACCCCAACTATACTTATAACCCAGTGCATTGGTATTGGGGTCCTGCCCTTCGTTTACGTAAGCCTGCCACATGGCACGACCATATTCTTCTGCATTTAGTACTTCCATCTTATTGGTATACATGGAAGCGGCGATAGAAGCATCGAAGTTAATCTTTATCTGCCCTTCTTTACCTTTCTTCGTAGTGATGATGATAACACCGTTTGCAGCACGCGAACCATAGATAGAAGCAGAAGCTGCGTCCTTCAATACCTGAATGGATTCAATGTCATTACCGTTCAGTTCGTGCATACCCGATTTGGTAGGGACACCATCAATAATATAAAGAGGGTCATTGTTGTTCAGAGTTCCAATACCGCGGATACGTACTGTGGCATTTCCACTGGGATTACCGTCGGCTGTGATGTTCATACCCGGTACACGTCCTTGCAATGCTTTAATTGGATTATTTTCATTTTGCTTGGCAATTTCATCCATGCTAACTACGGATATCGCTCCGGTCAGGTCAGCTTTGCGTTGAGTGGTATAGCCTGTGACTACAATTTCCTGTAGTAATTCGGATTCTTCTTCCAGGGTAATGTTTAGTGTAGCTTGTGCTTCCACATTCACTGTTTTGAAGCCGATATACGAAATAGTCAGTTCCGCACCTTGTGGTACAGATAGTGTAAAGTCACCATCAATATTAGTTATGGTACCGTTGCCTGTCTGGTTAGTCTCTATGACGGTTGCCCCGATAATAGGCTCTCCGTCAGTCTTGGAAATCACTTTTCCTTGTACAGTCAGGCGTTGGGCCTGAACCATTGTACATATAATAAGAAAGAGTGCAAATAGAAGCGATCTTTTTATGCCTTCCATGTTTTTAGATTTTAATTAATATGCTTTTCATTTTGTAATCGCTGTGGATTACCTCTCAAAACATGCTTTCCCGAGTGATGTTTTGATGTTGCAAAGAAAAGGAATTCTATGATAAGAGGCTGTAATTTATGTTTCATATGCTGGCATATTTGTAACAAAATAAAAGGTAGGTATCAAAATTACCAGCTTATGAAACATAAATAGCAGGCTGTTTCTTTTTTATTCGCTTCCTTTGCAAAGTGCTTTCCCGAGCAACCCATTATTAATTAAATGTAATACCCAAAAACATCATGAACTTAAAAAATAATTTGTTGACCGTGCGATGGACCCTTACCTTTATAATAGGTACAATTTGGTCGGTCTTTTCGTGCCAAGCTATTAACCCTCCTTTCGTGATTAAACATTTAGGTGACGGACAGAGCATTGTCCAGATTGAAAATCAAAAGAAATTCCTGTTGCTTCCCGTAGAGGAGGCTTCTCCAGAAGCAAAACTGTATATGATAGCAGACAATGATGTAGTACGCAACATGAATGTTCGTCTGGCTACAAATAAAGTAGACTACTTTGTTCCGGTAGATCTCTCCGGATTTGATAATAAATCACTTTCCTTTAACTTCCAGTTGATTCCTGATACGGCTATTTGCTGGGATGAAATGAAGCTTTCTGATGAGTTCGATACGACAAACCGTGAGAACTTCCGTCCGCTTTATCACTTTACTCCCCAATATGGCTGGATGAATGATCCGAATGGCATGGTGTATAAAGATGGTGTTTACCATCTGTTCTATCAATACAATCCTTATGGTTCAATGTGGGGAAATATGCATTGGGGACATGCCACTAGTACAGATCTTGTAAGTTGGGAACATCAGCCGGTAGCCATTGCACCCGATGCATTGGGAACCATATTCAGTGGTTCATGTGTGGTTGATAAAGATAATACGGCAGGCTTTGGTGCCGGTGCAATCGTAGCTTTCTATACTTCGGCCAGCGATCGTCAGGTACAGAGCATGGCTTATAGTCTGGATAATGGTAGGACATTCAAGAAGTATGCACGTAATCCTATCTTGACCTCCACCCTGCGTGACTTCCGCGATCCGAAAGTATTCTGGCACGATGCTACCGATAAATGGATTATGATTCTTGCTGTGGGACAGGAAATGCAAATCTATTCTTCTGCTAATCTGAAAGACTGGTCTTATGAAAGTAGTTTTGGTGAAGGCCAGGGTGCTCATGGCGGCGTATGGGAATGTCCTGATCTGATTGAATTGCCCATCGAGGGTACTGAACTGAAGAAGTGGGTATTGATTTGTAACATTAACCCCGGAGGGCCTTTCGGCGGTAGCGCTACCCAATATTTTGTAGGTACTTTTGATGGAAAGAGGTTTGTAAATGAATCATCCAAAGCTACTAAATGGATGGACTGGGGAAAGGATCATTATGCTACCGTGACCTGGAGCAATGTACCCGAAGGGCGTCATATTGCATTGGCGTGGATGAGCAACTGGCAATATGCCAACAATGTACCTACTACTCAATATCGCAGTGGTAACTCTATTCCTCGTGACTTGAGCCTCTATACTTCGGCCGGTGAAACATATCTGAAATCTTCTCCTGCTAAAGAATTGCTGAAACTGCGTGGAAAAGAAGAAAAGAAACGTTCCTTCAAAGTGGACCGTACCTATAACCTGGATAAGCTGCTTTCCGATAATACGGGTACATATGAAATTGAAATGACAATTAAGAACCGGAATGCTGAGATTGTAGGTTTCCAACTATTCAATTCAAAAGGAGAAGAAGTGGATATCTATTATAATCTGGTTGAGAAGAAATTTGCGATGGACCGTAGTAAAAGTGGAATCGTATCATTCAGTCAGGATTTTCCGATAGTGACTTTTGCCTCAATAGAGGATAATTCGGAAATGACATTACGTCTTTTTATTGATAAATCGAGTATTGAAGCATTTGGAGATGACGGACGTTTTGCAATGACAAACCTTGTATTTCCATCGGAACCTTATAACCGCATCAGTTTCTATGCTAAAGGTGGAAGCTATACGGTAAGTTCGTTCAAGGTTTATAAATTGAAGTAAAATTAGTCTGTTTTACCTCTTTTACCATCCCTAATCTACACCAAAGCCGTACCAACTCCGTATTTGCTCCGTACCTAAGCGTTTGGACCAGACACGGAGTTGGTACGGCTTTGATACGGAGTTGGTATGGATATGATAGGCCGATTGGTCTATTTCTCTTTTATTCCTCTATTTCAATAGTGTATTTTCCTCTGAATATTTCTTCGGGTTGCAGATGCTGCATCCAATCCTTTTCTTTATATTCTCCTGTATAGTGTGCTCTGTCACAACGACCATACCACGGTTCTATACAGACAAATGGAGCATTCTTGGAAGGGGGTGACCACAAACCGACTACAGGTGCATTGAAATGCAGGCTGAGGTAGGGTTGTTTATCCTTATTATATAGAGTAACCTGCCGTACCTGACTGTTTTCCAATATCAGTGCATCTTTATCAAAAGTATGTATATCTAAAGGTAACAGTCCATCAGTTAATTTCAACGAATATTGGGTGTCTGGATCAGCGCAGCCCTTTTCGGAAATGAGGATATATTTCAGGCTGTTCTTTTTTCCAAAGCCAAAGAATCCCCGTTCTTCTGTAGCTGCATCGAAATCCGGAAAATAGAATGCCGGGTGTGCTCCAATCTGGAAATGCATTTCTTTTTCTCCGGTATTCTTCACTTCCCATGTTACATCGATTTTCTTGCCATGGATGCGATAACCAATTTCAAGACAAAATGGAAAGGGGTATTTCTTGAGTGTTTCTTCGTTGCTGACAAGTTGATAACGCACTTCGTCGTCATGCTCTAATATGAGCGTAAATTCCATGTCGCGGGCAAATCCATGCTGTGTAAGGGCATAGGTTGTACCTTCATTGCGATATTCATTTTCCCACACACTTCCTACGATAGGAAAGAGCACCGGTGAATGACGTTTCCAAAATGCGGGGTCTGCTTGCCACAGATATTCTTTTCCATTAGAGAAAATACTGCACAATTCGGCTCCATGTGCAGAGACCTCGATACTAAGTTTTCCGTTAAAGAGTATTTCCATAATGATTTATTTATGAGTTTGCTGTATATACTTATACAAAAGTAGCTAAAATGGATGATAATAGGGCTCAAATACGGCTAAAAAACAGTCCTGTATCATAATTGATATTCTTTGTAACAAAATTGTTATCCCGTTGTCGTGGTATTCGCTTCCTTTGCAACGTGCTTTCCCGAGCAAGAAATACTTAAATTAATACCATACAACCATGAAATCAAATTCTTCGTTATCCAAGCTCTTCCCGGTGATGCTTTGTTTCTTCGCCATGGGATTTGTTGATCTGGTAGGCATTGCCTCCAATTATGTAAAAGCTGATTTAGGTCTGACGGATTCTCAGGCTAACATCTTTCCCTCGCTGGTTTTCTTCTGGTTTTTGATTTTTTCCGTGCCGACAGGTATGTTGATGAGTCGTATCGGACAGAAAAAGACGGTACTGCTTAGTTTGCTGGTGACCTTTGCTTCTTTATTATTACCGGTTTTCGGTGATAGTTATACGCTTATGCTGATTTCTTTCTCTTTATTAGGTATCGGCAACGCGCTTATGCAGACTTCACTGAATCCGTTACTTTCCAATATTGTCAGAGGTGACCGTCTGGCAAGTAGTCTAACCTTTGGACAGTTTGTGAAAGCGATAGCCTCGTTTCTTGCACCTTACATTGCCATGTGGGGAGCTACGCAGGCTATTCCATCCTTTGGTCTGGGTTGGCGGGTACTATTCCCTATTTATATGGTTATTGCTGTAATCGCTGTTTTACTGTTAGGGCAGGCACAGATCGCTGAAGAAAAAGAAGAAGGCAAACCTTCTACATTTAGTCAGTGTTTAGCTCTATTGGGCAAACCGTTTATTCTGCTTTCTTTCATCGGCATTATGTGTCATGTAGGAATTGATGTGGGTACGAATACTACTGCACCTAAGATTTTAATGGAACGCTTGGGCATGGGATTGGATGATGCTGCGTTTGCTACCAGCCTTTATTTTATATTCCGTACGGCAGGTTGCTTTACAGGTTCTTTCATTTTGAGAAAGATGAATGCCAAATCGTTCTTTGCTATCAGTAGTTTTATGATGTTATTGGCAATGATAGGGCTTTTTGTTTTTCATTCAAAAACATCTATTTATATTTGTATTGCATTGATAGGTTATGGTAACTCAAATATATTCTCGATTGTCTTTTCGCAGGCATTGCTGTATATGCCCGGCAAGAAGAATGAAGTTTCCGGTCTGATGATTATGGGCCTTTTTGGGGGAACTGTGTTTCCATTGGCAATGGGACTGGCAAGTGATGCAGTAGGACAAAGCGGTGCAGTAATGGTAATGACAGTCGGTGTACTTTATCTGCTGTATTACACATTGAAAATCAATAAGACAATTACTCATGCGTCATAAATCATAAATAGTAAATCATAAATCTAACAAGTATCATGAATAAAATTATCGTAGGAATGGGTGAAGCACTTTGGGATGTGCTGCCCGAAGGAAAGAAAATAGGTGGTGCACCTGCCAATTTTGCTTATCATGTGTCACAGTTTGGTTTTGACAGTCGTGTAGTAAGTGCTGTAGGGCGTGATGCTGACGGACGGGAAATATTGGATGTTTTTGCTCAAAAGAAACTGACTTGCCAGATAGAGCAGGTGGATTATCCTACGGGTACGGTACAGGTTACTCTTGATTCTGTCGGTGTACCTTGTTATGAAATTAAAGAGGGGGTAGCTTGGGACAATATACCTTTTACGGACGATTTGAAACGGCTGGCTCTTTCTACTCGTGCCGTTTGTTTCGGTTCTCTGGCTCAACGCAGTCCTGTGAGTAGGGCTACTATCCAGTGCTTTTTGGATACGATGCCTGACGGAGAAGATCAGATTAAGATTTTCGATATTAATCTTCGCCAGGGATTTTATACGAAGGAGATTCTTTGCGAATCTATGCGTCGTTGCAATATCCTTAAAATCAATGATGAGGAATTGGTAACAATCAGCCGCATCTTTGGTTATCCGGGTATCGATTTACAGGATAAATGCTGGATACTTTTGGCTAAATACAATCTGAAGATGCTGATTCTGACTTGTGGAACCAATGGTAGCTATGTATTTACCCCGGGCGTAGTATCTTATCAGGACACACCGAAAGTTCCTGTTGCCGATACTGTGGGAGCGGGTGATTCATTTACTGCTGCTTTCACATCTGCCATACTTAGTGGAAAATCCGTTCCTGAAGCACATAAACTGGCCGTAGAAGTTTCTGCTTATGTTTGTACACAGAGTGGGGCTATGCCGGAATTACCCTATGCTTTTAAGAGCCGGTTAGAGTAAGTACCTGAAAGGTTGCAATTAGATTGTTTTCTCCTTTGCCATTACTATTCTGATATAGTAATGGCAAAGGAGATTCATTTGTATGGCAAGTAATTTGATGTTATAAGGGCATTGTGTAGCATACAATACCTGTTTTCTTCCAACTTCCTTCTATTCCATATTCCTGTTTGTCTTCTGTAGTGTAACAATAATCATTTTCGTTTGCTGCTTCGTATAGAGGAATGGCTCCGTCTACGGGTAAAGTATATACATATCCCAATTCTTTTTCCAGTTGCCATCCGGTATCGGCTCGTAATGACTCTACGGATAAACGTTGTTTTTGTCCGTTGCTATATAAATACAGAGGTACGGTATTTGTTCTTTGCTGTTTGTAGATGGAACAAACGGCTCCTTCATATTTTTTGTTGGAGTGCGTTACAATATCTAAATAAGACGTATCGTATGTGTGATTTTTGCCATTCCAAGCCTGAAGTAACGGAGTTGTAGAGACCGATGATAACTTTTGGTTGGAAATATATTTTTCTATGGCATCTTTCACTTGTTTTCTTTTGGTGGCATCTTTTATCATATCATAAATAGGAAGGACTTTGTTTTGAGTGATTTTCGTTAAAGTGTAATTTTCTTCATTGAAGGACTTCAACCAGGTGTTAAGGTCGGCGGTTGTCGGCAGTGAAGGCAATAAGGTGGTATTTCCTCCGTAGAATTCGAAGATAAGTTGTCCTCCTATGCTTTGTGCCACTTCCTCTTCCCATCCGCCGACACTGCTTCCGGTAGAAAAGCCTTGCTGGGCCATTTTTGTCAAAGCACTGACTAAGGTGATTTTTACAATATCGGTTGCCGATGTCGCTGTAGGTACTGTTGTCCGGTAAAGTCCTCTGAATCGTGCTCCTATGCAAACATCTATTAAAAAGTGTGTGCCATATTTGTTTATGATATTTTCTGCTGTCAGACTGGTCACATCATTTTCAAATTCCTGAGTGAGGTATCTGTATTTATATTTTTCTGAGATATAAAACGGTGAGAAGTACCAGCGCTCCGCTGTAAAAAGCTGTTCGCAGGAGGCAAAAGAATATTGTGAAGAATGGTTGTAGTCAGACTGGAATTCTTTATGCTTGAGAATGGTACCTATGGAGAGAACGTTCTTGGAGTTTACGTCTTCCAGTATCAGGCTATTGCTAATGTTGGTAAGGAACGCTGTTGCATTTTCTCCGGCGTAGTCTTTGGATTCAGTAGAGGTTGCCTTCATACGGGTGAAGTCATATATATCGCTGTTTGCTAACTTATCCAGATCTATAATAGGTGCTTTTATGGCCTCGGGGCTTAAGTTATCAGCGGTAACATCATAGCCAGCACCAAGAATTTGTTTCATATTGGTCGGATAGGTTTTAAAAACGACTTCCTTGTCAGGAATAGTTTTGAATTCATAGACATCAGAAGTAGTTTCATCTTCTGGGCTGAAATCTGAATCTGAGGAACATGCATATAACATGCATATCGAAATGGCAAAATAGAATAGTTTTTTCATAAAACAATAGTTTTCCAGTTGTTATCTTGTATATGTTGACAAAAGTAGCAGAAGTATTTGAAAAGGCAATGGGTACACGCCTTTTCTTTAAGAAAAAGTGTCTTGTCTTATATTATAAACGAATTTACATCGCTGACAAAGTTCCTATACCTACTTTTCAAAACAATCTCTTATCTTAACCTTATTCTTTACTACGCTCCAATGATTATAAATAGTTTGTGGTGAATAGAATAGGAGGGCGACTTTAGATATGAGTGACAACTATTTGCATCTGTTTACGCTGGAATTCAGTGCAAATCTTTCATTCTAATTTTAATTAATATATTTTTGTAACTAAATTGATTGTATACCATGAAAAAATTACTTGTAACCCTTTTTGCATGCGCTACTTTATTGTATACTCATGCAGCGGAAAACAAAGCGATCCGCATTTCTACGGACAATACTGATCTGGTGCTTCAAGTAGGCGATAATGGTCGTCTATATCAAACTTATTTAGGTGAAAAGCTACTGCATGAACAGGATTTGAATAATTTTAGCTGGAGTATTCATGCAGGTGCCGATGGTAGTGTAAGTCGGCGTGGTTGGGAAGTATATAGTGGTTCAGGTAATGAAGATTATTTTGAACCGGCCATTGCTATTACTCATAACGATGGTAATCCGTCCACTATTCTGTATTATGTTTCTTCTTCCTCTAAGGCGGTTGACGGTGGTACGGAGACTGTGATCAATCTGCGTGACGACAAGTATCCGGTAGATGTCACTCTGCATTATGTGGCTTATCCGAAGGAAAACGTTATAAAGATCTGGAGCGAAATCATACATCAGGAGAAGAAACCTGTAATGCTTTCGACCTATGCCTCTACCATGCTTTATTTCAATAATTCAGCTTATTACTTGACTGAGTTTAGTAGTGACTGGGCGAAGGAAGCACAAATGAGCAGCCAACAGTTACAGTTCGGCAAGAAAGTGATCGATACGAAGTTGGGGAGTCGTGCCGCTATGCATACGCATCCTTTCTTTGAAGTAGGACTGGATCAACCGGTCAGAGAAGATCAGGGAAGCGTATTGATGGGTACATTGGGCTGGACCGGTAATTTCCGTTTCACTTTTGAGGTAGACAATGTAGGAAACCTTCGCGTAATCCCTGGCATCAATCCTTATGCTTCGAACTATGAGTTGAAACCGAATGAAGTGTTTACTACCCCTGAATTTATCTTCACTTTAAGCAATGACGGCGCTGGGAAAGGTAGCCGGAATCTCCATGAGTGGGCACGTAACTATAGTTTGAAAGATGGTAAAGGCAGTCGTCTGACTCTTCTGAATAACTGGGAAAATACAGGCTTTAACTTTAATCAGGAGATACTGGCTGAATTAATGAAGGAAGCCAAACATCTGGGTGTAGATATGTTCTTATTGGACGACGGGTGGTTTGCGAACAAATATCCCCGTAAAAATGATCATGCGGGTTTGGGAGACTGGGATGTGAATCATAATAAATTGCCCGGCGGTATTCCGGCTCTGGTGAAAGCTGCCAAAGATGCAGATGTGAAGTTCGGTATCTGGATTGAGCCTGAAATGGTGAATCCCAAGAGTGAACTCTTCGAGAAACATCCGGATTGGGCGATCATGCTGCCTAATCGCGATACGTATTATTATCGTAACCAGTTGGTGCTTGACCTTAGCAATCCGAAAGTGCAGGACTATGTGTATAGTGTTGTAGAGAATATAATGAAAGAGAACCCGGAAGTTGCTTTTTTTAAATGGGATTGCAACAGCCCTATTACCAATATCTATTCCCCGTATCTGAAGAATAAACAGGGGCAGTTGTATATTGACCATGTCCGTGGTATTTATAATGTTCTGAAACGTGTGAAGGAGAATTATCCTGATGTCCCGATGATGCTTTGCTCCGGTGGTGGTGCCCGTTGCGATTATGAAGCACTGAAATATTTTACCGAGTTCTGGTGCAGCGATAATACGGATCCTGTAGAACGTATCTATATCCAGTGGGGCTTCTCTCAATTCTTCCCGGCAAAAGCTATGGATGCTCATGTGACCAGTTGGAACAAGGCGACTTCCGTGAAATTTCGTACCGATGTGGCCTCTATGTGTAAACTTGGTTTCGATATCGGTCTGAAAGAACTTACTGCTGACGAACTGGCTTATTGCCAGACAGCCGTTGCCAATTGGAAACGCCTGCAGAATGCTATTATGGATGGTGACCAGTATCGTTTAGTTTCTCCTTATGAGGGAAATCATATGGCATTGAACTATGTGAGTAAAAATACCAACAAAGCAGTACTGTTTGCTTACGATATCCATCCCCGCTTTCAGGAGAAACTGATGGCAGTGAAATTACAAGGTCTGGATCCGAATAAGCAGTATAAAGTAGAAGAAATCAATCTGATGCCTTCGGTTACTTCAAAGTTAGGGTCTAACGGAAAAGTTTTTTCCGGTGATTATCTGATGAAAGTCGGTTTGAATGTATTCGGTTTGGCTACGACTCAGAGTCACGTGATTGAGCTTACTGCTCAATAAGTTTTTATGGGACTTTGGCCCTTCGCGTGCCGATGCCAACGGTTTGTTTCTCTTTACTGGCAGCGTTAAGATAAAGGTGAATAAGCCCGAAGTGATGAATACGGAAATTGTAGTAGAGATAGTTGTCGCATTTGAGGTAAATACTTACTTTTGTAAACATATGATAGAGAGGTTGATTCAATAGTAATATATAAATGGTGAGTATATGGAAATGGTTCAGGTTCAGTATTATCAATCTCCCTATGGTGAGTTGATACTTGGTTCCTTCGAGGGTAAACTTTGTATGTGTGACTGGGTGAATGAAAAACGCCGGGAGGTAATCGACAAACGACTGCAAAAGGCACTGCATGCCGATTACTGCACGCAAGGTTCTGAAGTAATTGCAAAAGCAATTCTTCAGTTGGAAGAGTATTTCGCCCGCAAAAGGAAGGCATTCGACATCCCATTACTCTTTATAGGAACGGATTTTCAGAAATCAGTATGGCAGGAATTGCTGAATATCCCTTACGGTAAAACCGTATCTTATGGTGAGTTGTCACAAAAACTGGGAAATTCAAAGGCAGTTCGCGCAGTGGCAACTGCCAATGGAGCGAATGCTATTTCAATATTTGTTCCTTGTCATCGTGTCATTGGCAGCAACCATAAGCTGGTCGGATATGCCGGCGGATTGGAAGCTAAGAAGGGATTGTTAGACTTGGAAATTAATCTTTATGATAGATTCATGAACCATTAGTGAAAGCTAAGGAGATTTTCTGTAAGGGTTAAAGACTAAGATAACGAAGGTTAATTTGTCCCCTTATAAGGGGACGTAATGTTCTCCATGGTGGAGCGCATTAGCCTCCATAGGCAGAGATACTAATTTCTCCTATTGCCCTATTAAGGTATCCTTGCTTTATGTCTTGAAGGTATTTAATGGTATGAACACAAGCTTATTTACTCTTTAATTCCGCAACAGGCATTCATGTTATAATTTAGTAGAGTGGAGCTTTTTTAAGAAACAGGTAAAGATTCCTATGATAATATTTTTATATTTGCGTTACTAATACCAGAAAAGATGAGAAGATATACTTTCCAATTGTTACTTATTCCAATGCTCTCCCTCTTTTGGCTGACTGCTTCGTGTACGCATCGCGACGTGCATTTCCGTATTGGCGTTTCCCAATGCAGTGACGATGAATGGCGGCACCAGATGAACAATGAAATGCTGCGCGAGGCACTTTTCTATGACGGAGTGGAAGTGGATATCCGCACCGTGAAAGACGATAATGCACAACAGATAGAAGATATTCGCCATTTCATTCAGGAAGGGGTAGATTTGCTTGTAGTTGCCCCCAATGAAGCTGCTCCCATTACTCCGGTGGTAGAGGAAGCATTTGATCGTGGGATTCCCGTCATAGTCTTCGATCGGAAGATACTTTCTGATAAATATACTGCTTATATAGGTGCGGATAATTATGAGTTGGGAAAAGCTATAGGTAATTATGTAGCCAATATGCTTCATGGGCGGGGTAATATTGTAGAGATTGCTGGGTTGACCGGCTCTACGTCTGCCATGGATCGCCATCAAGGATTTGTTTCTGCGATATCTCATTATCCCGGTATTCAACTTCTGGCTCGTGAAGATGCCGGTTGGTTACGTTCGGAAGCGGGAGAAAGGATGGACACTCTTTTGAAGCGTTTTCCGGAAATAGATGTGGTGTATGCCCAGAATGACCGTATGGCTGCAGGTGCTTATGCCGTTGCTAAACAACAGGGCAGGGCGGAAGAAATGCGTTTTATCGGTACGGATGCTTTGCCTGGTGAAGGATATGGTGTGGAGCAGGTGTTGAACGGGCAATTGGATGCCACGTTTATTTATCCTACAGGTGGTGACCGTGTGATACAGATTGCAATGGACATTCTGAATAAACATGATTATCCTCGTGAGACTGTATTGGGAACTTCTGTCGTAGATGCTACCAATGCCCAGATTATGCAGATGCAGACCTCACATATAGCTACTCTTGATGAGAAAATAGAAACCATGAACGGGAAGATGAGTCAGTTCTTCGACCGTTATGCTACGCAGCAAGTTGTGCTATATGGTAGTCTGTTGGTACTTTTATTGGTAGTAGGCTTATTGGTTGCCGTATATCTGTCTTTGCGTACTAAAAATCGCTTGAACCGGAAACTGTCTCGTCAGAAGGAGAAGTTGGAAGAACAGAAACTGCAACTGACACAACAGAAAGAACAGCTCATTCAGCAGAAAGAACAATTGGAACAACTTTCCCGTGAATTGGAAGAGGCAACTCATGCCAAACTGGTCTTTTTTACCAATGTCTCACATGATTTTCGCACCCCATTGACGTTGATTGCAGATCCTGTTAATCAACTTCTTGCCGATAAATCTCTTGGAGAACGTCCACATCAGTTACTGGAACTTATGAAGAAGAATGTCAATATTCTCCTTCGTCTTGTTAATCAAATCCTTGATTTCCGTAAAGTGGAGAACGGACGAATGGAACTCCATCTGGAGCCGTTCGATCTTTTGAGCAGTTTTCGTGGCTGGAACGATTCTTTCCGCATGGCGTTGTTGAAAAAGCATATATCCTTCTTTTTTGAGGCTACCCCTGATATGGATTTCCGTATGATGGCAGATGGTGAGAAAATGGAGCGTATCTACTTCAATTTGTTATCCAATGCTGTGAAGTATACACCCGAGAATGGAAAGATTATGGTTCGATTGGAGGCAGAAGCTACTAATTTCCGCTTTTCAGTATTTAATTCCGGTAGCCATATTTCTCCCAAAGAAGTTGACGCTATCTTTGAACGTTTTTATCAGATAGACGGGCATCAGGCTGGCACAGGGATTGGTTTGGCACTTGTTCGTGCTTTTGTTGAGATGCATGGCGGTCAGATCACTGCCCATAGTGATGAAAAAGGAGCGACTTTTACTGTTCTTTTTCCGGCGCAGAGTGTTTCTCAGTATCACCCGACGGTGGTTACTCTTCCAAGTGAAGAAGCAGAAGTTTCTACCACATTAGTCGAAACCGATTTTCCTATGGGTGAGGAAGAAACGAGAGATGCGGATCGCCCGGCAGTTCTGGTTATTGATGATAATGCTGACATCCGCAATTATGTGAAAACATTGCTTGCCGAAGAATATCATGTGTTGGATGCACCGGAAGCTGCTACGGGAATTCGTCTTGCAATGAAATATGTTCCCGATGTGATTGTGTCCGATGTTATGATGCCCGGTATGGACGGGGTAGAGTGTTGCCGGAGACTGAAGACAGAGTTGCAGACTTGTCATGTCCCCGTTATCCTTCTTACGGCTTGTTCGCTTGATGAACAACGCATACAGGGATATAATGGCGGTGCAGACTCTTATATATCTAAGCCTTTTAATTCCCAATTGTTATTGTCCCGTATCCGGAACCTGATAGACTCCCGTCGCCAGCTTCGGCAGTTCTTCGGTGATAATCAGACATTGGCAAAAGAGAATATATGTGATATCGATAAAGATTTCGTTTCCCGCTTTAAATCTCTGGTGGAGGAGAAAATGAGAGATCCGGAACTGAATGTGGAAGACTTAGGCAAAGATATGGGGCTGAGTCGTGTACAGCTTTATCGTAAATTGAAATCGCTTACGAATTATGCTCCCAATGAATTGCTGCGCCAGGCACGTCTTAAGAAGGCAACTTCCTTGTTGGCTTCTTCCGAGATGACAGTTGCGGAAATTGCCTATGAAGTAGGTTTTTCTTCTCCTTCTTATTTCACAAAGTGTTATAAAGAACAATTTGGCGAAAGTCCGACGGATTTCTTGAAGCGGAAGAATTTATAGTATAACAGGGGTAAGAAATGATAATAATTGCCTACTTTTGCAATATCAAAAAGGAATTGAATATTTTATGAAATACGATCTTTGTTGCATTGGATATATTACTTTGGATAAAGTAGTTACTCCGCAGAAAACAGTGCACATGCCTGGAGGAACCTCTTTCTATTTTGCGCATGCCATTAAACACCTGAATACTGAAGGATTCCAACTTGTTACTGCTTTGGCTGATAGCGAGATGTCGGTGGTGAATGATTTGAGAAGAGACGGCATTGAAGTGAAAGTACTTCCCAGCACTCATTCCATTTGCTTTGAGAATATTTATGGAGAAGACACTAATGAAAGAAAGCAGCGGGTCACAGCTAAGGCTGATCCTTTCACAATTGAAGGTTTGCAGGATGTAGATTCCCGGATTTATCATCTGGGCAGTCTATTGGCGGATGATTTTTCATTAGATGTCATTAAACATCTTGCCGGGAAAGGGCTATTGTCTCTTGATGTACAGGGTTATTTGCGCGAAGTACAGAATGAAGAAGTATTGGCGGTGGACTGGCTTGAAAAAGAAGAAGCCTTGAAGTATATCCATATTCTGAAAGCGAATGAACATGAAATGGAGGTACTTACGCAGTGCACGGATCCTTATGATGCTGCTGTGAAATTGGCAGAATGGGGAGTGAAGGAAGTCTTGCTTACCTTGGGAGATAAAGGTTCACTCATCTATGTTGATAAGCGATTCTATGAAATACCTGCCTATCCGGTAGAAAATGTAGCTGATGCCACAGGCTGTGGAGATACATATATGGCAGGCTATCTATATATGCGTAAAAGAGGAGCATCCTATCAGGAAGCCGGTTGCTTTGCCGCTGCCATGTGTTCTGTAAAGTTGCAGAGCTATGGTCCGTTCGGTGGAACGGAAGAAGAAGTTCATAGCATAATAAAAAAAGAAAATGCCGTAATTTAATACGGCATTTTCTTTTATATACAGATAGACTTGTCTATTTCAACATCTGTGGCAGATTATCTCTTCCCCAGAAATAATAAAAGATCAGTCCGATCCAGCTAGTGAGCAAAACAAGGATGGCGACTAATAGTTTTTTCACTCCATCTACCTTCCATTTCATAATTTCCAATACGGCCTTGATTGCAAGTATCAAGCCAATAATCCAAATAATAAATCCAATCATAATGTTTGTTGTTTATTAATTTAAAAACAAATAAAGGCTACATCCGGTTCACGGGTGCAGCCTTCATTTTTCAGAGTCTATTATTCCCTATTTCAATAATTATCGAAATTATTCGGCATCAGCACCCCAGTTTTCTTTAGACAGACGCTTGTAGCTGTTATAACGCCACTTAGCATTGTCTTCAGCTGCTTGGAACAGTTCGGCAGCTTCTGAAGGATATTGTTTCATTACAGAAGAGTAACGAACCTCACTCTTCAGGAAGTCCTGGAATCCAGCCCAATCGGGTTCTTTGCTATCCAACTGGAACGGGTTCTTGCCTTCAGCTTCCAAAGCCGGATTGTAACGCCACAAGTGCCAGTAACCACACTTAACAGCCTTTTCTTCCTCAGCCTGGCTTTTACCCATACCTGCCTTCAAACCGTGGTTGATACACGGAGCGTAAGCGATGATGAGTGACGGTCCGGGATAAGCTTCAGCTTCACGGATTGCCTTCAAAGTCTGAGCCTGGTCAGCACCCATAGCAATCTGAGCTACGTAAACGTAACCGTAAGTAGTAGCCATCAGACCGAGGTCTTTCTTGCGTACACGCTTACCGGCAGCAGCAAACTTAGCGATAGCACCCACCGGAGTAGCCTTAGAAGATTGACCACCTGTGTTAGAGTAAACCTCAGTATCCAGAACCAGGATGTTAACGTCCTTACCGCTGGCGATTACATGGTCGAGACCACCGTAACCGATATCGTAAGAAGCACCGTCACCACCGATGATCCACTGGCTGCGTTTTACCAAATATTGAGTCAAGCCTTTCAGTTCCTTGCTAATCGGGCAGCCGGCAGCGATGCCTTGCTCGATGATAGCCTCGATCTGAGGTGCAAGTTCTTTAGTCTTGTCTGCATCGTACATGTTTTCAATCCATGCTTTCAATACTTCCTTAACTTCAGCAGGAGCATTTTCGCCTTCAAGGATCTGGTTGAACAGTTTCACAATACGGTCACGCATCTTTTCGTTAGCGAGTTCCATACCCAAACCGAATTCACAGAAGTCTTCGAACAAAGAGTTTGCCCAAGCAGGACCTTGACCCTTTTCATTCTTAGTATAAGGAGTAGAAGGAACTGAACCGGAGTAGATAGAAGAACATCCTGTTGCATTAGCTACCATTTCGCGGTCACCGAATAACTGAGTGATCAACTTCACATACGGAGTTTCACCACAACCAGAGCAAGCACCTGAGAATTCAAACAACGGAGTAGCGAACTGAGAGTTCTTTACGTTAGCTTTAACGTCAACCAAATGTTGCTTGCTTGCTACCTTTTCAGCGCAGTAATCCCAGTTAGGAACTTGGTTCAACTGGCTTTCCAGATGTTTCATAGTCAAAGCCTTGCCACCCTTCTTCGGATTACCCGGACAGATGTCGGCACAGTTACCGCAACCCAGACAGTCGAGAACGTCAACCTGGATACGGAATGTCATACC
>NZ_MSHA01000034.1:0-214353 GCF_001940965.1 Bacteroides sp. Phil13 | reverse complement strand
AGAACGAACGGACGGATAGAAGCGTGAGGACAAACGTATGCACACTTGTTACACTGGATACAGTTTTCAGCATTCCATTCGGGTACGAAAGCAGCTACACCACGTTTTTCGTATTTAGCTGTACCTTGATACCAAGTACCGTCTTCGATGCCTTTGAATGCAGATACCGGCAACAAGTCACCATCCTGTGCATTGATCGGACGAACTACTTCGTTGATGAATGCAGGATCGTTGTTTTCAGCCTTAGCGTCGTCAGCCAAGTTAACCCAAGCAGGATCAACAGTCAATTGTTTGTATTCACCACCACGGTCAACGGCAGCATAGTTCTTGTTTACGATATCTTCACCCTTCTTACCGTAAGACTTCTGGATGAATTTCTTCATCTGTTCTACAGCCAGGTCAACAGGAATTACGCCTGTGATACGGAAGAATGCAGATTGCAGGATTGTATTGGTACGGTTGCCCAAACCGATTTCTTGTGCAATCTGAGTTGCATTGATATAGTATACAGAGATATTGTTTTTAGCGAAATACTTCTTCACGCGGGTAGGCAGATTCTTAGCCAGTTCTTCGCCTTCCCAGATTGTGTTCAGAAGGAATGTACCATTCTTACGCAAACCGCGGGTTACATCGTACATGTGCAGGTAAGCCTGAACGTGGCAAGCCACAAAGTTCGGAGTGTTTACCAAGTATGTAGAGCGGATCGGAGTATCACCGAAACGCAAGTGAGAACAAGTGAAACCACCTGACTTCTTAGAGTCATAAGAGAAGTAAGCCTGGCAGTGTTTATCAGTGTTGTCACCGATGATTTTTACAGAGTTCTTGTTAGCACCTACTGTACCGTCAGCGCCCAGTCCGTAGAATTTAGCTTCGAACATGCCTTCGCCACCCAATGCGATTTCTTCTTCCTGAGGAAGTGAAGTGAAGGTTACGTCGTCTACGATACCGATAGTAAAGTGGTTTTTCGGCATCGGCATAGCCAGATTCTTGAATACGGCAATGATCTGAGCAGGAGTAGTGTCCTTAGAACCCAAACCGTAACGACCGCCTACGATTACCGGAGCATTAGCAGTACCATAATAGCAGTCTTTTACATCGAGGTACAACGGTTCGCCGTTAGCACCCGGTTCCTTTGTACGGTCAAGAACTGCAATAGTCTTAGCAGTCTTAGGCACAGCAGCCAGGAAGTGCTTAGCAGAGAACGGACGATACAAGTGTACGGCAACCATACCTACCTTTTCGCCATTAGCTACCAAGTGGTCGATAGCTTCGCGGGCAGCTTCAGTTACAGAACCCATAGCGATGATAACGCGTTCTGCGTCTTCGGCACCATAGTAATCGAACAAGCCGTATTTACGTCCTGTGATTTTAGAAATTTCATTCATGTATTCTTCTACAATAGCAGGAACTGCTTCGTAGTAGTTGTTGCATGATTCACGGTGCTGGAAGAAATGGTCGGGGTTTTCAGCCATACCACGGGCAACCGGATTCATCGGATTCAATGCGCGAGCACGGAATTCAGCCAAAGCTTCCTGGTCAATCAGCGGAGCGAGATCATCGTTTTCCAACATCTCGATCTTCTGGATTTCATGAGAAGTACGGAAGCCGTCGAAGAAATTAACAAACGGTACACGAGCTTTGATAGTTGACAAGTGAGCAACACCGGAGAGGTCCATAACTTCCTGTACAGAACCTTCGGCCAGCATAGCAAAACCGGTCATACGGGTTGACATAACGTCTTGGTGGTCACCGAAGATACACAGAGCGTGAGAAGCCAGTGTACGAGCTGATACGTGGAATACGCAAGGCAGGAATTCACCGGCAATCTTGTACATATTCGGGATCATCAGCAACAGACCTTGAGATGCAGTGTACGTTGAAGTCAACGCACCGGCTTGCAATGAACCGTGAACGGCTCCGGCAGCACCGGCTTCTGATTGCATTTCCTGTACCAATACTGTTTCGCCGAAGATGTTTTTGCGTCCTGCGGCAGCCCATTCGTCTACGTACTCAGCCATCGTAGAAGAGGGAGTGATGGGATAGATAGCAGCTACTTCAGAGAACATATACGAGATATGCGCAGCAGCCTGGTTACCATCACAAGTAATGAATTTCTTCTGTTTAGTCATAACTAAATTGAATTATTATTAAGTGAATAAATCTCAATATAAAAAGCCGAACATCCAGAGTGGAATCTGATTCCCTCTTCCTATTTCTGCTTTGTGCAGGGCGTAGGTGACGCCGGGATTGTTCTTAATCTTCATTCCTTCCGGACAAATCTTGAAAGGCATCACATCGTCCACCAGGAACGACATATTTTTGTCGCCTTTGTTCACCTTGTGATCTTTCCACAAGGAATTTGCGAAGAAAGTGTCCAGTACATCCAGTTCTTCCACTTTCACGGGATAGATGGAGTACATCAGGTTGGAGTTGTGCATCATGATCTTTGATGGTTTCTTAGGGAATTCTTCTCCCTTCGGATATACCATATTGATAAGACGTGCATCTGCCAGATATTTGATGTAGTTCATTACCGTAGCGCGGGATGTCTGTATATCGTTTGCCAGCTGGCTTACGTTCGGGGCTTTCGGGCCGTCTACTGCCAGCATATAAAGCAGTTTCTTTATTTTCGGAAGATATTTCAGTTCGATTTGCTTGACAAGCAGTATGTCTACTTCTACCATCATGTTCATGGTCTTCAGCAGATTCTCCGAGAAATTGCGTTTCTCCAGAAAGAAAGGATAGAAACCGTGGTGCAGGTAATCCTGCAAGTAGTCTAACGGGCGCACTTTAGAAAGGATACCTTTGGCAATCTGTTCGTGGTTGCTCAGAATCTCTTCCAGGGTATAAGCACGAAACTTCATGCCTGTTTGCAGGTTCAGATATTCACGAAAAGAGAAACCACGCAGGTTATAACTCTTCACTATATCACGCAGTTCCAGGTTTTCCTCTTTCAGTCGCATCACGGACGAACCGGTAAATACGATTTTGAGATTTGGGAAACGGTCGTAGCACATACGCAACTCCCGACTCCAGTCCGGATGTTTGAACACCTGGTCTATCAATAACACTTTCCCACCGCGACGCTGAAATTCATAGGCGAAATCAACGATGCTGAAATTGGAAAAGTAGAAATTGTTCATATTAATGAAAAGGCAAGAGCGGTCAGTGCCGAATTTCTCTTTAGCGTATTGCAACAGAAACGTGGTTTTTCCTACACCACGCGTTCCTTTAATACCGATGAGGCGGTCGTTCCAGTTGATCTCATCCATGAGGTCACGGCGAACAGGGGCATTGGTATGCTCAACAAGATAGGCGTGTGTGCGGTAGAATGCTTCCATGCTGTTAAATTCGGTTTATCGGGCGACAAATATACGTCTTTTTTATAGAATTGCAAAGTAGAGATGGCAAAATATCTTTTTTGTTAGTGAAGTTTATATATTTGTTTTGCCTTGTTTTTCTCTGTAATTTTGCGGCCTTAAATAATAAAGAACTGTAATTGTATGAAACTCTACGTATTTAACCCAGACACAGACATGGCGCTTGCTAACAATGAAGAAAATTATATAGCTCCCGCTTCTGCTCGCCGAATGGCTCAGGACCTTGCTTTATTACCCATCTGGTATGCCCAGCCTGGCAGTGCCGTACTCGCTCCATCAGCTTATAATGCAGATTATCTGCAAATAATGAAGCGTATGTTTCCCCTTTCCGTACAGTTGGTTACCGAACCTGAACTGCCTGATTATGCCGAATCTCAGATTATACCATGGGGTTGGAATCTTGCTTTTCGTAAACGCATGTTGAAAGGGGGAATTGCAAAACACAAACTTCCTACGTTGGAGGAATTAAAAAGACTTCGTGCCTTTTCTTCTCGAGAGTTGGCTATGGTAGTGCTTGACGGCTTGCATGGCATTGAGAATTGTTGTGGTTTGGCCAACTATTTGAATGACATCCCTGCTTGTCAGGAATTTGTAGAGAAGTATAAACGTACAGTGTTGAAGGCGCCTTGGTCAAGTAGTGGTAAAGGACTGAACTGGTGTAGAGGTATATTTACCGATTCTATTGCTGGTTGGTGCCAGCATGTTTTGGATGAACAAGAGGGGGTAATCGGGCAACCTGTATATAATAAAATAGAAGATTTTGCTCTTGAATTTTATTCTGATGGACGTGGCAGGGTACTTTTTACCGGTTATTCTCTTTTCCTGACCAATGAAAAAGGAGCCTATCTTGGTAATCTACTGGTAACACCTGAATGGGTGGAAAACTGGATAACTGAATACGTACCATTGGTAACTTTGGTGCAGGTACGCGAAAGGTTGCAGGAGTTATTAACCGTTGTATTTGGAGAATCTTATACGGGTTATCTGGGTGTAGACATGATGATTTGTCGTGATGAGGAAACGCAGAGTTACCGTATTCATCCTTGTGTGGAAATTAACGTGCGTATGAATATGGGAGTGGCGGCACATCTGTTTCGCGAGAATTTTGTAGCTCCGGGTACGGTCGGTAATTTTAATATTGATTACTATCCAACGAACGATGCCTTGCAGGAAGAGCACAAGCAGGCGATGGAGCAGTATCCTGTTGTTATAGAAAACGGACGTTTAGTCTCCGGTTACCTTCCGTTAGTTCCGGTAACACCGAAGAGCCGATATCGCGCCTATGTTCTATGTTATAAGAGTAGGGTGAATGATACGAATGATTAGTGTAAGACCTGTTTGCATGCTTCGCTCTCATTTCCACAACGATCTACAGCTGTAACGGCAAAGTATTTCTTTGCCGTCCACAGACGGATGGGGGCATATGTATATTCTGTTTCCTGTACACGCTGGGCTATGATATTTTCCGGGTTAGAGGTATCTACGGGATAAGTATCCGAACCATAGATGACATAAGTCGGCACATTGCGTTTATCATTGTCCGTGGCGGGAAGCCAGCTCAAGTGTATGTAACCGTCGCACTGCTGGGTAACGATTAAATTGCCGGGAGTTGTAGGTGGCACGTTGTCTATCCATGGCATGGCAGGCAGCAAGGCAGGAGCGGTATAGAAATCTTCTTCCAATGCATCATACAATCCCTGAGTGTTATCCATCAGATATTTTACACGATAATGAGCCTGGCCTGCCAGTTTATGTTTGCGGATAAAGTACATTTGACGTTCCACTTCGTCCAAGGTCCAATTGCCTTCGCTGGGGTCAAGGAAATAAATGCCCAGTCCTGGAATAATCTGTCGTCCGTTACTTTGTTCCTGCCAATCGAGGGCAAAAGGGTAGAAGTGATTACCACGGAAATAAATCATGGGATATATCTGATCTTGTATCCCTTCGCCCAGCCAACCTTGTGCATCCTGATAGACGGTATGGAAAGCATTCCAGCCGCGAGAAGGATAGCGGGAAGTGTCACGGTATTTACCTACGGGGCAGGTACTGACCTTTACCCAGGGTTTCAGAGCTTTTACACCTTTATAGAGATGACGGACGATTTCTGTGATATTATCCCTGCGCCATTGGGAAAGGTCGCGTCCTTTACCGTACTTCCGGAAATCGTAGGTGTCGGGAAAACGGGGAGCATTCTCCGGATAACGCAGATAATCGAAATGGACACCATCTACGTCATATTTTTCCACAACCTCACGTACAAGACTCATCAGGTATTCTTTGGTTTGCGGGTTTCCGGGATTGAGGAAATATTCCCGCTTATAAGGTACACAAATGGCGGATTTTTGTTTGGTGACAGAAGTATTACCCAGATTGGCAACATGTTTGCGGTTGCCCAATGGAATGGTTACCATCCAGGCATGGCATTCCATACCGCGTTTATGACATTCCTCTACGGCAAAAGCCAGTGGGTCATATCCCGGGTCGCCACCTGTTTTCCCGGTTAGTATAGAATTGAAAGGTTCTATTTTAGAGCGATAGAGTACATCACCGCGTGTCCGTGTCTGGAAGAGTACGGTGTTGAAGTTCGCATCTTTCAGTCGGTCCAGTATTTCGATAAGTTCTGCTTTTTGTTTCCGGATACTTTCGGGCGTGGTGGCACGGGTACGTGGCCAATCCAAACCATAGACAGCGGTAATCCAGGCGGCACGTACTTCGTACTTGGGAGGACGATTTGTCGTCTCACCGATGGATTGTGCAGTGAGGGGCAAAGCTAATATGCTAAATACGATGGCGAGCAGTAACTGTTTCATGATAGGGCTGGATTCTCTTTTACTTCTTTATTTCTGTCATTTTTCGCGGCGAAGATAAGTAAAACACTCGAGAAAGTTGTGCAGTTTCCCAAGAAACTGTTACATTTGCGTGCATTAAAAGTAATGAATAACAACGCACCATGATTACATTTACACTTTGCTTACTGGCATTGATAGTGGGCTATTTTCTTTACGGGCGTTTCATTGAACGCATTTTTGGCCCTGACGATCGTAAAACACCTGCCCTGACCAAGACCGACGGGGTGGACTATATTCCTCTGCCCACCTGGAAAATATTCATGATACAGTTTCTTAATATTGCCGGTTTAGGACCCATCTTCGGCGCTATTATGGGGGCTAAATTCGGGGTGTCGTCCTATTTGTGGATTGTGTTTGGCAGCATCTTTGCCGGTGCTGTACACGATTATCTGGCGGGTATGCTCTCTCTGCGTAATGGCGGTGAAAGTTTGCCGGAAATCATCGGTCGATATCTGGGTACGACTACCAAGCAAGTGATGCGTGGTTTTACCGTACTTCTGATGATATTGGTGGGAGCTGTGTTTGTAGCCGGTCCTGCCGGGTTGTTGGCAAAGCTTACGCCGGAGTCGCTGGATGTAACGTTCTGGATAGTGGTTGTATTTATCTATTATATTTTTGCAACTCTGTTGCCGGTTGATAAGATAATCGGTAAGATTTATCCGCTGTTTGCTGTTGCACTGCTCTTTATGGCTGTGGGTATATTGGTGATGCTCTACGTGAAACACCCCATTTTACCGGAGTTCTGGGACGGATTACAGAATACGAATCCGAATGCTGCCGAATTACCTATTTTCCCGATTATGTTTGTAAGTATAGCTTGTGGCGCTATCAGTGGCTTCCATGCAACACAAAGCCCGTTGATGGCCCGTTGTATGACGAGTGAACGTCATGGCCGGCCTGTGTTCTATGGTGCTATGATTACCGAAGGCATCGTTGCTTTGATATGGGCTGCTGCTGCCACTTACTTCTTCCATGAAAATGGAATGGGCGAAAATAATGCGGCTGTAGTAGTGGATGCCATTACTAAAGACTGGCTTGGCGTGGTGGGAGGTTTCCTTGCCATATTGGGGGTGATTGCTGCACCTATCACCAGTGGTGACACTGCTTTCCGTTCTGCCCGTCTCATTGTGGCTGACTTTCTTGGAATGGAACAAAAGACCATGCGACGCCGTTTATATATATGCATTCCGATGTTCCTCGTTGCTATTGGTTTGTTGCTTTACAGTCTGCGTGACAAAGAAGGTTTTGATATGATTTGGCGTTACTTCGCATGGACCAACCAGACGCTTTCTGTTTTCACTCTTTGGGCGATTACCGTTTATCTGGTGCGTGAGAAGAAGGGGCATTACTTTTATGTAACTTATTTCCCGGCTATATTCATGACGGCTGTTTGCACGACCTATATCTGCATAGCCCCCGAAGGTTTTGGATTAGGACCTCAGATGGCGCTTACTATTGCTATTCTTTCTGTGGTGGTAGCCGCATTCTGGTTCAATATCTGGTATTTCAAAACGACTAAAAAACTTTGGTAATGAAGAAATTCAAAAAATCTACAAGTATTACAATTGCTCTGCTTATTTATGTGAGTGCTACGGCAGCCTATTTCCTGCCACGTAACACTGTCATCAGTGATACGGAGAAATACGTCACGGTTGCAGCGTCCTATGTCATTGTGTTTATCCTTTGGCTGGTTCTGCGCAAAAAGGAAGAATTGCAGCGGAAACGTAAAGAAGAAGATGAAAAGTATAATAACACCAAAAACTATAAGTAACAATGAAAAAATTAGTATTATTCGTTTGTCTGCTTGTGGCCACAGTGGCTGCCCAGGCACAGTTTGAAAAAGGAAAGTGGATTGTAAATCCGTCAATTTCCGGGTTAGGTTTGTCGCATAATACGGATACGGATAAGACCTCTTTTGGCATCGAAGCCAAGGGTGGTGCATTCTTGTTGGATAATGTGGCGTTGTTGGTACATGCAGGGGCTGCCTGGAACAATGGTGGTTCGGATACGGATGTCTATACTCTCGGTGTAGGTGGTCGTTATTATTTCAGTAATATTGGTATATATCTGGGTGCTGATGTCAATGTGGACCGTTGGGATTGGGGTACAAGTGATGATACCAAGTTTTCTTTTGGAGCGGAGGCTGGCTATGCTTTCTTTTTGACAAGGACGGTGACGCTTGAGCCGGCTGTGTACTGGAACGTAAATAGTGACCGTTCTGTATTTAGCCTGAAGGTAGGTTTCGGCTTCTATTTCTAAGAGTTTTCTTCCGCTTGACGGATTTTATAAACCGTCCCATGAGATCATATTAATAGTCTTGTGGGACGATTTTTTTTATCTCATGGGACGGATATTTTCATCTTACGAGACAAAATAAATCGTCTCATGAGATGATTTTCTTTCTATTATTTCATGTGTAATTTCTCTTGTAGGAATTGACCCGTATAGCTTTCTGCACATCGCGCTACTTCCTCCGGTGTACCTGCCGCCACCAGATTTCCACCTTTATTACCGCCTTCCGGTCCGAGGTCTATCACGTAGTCGGCACATTTGATAACATCCATGTTGTGTTCAATGATTACAATGGAGTGTCCACGTAATATCAATGCATCGAATGCTTCCAGCAGTTTACGGATGTCATGGAAGTGCAATCCCGTGGTCGGTTCATCAAAGATAAACAGGGTGGGGTCTGCTTTCTCCTGACTGAGGTAGTAAGCCAGTTTCACACGCTGGTTTTCACCACCTGAAAGGGTGGAGGAAGATTGTCCCAGTTTGATATACCCCAATCCCACATCTTGCAATGGAGCAAGTTTCTTCACAATCTTCTTTTGTCCGTGTTTGGTGAAAAACTCCACGGCCTGATTTACGGTCATTTCCAGTACATCATATATATTGGCATCATGGAACTTTACTTCCAGTGTATCTGCTTTGAAGCGTTTACCGTGGCAGGTTTCACATTCCAGAACCAAATCGGCCATAAATTGCATTTCTACTGTGATGGTTCCGTCACCTTTACACTCTTCGCAACGTCCGCCTTCACTGTTGAATGAGAAGTAACCTGCGGTGTATCCCATTTGCTTGGCAAGCGGTTGTTCTGCCCATAATTTACGAATTTCATCGTAAGCTTTGATATATGTCACGGGATTCGAACGACTGGATTTACCAATGGGGTTCTGGTCTACAAATTCTACGTTCCGTAGATTTTGCAGGTCACCACCGATAGAAGCGAATTCACCCGGGCGTTCACTGCATTCGTCCAGTTCGCGCTTCAGGGCACGGAAGAAAATGTCACGTACCAGAGTACTCTTACCGGAACCGCTGACTCCAGTTACTACGGTCATCACGTTTAGCGGGAAACGTACGTTTACTCCTTTCAGGTTATTCTCGCGGGCTCCGGTCAGTTCTATGTAATTATTCCATGGACGACGGTGTTCCGGAACGGGAATTTCTTCTTCTCCCAGCAGATAACGTACTGTGTAACTATCACTATTCGGTTGCAAATCTTTCATATCTCCCTGGTAGACAACCTGTCCGCCCAGACGTCCGGCTTTTGGTCCGATATCTATAATGTAATCTGCTGCACGGATAATTTCCTCGTCATGCTCCACGATGACAACCGTATTACCCAATTGTTGTAATTGACGTAATACATGGATCAGCTTATCTGTATCGCGGCTATGCAACCCGATACTTGGTTCATCAAGAATGTAGAGTGAGCCAACCAGGCTACTGCCTAATGAAGTGGCGAGATTGATGCGTTGACTTTCACCACCGGAAAGCGAATTGCTGAGGCGGTTTAATGTCAGATATCCCAATCCTACATCGAGAAGGAAGCGGATGCGACTGTTGATTTCCGTTAGGATACGGGTGGCAACATCCGTATCATGCTTATCCAGTTGAAGGTTATCGAAGAAAGTTTTCAGTTCCGTAATCGGCAAGTCCACAAGTTCGGAGATATTTCGACCGCCTACCCGTACATAGCTGGCTTCGGGCTTCAGACGGGTACCGTGGCACTTTGGACAAAGCGTTTTTCCACGATAGCGTGCCAACATCACACGGTATTGTATTTTGTACTGATTTTCCTGTACCATCTTGAAGAAAGCATTGATTCCTTGGAAGTAAGGGGTGCCTTCCCATAACATGCGGCGCTGTTCGTTTGTAAGTTCAAAGTAGGGGGTGAAAATCGGGAAACCGGCTTTTTCGGCACCGCGTATCACCATGTCTTTCCATTCGCCCATCACTTCGCCTCGCCAACATACCACGGCACCGTCGTATACGGATAATGAGCGGTTGGGTATTACCAAGTGTTCATCAATGCCGATTACTTTGCCGAAGCCCTCACACTCAGGACATGCACCAATAGGGGAATTGAAAGAAAACATCTGGTCGCTGGGCTCCTCAAAAGTAATGCCGTCTGCCTCGAATTTAGTGCTGAAGCGGTATAGGCTGGTTGTTCCGTCAGGTTGATAGAATCGCAGCAGGCAAGCACCGTCACCTTCGTACATGGCTGTCTCGGCAGAATCTGTTAACCGGCTGATTGCATCTTTCTCTTTAGATGCTACCATACGGTCTATCAATAAGAAAACAGTATCTTCTTTTTTAGGTTCGTATTCGTCGATACGAACCATTTCTCCGTTTACTTCCAGACGGTTGAAACCTTGTTTCATATCGATATCTAATTGTTGCTTCATCGTTCGGTCTTCTCGAAGTAATATCGGAGCCAGTACGGTGTATCTTGTTCCCTCCGGATATCCCAACATACAGTTTACGATATCTTCTGTGGAATGTTTTTTTACTTCCTCTCCGCTGATGGGACTGAATGTCCGTCCGATGCGTGCATACAGTAAACGCAGGTATTCGTAAATTTCGGTAGAGGTACCGACGGTAGATCGTGGGTTGCGACTACTCACCTTCTGTTCTATGGCAATAGCTGGCGGAATTCCTTTAATAAAGTCACATTCCGGCTTGCTCATACGTCCCAGGAACTGGCGGGCATAACTGCTCAGGCTTTCTACATAACGACGTTGTCCTTCTGCATATAGCGTGTCGAATGCCAGGGATGATTTACCGGAACCGGATAGTCCGGTGATAACGACAAGTTTGTTTCTGGGTATTTCTACGTCTATATTTTTCAGGTTGTTGACGCGTGCGCCTTTGATAAGTATGGAGTTGTTTTTTATCATAATCAGAGTCACTATAGTGAATATCAGTTTGCAAAGATAATCACTGCGGTTCAAATATGTATAATGATTGGCAGGTTAAGATTTGTTATACTTTTAAATAGTTGCTGATATACCAGCAGGAAAAGAGCTATTTTTATGCGCATTTTTAAACGAATCATCCCTATGCGATACCCTCGGATATGCTTGTGTGCCATTTTGGTATGCTTGTTCTCTTGTGTCGAGACAATTACAGGACAAGAGACTGTTGATCTGAAATCACTTGCCGATAGTGTGCGGAAAGCTAGTGGCAAGCCGAATTTTCTACCTTTGGGCATGCACTTTCTGGAACTGGCAAAAGCACGGAAAGATACGGCAAATATCAGTGATGCTTATGCCATCATTACAAATCATTATTATGAGTTGGGTGATACGGATAGCCTGCGTCTGATGACTTATGAATATATGGATTGGGCGGACCGTTGTCATCGCAATACGGATCGCTACCAGGCATGGAGGCAATATATTCAGCGGATGACTGAAAAGGGCATGCAGGAAGAGGCGATGAAAGAGACAGAATTGCTATGTAAAGATGCTGAACAGAGGAAAGATAAATATGGCATGGCATCTGGGGAGATGTGTATAGGCTATAACCACCGTGTGTTTGGGCAGAATATAAAGCTCTGTATTGAATATTATGATAATGCCTTAAAACATTTTGAGGAAGGAAAATACTACCGTGACGCTTACGTCGTTTCTCTTAATATCATTCAAACTCATCTGGCACGTCAGTCGTATAATGAGGCTTTGCCTTATTTGGATCGTTTGGAACAGTTGGAAAAAACAATAGAAGAGAAAAAAATATCTATAGGAGAAGCGCTATACATGCGTTTTTATCAGTTTCGTGTTATCGCTGTCTTAGGGGTGAAAGGAGCGAAGGCAGCGGAACCTTACGTTCGTGAGACGAATGCTTATTATTTCAAACATAAAGGAGATATTTCACAAGAAGGATGGTTTGGTTACAAAATAATGTGCAACCAGATCCTGGGAGATATAAGTAATGCTGTGGTTTATATGGATTCTTTAATTGATTACCAATGTTCGATCGGTAATTATTACCCTGGAAATTATAGGCAGAAAGCCATTATGCTGGAACAAGTAGGTCACTATAAGGAGGCATGCCGTGCTTTTGCAGAATACTCTCAATTGAATGATTCTGTACGTACGGCAGAAATGGATGAACAACTGAACAAATACACTGCCCAGTTTGAAGTGGACCGCCTGAAGATGGAAAAATTGGAATTGAGTGAAAGAATGAGTCGTGAACGGCTTATTACGGTATCTATTGCCGGTTGCCTGATATTTATATTACTTCTGCTGGTTACTTACCTCTATGTTCGCACTTTATCTATGAACCGGAAATTGGATGTTGCCCGTAAGGAATTGCAGAAGATGAGCCGTATCAAGAGTTCATTCATCCAGCATGTTACGCATGAGTTGCGTACACCGCTTAATTCTGTAGTAGGCTTTTCTGCTTTGCTTGCTGAGGAAGGACTGGATGTGGAAGATGCTCGTGAATACTCTGGTCAGGTGGAGAAGAATAGTGCTTATTTGCTGGGATTGATTGATAATATTATTGACATAGCTGACATGGACTCTCAGACGGCAGATATGCCTAAAGAAGTTGTGGATGTCAACGCTTGCTGTCTTGAATGTATAGATGAATTTGGAGGCAAACAAAATGACGGTGTGGAATTGCAGTGGATTCCGTCTCCTGATGATCCTGTAATCCTGACTGTGCGTGCCTGGATGAAGCGTGTCCTGGCTTTGTTGTTGGACAATGCCGAGAAGTTTACCGAGCAAGGAGTCATTCGTCTACTGTGTGAGGAAGATAAAGCGAATAGTATCATTCGTTTTGTTATAGAGGATACGGGTATAGGTATTGACCCGCAATATCAGGATACTATTTTCGAACGTTTCTTTAAAATAGATACTTTTAGGCCTGGTACAGGATTGGGACTTTCCATAGCCCGCCAGGTAATGGACATTGTTGATGGCAAAATCTATCTGGATACATCTTACACAGGCGGTACCCGTATGGTAGTAGAATGGCCTGCATAATTAATAAACAACCCTTAATCAGATTTATAAAGAATGAAAGTAAAAACTCTTTTGTGCGTATGCGCCCTGCTCTTTTCTTTAGCAGTGGCGGCACAATCTCCGCAACCCGAAAGATATCCCAAACGTGAATTTCGCGCAGCCTGGATTCAGGCTGTCAACGGACAGTTTCGTGGAATTCCTACCGAGAAGTTGAAACAAACCTTGCTTGACCAGTTGAATTCTTTGCAAGGGGCAGGTATCAATGCAATCATTTTTCAGGTACGTCCTGAGGCTGATGCTCTTTATGCTTCCAAGCTGGAACCGTGGAGTCGTTTTCTGACAGGTGTACAGGGAAAAGCTCCTAATCCTTACTGGGATCCTATGGAGTTTATGATTGAAGAATGCCATAAGCGAGGCATGGAATTTCATGCGTGGATCAACCCCTATCGCGTGAAGACCTCGCTAAAGAATGAATTGGCTCCGAATCATGTTTATAATATCCATCCCGAGTGGTTTGTGACCTATGGTGACCAATTGTATTTTGATCCGGCATTACCGGAAAGCCGTCGTCATATCTGTATGGTGGTAATGGATATTGTTTCCCGCTATGATGTGGATGCTATCCATATGGATGATTATTTCTATCCTTATCCTAAACCGGGAGTGGACTTTCCGGATGATGCCAGCTTTGCCCGTTACGGTGGTGGCTTTTCTAATAAAGCAGACTGGCGGCGCAGCAATGTCAATGTGTTGATAAAGAAAATACATGAGACGGTACGCGAGGTGAAACCCTGGGTTAAATTTGGTGTATCTCCTTTCGGTATCTATCGTAATGAGAAGAGTGATCCGCTGGGTAGCAAGACCAATGGATTACAGAACTATGATGACCTTTATGCCGATGTGCTTCTTTGGGCTCGTGAAGGCTGGGTGGACTATAACATTCCGCAAATATATTGGCATATTGGCCATCCGGCAGCTGATTATGAAACATTGGTGAAATGGTGGGCAAAGCATACGGAGAACCGTCCTTTGTTTATCGGGCAATCAGTGATGAATACAGTACAGAATGCTGATCCGCAAAACCCCTCTATGAACCAACTTCCCCGCAAGATGGCATTGCAGCGTGCTTATCAGACAATTGGCGGAAGCTGTCAGTGGCCTGCCAGCGCAGTGGTGGAAAATGCGGGGAAATATCGCGATGCTTTGATTGCTGAATATCATAAATATCCTGCTTTACCGCCGGTATTCGATTTCATGGATAATGAAGCACCTGACAAAGTGCGTAAGGTAAAACCAGTGTGGACAGCAGATGGGTATCTTTTGTTCTGGACAGCCCCGAAGTACAAAGATGAAATGAACCGTGCTGTTCAATATGTGATTTACCGCTTCGGTGCAAAAGAGAAAGTGGATATCAGTGATCCTTCCCATATCGTAGCTATTACGCGCGATAATTTTTATAAATTGCCGTATGAGAATGGGAAAACAAAATATCGTTATGTGGTGACGGCACTCGACCGACTGCATAATGAATCGAAAACAGTTGCAAAAAAGGTGAAGCTATAAGCTTCACCTTTTTTATTGATATAATATAAGCCCTGCTATTCCGCAAGCTACAATCATTAGTATAGGATTGATTTTATATTTCCTGGTTCCTACAAAGGCTACTAGGAAAATGAGGCAGCTAATAATAAACGAGTACATATCTTCTTTAGGTGAACTGAAGTTTTCTGTGTTCATCAAGACCAATGCTGCTGATGCCAGCAATCCGACCACTGCTGGACGCAATCCACTGAATACGGCTTCTACAACCGGATGTTTCTGATATTTCAGGAAGAATTTACTGATGGCTAACATCAATATGAATGAGGGAAGCACCACTGCAAGAGTGGCAATGATAGAGCCCCATACACTTCCGGTAGCTGTGAAACCTACATACGTTGCCGAATTGATTCCGATAGGTCCGGGCGTCATTTGACTGATAGCCACAATATCCGTAAATTCTTGTGATGTCAACCAGCCATAGCGGGTGACCACTTCACCCTGTATCATAGAAAGCATGGCATATCCGCCACCAAAGCCAAACAAACCGATTTTGAAGAATGTATAGAATAACTGTAAATAAAGCATGGGAGAATTATGATTTATAATTTATGATTTATGATACGCAGCCAACTTTCAACTTTCAACTTTCGGACGACGCAATCGTCCGTACAAGTATCCTCCCACACCGGCAATGATAATTACCCAAATAGGGGAGAAGTTCAGTAACCAGATGACCAATGCTGACACGACGGGTATCCAGATATTGTATCGGTTTACCTTGGCTGATTTTGCCATACTGAATGTAGGAGCGGCGATCAATGCAACCACTGCCGGACGAATACCTTTAAAGATACGTTCAACAATGACATTGTCTTTGAAGTTATGGAAGAATAACGCAATGGCAAGAATTATGAAGAATGACGGTAATATAGTACCTAAAGTGGTAACTATACTTCCGCGAATTCCCCTTAGCTTATATCCGATGAAAATAGAAATGTTGACTGCAAGAATGCCGGGGGTTGATTGGGAAATAGCAAGTAAGTCAATGAAATCGTCTTTGGCAATCCATTTCCGTTTATCTACAATCTCTTCTTCTATCAATGGCACCATAGCATAGCCGCCTCCTATAGTAAAGAGTCCTATCTTAGAAAAGAGGCCGAATGCCTCGAAGTAAATATTCATGTTATTATATCATCTTACCATTATTATCTTCTTCTTTCTGTTTCGCATATTGGCTTGGGCTGACGTTAAAATGCTTTTTAAATACTTCACGGAAGTACTTTGCATCACTAAATCCCGTCATTTCGGCAACCTCAGTTATACTGTGTTGTTGCTCTTTCAGTAACTGGGCGGCACGTTTCAGGCGTATCAGTCGGATATAATCTGCCGGGGCTTGGTCAGTCAGAGCTTTTATTTTGTTATAAAAGCTGGTGCGACTCATATTCAGTAAGTTACAGAGTACGTCAACTGTAAAGGAACTATTATCCATATTGTCTTCCACACTCTTCTTGACAGTAGAAATAAATTTCCAGTCAATATCGGTGGAACAGTTGATGCAAGCTGTGTCACTCTCTTCATCGTTCAGTTCCAGATTGGCATATTTATGGCGTAATAAGGAACGGTTAGTAAGGATATTAGCTATCGTAGCACGAAGAATTCCAATATTAAATGGTTTCACGATGTATTCGTCTGCTCCTGTCTTCAATCCTTCAATGATATTTCTATCATTATTCAGTGCTGTAAGTAATATGATAGGGATATGTGATGTTTCAATATCATTCTTCAACTTGTGACACAATTCATCTCCACGCATTTCGGGCATCATGATATCCGAAATGATCATATTAGGCATGTATTCTTTAACGATGTCAAGTGCCTGCTTACCGTCACTGCATACTTGTATGGTATAATCATCCGACAGTGTATTGCGCAAATACTCTCTCAGTTCGTCATTATCCTCTACGATTAAGATTTTAGGGAGATCGTCGTTCTGTTGTTGTCTCTGTCTGGCAGTATCGTAAACCGTACTTAAAGAAATATTCTTAGGTACACCTGATTCTGCATAAACCACTTTCTCACTTCCCGGTTTCGGACTGTGAACGGCTTTGCGATAATATTTTTCTTTTTTCGGGAATATAACCTTAATGCAGGAACCTTTACCCTCCGTACTGCTGAAGTTAATTTTACCTTTATGCAGACGGACGAGCTTCCATACTAATAGCAGGCCGATACCACTGCCTGTAACCTTTGAGTTTATGGCATTACTACCCCGAAAATGCATTCTGAAGAGCTTTTTTTGTTCGGAAGCCGGAATGCCGATACCCGTATCCTTTACTTCAACGCTCCAGTTATCTTCAGTTTCAGCTGTAAAAATATGTACGCTACCACCTTCCGGTGTATATTTCAAAGCATTGGAAATCAAATTCTTCAGAATAGAGTCCATTTTATCTTTGTCGAGCCAGACATTCATATAGCGGAAGTTGCTTTCGTATGTCAGGCTGACACGTTTGACATCTGCATAAGCCCGGAAAGCATTGATCATTTCTTCCATATATGTACTCAGTTCGTATTCTGATACATACAAAGCACTGGAATAAGTATCTGCACGTTCAAAGTTGATTAGGTTAGTCGTAAGACGCAGCAGGGCATTCACATTTCGTATGGCAGTATTCATATTACTACGTCCGCCTGGTGTCAGATCTTCCTTTTCGCTGAGTTCTTCCAAAGGAGCTTTGATCAATGTTAACGGAGTACGGATATCGTGCGCTGTATTGATAAAGAAGCGTATCTTTTCATCCGAAGTTTTTCGTTGTTTACGTAAGATGATGACACGTAAAGTTATAGTAACAATTGCTGCAATAACAAGAGCATAAAGTAATAAAGCCCAGATGCTGAGCCATATTGGTTGTTCTATCATAATATCCATGTCACGTTCTTCAAGAACGATTCGCCTGTCTTCACTGGAAATGGCACGTACCCGTAGTGTATACTTTCCGGGATTTAGGTTAGTGAATCGGATCAAACAGTCTTTTTCAGGACGGCTCCATCCGTCATAAAAGCCTTCCAATTTCCAGGAATACAAAATCAGAGACGGGTAATCATAGTTAATGGAAGATATTCGCAAAGAGAATATATTCTGATTATATTTTAGTTTCAATACTTTGGTTTCATCTATGTCAACCTCCAGCGGTGAGCCTTCGTCACCAGGGTAAACGGTCTGATAGAATACACGTAAATCGCTGAATATCATTTGAAATTTGTAATTTCGTGGAATCATCATGTCTTTATGAAATTCTATAGCTCCGTCCGTACTTCCGAGAATGAAGTTTCCATTCTTCCGCAATACACCTGATGCAGAATTGAAATGGTCACTTTTCAATCCTTGCTCCTTAGTCCAGTTATGGAATACTTTTTCACTTGGATAGTAACTTGTCAGACTGTTTTCGGTACTCAACAGAATACTTTGGTCTTCATCTGAAAGAATCGTATATATATTGTTGGAAATCAAAGGGCAATTATCTTTATGAAAGTGCTCGAACGATTTGTTCTCATAATCATAAATGAGTAATCCGGAATTACTGGTTCCTATATATAATAAATTGTTGTCTGACTGGTAAAGTGCATTGATATAGAAAGATTCTATCGGCATTGAGATGTATTGGAATTCACCAGTCTCTTTGTCCAGCAAATACAGACCTGTGGCGGTACCTATCCACATATGTTTCTCGTCCTTTTCTATAATGTCCGTGATGCCGTTTAGCCCCGGATATGTACGTATGTTCTTATGTGGAAAATCAATTTGTTTTAGATTGTAATAGCCACCGGACCAGATGTTGCCGGCAGAATCTTTCATAATAGAACGTATATATTTGTCTGGGCGGATATCACTGTCACTAAATGTAGAAGGAGTGAAGAATTCCGCTTTCATTTGTTTTTTGTTGATTTGATAAATGCCTGAACTGTATCCGCCCGCCCAAATGATCCCCGGTGATACCTCACATAAAGAAATAAAAACATGATTCTTAGTAACATTTCCATTATCGAATACGCTGAGGAACGAATACCATTGCTTGGTTTGAGTGGAGTACAGGCTGATACCGTTGTTGGTAGCGAACCATAAGTCACCCTCGTGATCTTCAATGATCGCATTTACCTGATCATTAACAAGTGATTGCCTATTGCCAATGGAATGTTTAATCCATTGATAACTGGCGTATTGATTATTGCGTACCGTGATGCCGATAGGATAATTAGCCATCCAGATACGGTCACCATCAACATAGAGATCATAGATACTGTTGCCATTCATGGCGTTATAACTGTTATAGTCCGCTACAATGTAAGGATCGCACTTGTAGCTATCCACATTCATTTTATATACGCCTGCACCATCAGTGGCTATCAATATTTCCTTATCGTTGAAAGCTTTTATACGGGTAATACTGACATCTTCCAAACCGGCATTGAGCTTGATAGCTTGATGGATGTTCATGTCGTACAAATAAAGACCTTTTTGGAAGGTGCCGATAAAGAGTTTACGACTTTCTTTATGAAAATATAGTTCGTTGACTTGCATTTTCAGGTTATCCAGCCAATGACAAGGAGAAAGATTGAGAACGTTGTCTTTTAATTCGGCATGATGTATACCGACATCCGTACCGATGAAGTAATGTTCAGAATCAATCTGTTCGATATCCGTGATACTTTCACCAATATGATTTTTGATAACGCTGGTTTTGCCGGTGTCGACATCATAGAGGTATAGCGCTTCTTCATTGCAGAGCCATACAATGTTATTACTGTCGATAAAGCCGTAACTTACAGGAGTCGGATTTCCTTTTACCACTTCATCCGGTAATTTGTATACTAACTGGAAGCGGTCATGTTTGGCATCATAGCGGAATACTCTTCCTTTCTTACCTATTTCCCAAAGTGTTCCATCCGTGCCAACATAGAGCCAACTCAGATTTAACATAGAATTGACCTCTATTTCACTGTCTATAAGCCGGTATTGCTTGAAGTTTTTTCCGTCATAGCGGTCGATGCCATTATGCGTAAGAAACCACATATAACCTTTTGGCCCTTTCTGGATGGCGTATACCCTACGGTTACTTAAGCCATCTTCTACGCCGAGATATTTATATGTTTGGGCGATGCATAGGGCAGAAAAATATGTGAATACAAAGAAAAGGACGAGTTTTCTCATAACAGTTACGGTCGTTTGTTGTTGGAAGCTTTTGTGAAATTAACGCAAAAATATGCATTTTGTTTGATAAAAGCAAAACGAATGTAGAAGAATAGTGTCCGATACCTCGTATTGTTTAGACGAAAACAGGCGCAAGTTGTATATTATAACCTGCGCCTGTACATCACTTATAAATTGTAGTCAGAACTACTTTGTCTTTTCTTCTACCCATTTACGTGCATTGACGAAGGCTTCCATCCATGGAGTAATCTGATCACTGTGCAGGCGGTCGGCAGGATAACAACCGTTCTGCCATGGGAATATGGAACGCTCCAAGTGAGGCATGATAGCCAAATGACGTCCGTCGGAACTTGCTATTGCAGCAATGGAGTAGTCCGAACCATTCGGATTGGCAGGATATTCATCATAACTATATTTAGCCACTACGTTGTATTTATCTTCATCGTAAGGCAAAGAGAATTTACCTTCTCCATGGGCTACCCAGATACCGAGTTTGCTTCCGCTTAGCGAACCGAACATTACACTGCGGTTTGTAGGAATAGTAAGTCCCAGGAATCTGGATTCGAATTTATGAGATTCGTTGTGAAGCATCTTGCCATTCTTCTTGTGTTCCGGGTTAATGAGGTTCAGTTCCATCATCAACTGACAGCCATTACAAACACCCAGTGAAAGTGTATCTTCACGAGCGTAATATTTGTCGAGAGCTTCTTTAGCTTTCGGGTTGAAGAGGAAAGCACCTGCCCAACCTTTGGCAGAACCCAGTACGTCGGAGTTGGAGAAACCACCGCAGTAAACAATCATGTTCACATCTTCCAGTGTCTCGCGTCCGCTGATAAGGTCGGTCATTGTAACGTCTTTCACATCGAATCCTGCCAGATACAGTGAGTAGGCCATTTCGCGTTCGCCATTCGTACCCTTCTCGCGGATAATTGCTGCACGGATACCTGTCGGGGTACGACGGTCCGGATCAATACCGTATTGAGAGAGTTTACCTTTGAAATCAGGCATGAAAGCGAATTCCATAGGCTGCATCTTATAGTTTTCGAAGCGTTTTTTAGCGCAGCCGTTCATAGATTGTTTGCGGTCGAGTAGGTAAGAAGTAGAATACCATACATCACGCATATAATCGATACCGAACTGGTAAGTAGCATCATCTTTGGATACGAGGATGTGGCGTTCGTCAGTCGGCTTACCGATTTTCACATAACCCACACCGGCATCTTCCAATATCTGTTTAACCTCTTCTTTGTGCTTGTCGCTTACCTGGATCACGATACCCGGATTCTCGGAAAACAAAATTTTCACAAGATCGTGTTCTTTCATTTTGTCGAGGTTGATCTCCATACCACCTTCTACATTAGCAAAACACATTTCAAGCAGAGTTGTAATCAAACCTCCGGCAGAAATATCATGTCCGGCAAGAATCAATCCTTTGTTTACCAACTCCTGAACAGCAAGGAAAGCATCGCGGAAATATTCGGCATCTTGTACGGTAGGTACTTCGTCACCTACTTTACCCAATGACTGTGCAAAAGCCGAACCACCCAGTTTCAATGTATCGAAACTGAAATCAATATGATAAATGGTTGTCTTTTCGTTGTTTACCAGTACAGGAGAAACAACTTTCTTCACGTCGGATACTTCACCGCCTGCCGAAACAATAACGGTTCCCGGAGCAATCACCTTGCTACCGTCGGGATATTTCTGAGTCATGGAGAGAGAGTCTTTTCCGGTAGGCACGTTGATTTGCAGTGCACAGCAGAAATCACTTAATGCCTTTACAGCGGTGTAGAGGCGTGCATCTTCACCCTCTTGTGAGCGGCAAGGCCACATCCAGTTGGCAGAGAGGGAAATGCTGTCCATTCCTTCAGCCATAGGAGCCCATACAAGGTTGGTCAACGCTTCGCTTACAGAAAGTACCGAACCGGCTGCCGGATCTGCCAATGTAGCTTGTGGCGCATGTCCCAATGAGGTAGCGATACCTTTTTCGCCACGATAGTCGAGGGCAACCACACCGCAGTCACTCAGCGGTAACTGCAATTCGCCTTGGCATTGCTGGCGGGCAATCTTACCTGTTACGGAACGGTCTACTTTGTTAGTCAACCAGTCTTTGCAGGCAACGGCTTCCAATTGCAATACATTCGTCAGGTATTCGTGCAACTTGGATTGTTCGTATTTTGGCATTTCGTAGTGACGCTCTACGGTTTTGTCTATCATGTAAGTCTTGGGAGATGAACCGAACATCTGTTCCACGGCAAGGTCGAACGGACGTACACCGTCAGCCTGTTGGAAGGCAAAACGATGATCGCCGGTAGTTTCACCTACCACATACATCGGAGCACGTTCGCGTTCAGCTACTTTACGTACATGCTCGATGGCTTCTTCTTCAATCAGCAATCCCATGCGCTCCTGGCTTTCGTTGGCGATGATTTCTTTAGCTGACAAAGTTTGGTCGCCTACGGGTAACTTGCTCATATCGATCAAACCACCACATTCTTCCACCAATTCGGAGAGACAGTTCACGTGTCCTGCCGAACCGTGATCGTGGATGGACACCACCGGGTTAGTTTCTTCTTCGCAGAGGGCACGTACTACGTTGTAGGCACGTTTCTGCATTTCGGCGTTGGCACGTTGTACGGCGTTCAGTTCAATACCACTGCTGTAACGTCCGGTATCTACTGAAGATACGGAGCCGCCTCCCAAACCGATACGATAATTGTCACCACCGATCACGACGACTTTGTTTCCGGCTTCGGGAGCACCCTTCAAGCAGTCACGTTTTGTACCGTAACCTACACCACCGGCGAGCATGATTACTTTATCGTAACCATAAACTTCGTCGTTCTCTTTATGTTCAAAAGTAAGTACCGAACCGCAAATCAATGGTTGGCCAAACTTATTACCGAAGTCGCTGGCACCATTGGATGCCTTGATCAGAATCTGTTCCGGAGTCTGGTACAGCCATTGGCGTACCGGCAATATTTCTTCCCAAGGACGTCCTTCGTCCGTGCGGGGATAAGAAGTCATATAGACAGCAGTTCCGGCAATCGGCCAGGAACCTTTACCACCGCCCATACGGTCACGGATCTCACCACCTGTACCAGTAGAAGCACCGTTGAACGGTTCCACAGTGGTAGGGAAGTTATGTGTTTCAGCTTTCAGTGAGATAACACTCTGTATATCTCTCACCTGGAAGAAATCAGGCTTGGAGTGATCTGCCGGAGCAAACTGCTCAACTACCGGACCTTCTGCAAAAGCTACGTTGTCTTTGTAGGCTGAAATAATCTTATTCGGATTTTCCTGAGTGGTCTTTTTAATCATCTGGAAGAGGGAAGACTCTTGTTCCACACCGTCGATGATGAACGTTCCACCGAAGATTTTGTGACGGCAGTGCTCGGAGTTGATTTGAGCGAAACCAAACACTTCGGAGTCTGTCAACTTACGTCCGAGGTCTTGCTCTACTTTCTTAAGGTAGTCCATCTCTTCTTTTGAGAGTGCCAGACCTTCTTTCTCATTGTAAGCTTCCAGGTCTTCAATATGGACGATCGGTTCCGGCTTACGGTTTGTGGTGAATACATCCTGATCCAAACCTTTGTACATGCGTTGCAGCATCGGGTCACGGTCGGCGTTTTCGTCCTTTACGGGGAAATACTCTTCAATACGGGTAATGCCATTCAATCCCATGTTCTGGGTGATTTCTACGGCATTCGTACTCCAAGGAGTAATCATTTCGCGGCGCGGACCAACGAAATGTCCTTTCAGGTTGTCTTCACTTTCGGGGGTGGCTTCTCCAAAAAGCCAGCAGAGTTTGTCGCTTTCTGCCTGGGTGAGTGCGTGGTCACATTCTACGGCTATCACGCTCTTGGATGGGGTCTTGAAAAAAAGAATCATACTGAATATTTATGATTTATAATTTATGATTTATGCTTGAGGTACTCCGAAAAAGGCAAGGAAGCACTTACGGGAGATACCGGCTTTTTTTCTTTGGCGCAAAGATACATAAAATCGTTGGGGGAGAGAAAGAAATGGAAATAAAAAACGCATGCAGATTTGCTTGCATGCGTTTTTATCGGGAATCCTTTATTGTTTTACTTTGTCAGGGAAAGGATGGTTGTACCAATCGTAATCCGGATTGGCAATCCATAGCTCGAAATTCTCAAAAGATTGGCGGAGATTGTTGCCCTCTAGTGGGAAGCTGAATTCACCGGGGATTATCATGACCCAGCAGAAATTACCCTTTGCCCTGAATGGGGTATTGGGGGATGCAACCACTCCGCCAATGGCGGATGTGTCGAACAAGTCGGTTGCTTTTCCATTGATCTGGTGGATTTCCATACGTTTGCCTTGTGTTGCATTGCAAGTGATGAAGAAGTTCAATTTGTTTAAAGCCAATTTGGATTCTTCCACACTGTTCTCTTTGAAATGAATGGTTACGGTGAATTCTTTAGGATTGAATTCAGCGTCCTTATAGGTACCTACGATGGGAGTGCCGTTATAACCTGCAAAAGCATGCGCATGGTCGAACAGAGGTATAACTGCTAAAGTTTGTCCTTGTTCAGTGCCGTTGGCATTGGTTTTGAACATATTTTCTGTGAAGTTATTACTTGTATCATATTGAATACTGCTAATATCACCGGCAGTGAGTTCGTCCAACTGTACTCCTGCGGAAATGCGTTTGCTTGCTCCGATGGCGGCAAGTTTACACTTCAGTGTGGCTTGGGTTACGTAGTTAGCTGTAGCTTTTAGTGTAACTTTGGTAACCAGTACAATATCATTCATGTCGTAATCGCCAAAGTTGGGCCACAGATCTTCAAAGGCGTAGGTATACTGCCCTAAAGTATATTCTTTATCATTACCGGGTTCTTCCGGGGTACCCCCTTCCTCCGGTTTGTAGGCGGGAGCACAATCGGAGCCTGTTGTTTTCACCCCTGCGTTGGCAGCAGCTTTCGTATTCCCCCATTGGGCACCGTCTTCCAAATAAATGTTTTTCGGCTTTTCCCCATTGTTGTGGTCGCATACGATGAATACTTTATTTTTAATTTGTGGGGTTTTACCGTTGTGTTCGTTTATTACTGTTGCATCCGTTAGTTTGACTACCGCCCATTTGCCATCATCATCTCCCTCTATTTCACAGTCGTTTTTTAACTCTAAAGTTTCCTCAATTTCTAAAAGAGAGTTCTTTTCCATTTCTAAAGTGGCTTTTTGCATCCACATTGTTTTGGAGAAAACGTATCCCCTTTCTTTTATTTCAAGTAATGAGTCATCCTTTCCGTTACCATCCAATTCTATTTTTTCGGCGTGAAGGCATCCATAGTTATCTATTTCACCACCATTTTCAATGGCGAGTGTTCCGTTTACTGTCATTGTACCGTAATTCTCTATTTCAAATTCATTCTTAACAGTGAAGTCGCCAAAGCATTGAAGAATCCCCGCTGCTTCTCCTTTGGACTGTTCCTTGCTTAAGATGATAAATTTGGCATCTTTATGGTTCTGAAATGCGTTCTTTGCTGAAATGTTTAATGTTCCTGCAATATAAATTTTACCGCCTTCCATAATGTTGATGTTATCATTCAAGTTAACCATGTTCCCGATAGAAACTTTGTATTCTTCGCCCTTATTTATCTCTGTGATGTCAGTTGTTAACTCTTTTGCTTTATTCCAATCTTCCAGGTCATCATCACTACGTGTGGTTATGTTGGGAGAACGGGTGGACGAGACTGTGTTGCCGGACTCTCCCAGATGTAATGTTGCTTTCTTGTTGACTATAGGGACATTGCATTCCAATGTCATTTGGCTACCGTCTGTATAGTGTAATGTTTGGGTTACGGCCACTATCGTATCGCTGGCAGGTAGTGTGATTTCTTTGTTATATGGGTAGTTGAAACTGGCTGTGCCAATGGCTACAGGCAAACTCTCCTCGTCTGCTCCTTGTGGGTAGATGGAGATAGTATAAGTGTGGGGCGTATTATTGCCGATAGTTACGTGAACGGCAACTTGGGCAGTGGTTGACCATAGAAAATCTGAGGGAATAGTAAGATCGGTGACATTTCCATTGTCAGGTTCATTGTCTGGTTTGCTGTCAGGATTGTATACATCATTGTTTATACAACCGGCAAGTGCAAGTAGTGTAATGAATAAGAGATTCCTTAATTGATGAGCTGTTTTCATAAGCATGTCTTTTCTGTTTGTATTAATTAACGATACAAAGGTAATGTAAATCTTGATATAAAGCTATTGAAAGTTGTCTTTTTATTCTTTTAAGTTGGTTATTTAATAATATCTGTATTGAATTATCCTTTTGTTTGACTTCTAAAATAAAATTTATCTGAACTTTTCATATTGCTTTTATGTAAAATAATAGGATGCTAAGAGTCGCTTGTATTCTACTTTATGTACGCTCTTTTAACCGGTGCTCAAGTAACTATTCTATAATCAGCTTTTATGTTTAAATAAATCTCCGTAATAAATGCATGTTTTTTACAATGTCAAACTAAAATGTCTCTATTTTCATTCTCTGTAAAACGACTTGCAAATTCATTTTCTTATAAAAGACTTTTCACCTCTAAACATGCACAACGTGTCTGTCTAAGAATAGCCTGTTATTTGTCACTTTTTCGCTTTAGTAGTGTAAAGTATTAGGTGTTTTATGCTAATCAGTCGAAAAAACGTTAACACAATTGGTTCGTCTCACAAAAAAGTACGATATTTGCAGCCATGATTGAAATAAGGACCATATTCGATATATTATGGAAGGGCTTTATTATCGGGGTAGTTGTGTCTGCTCCGTTGGGGCCTGTCGGCGTGCTGTGCATTCAGCGTACGTTGAATAAGGGGCGTTGGTATGGTTTCATAACAGGACTGGGAGCCTCGTTGAGTGACATTGCTTACGCTCTGCTGACAGGGTACGGAATGAGTTTCGTATTCGATTACGTCAATAAAAATATCTTTTATTTGCAGTTGTTCGGAAGTATCATGTTGTTAGCTTTTGGTATTTATACGTTCCGTAGTAATCCTGTTTCGTCCATTCGCCCTGTTTCTACTAATAAAGGTTCTTATTTTCATAACTTCATAACGGCATTCGCCGTCACACTATCCAATCCACTTATTATTTTCCTGTTTATCGGACTCTTTGCACGCTTTGCCTTTGTCAGCGAAGGGGTGCTGGTGTTTGAGGCAGTCACCGGATACTTGGCTATTGCATTGGGAGCATTGGCGTGGTGGTTCGGTATTACTTTCTTTGTGAATAAAGTCCGTACACAGTTCAACCTGCGCGGCATCTGGATATTGAACCGTATCATCGGAGGCATTGTCATTGTTGTGTCTGTGTTTGGATTGGTGTTTACGCTGATGGGCGAATCACTTTACTGACAAGAAACATAAAATCATGAAGATAGCACAACAACTGAAAGCGAAGAATATCGCAGAATACCTTATATATATGTGGCAGGTGGAAGATTTGATACGTGCCAACGGTTGCGATATAGATAAAATCCGCGAAAATATTATTTCCCGTTATCCCGAAGAAGAGCGCCCTGCATTGGAGGAATGGTATGGAAATCTGATTGATATGATGCGTATCGAAGGTGTGAAGGAGAAAGGGCATCTGCAAATCAACCGTAATGTAGTGATAAACCTGACGGAGTTGCATGGCGAATTGCTATCATCACCCAAGTACCCTTATTATAGTGCGGCTTATTTCAAAGCACTGCCTTTTATTGTAGAGTTGCGTCAAAAGAGCGGGAAGAAGGATGAACCGGAATTGGAAACATGTTTCGAAGCTTTGTATGGTGTTCTGCTGTTGCGTTTGCAGAAGAAGGAAATAACACCGGGAACGGCGAAGGCAATAGAGGTTATCAGCAGTTTCATATCTTTGCTTGCCAACTATAATGAGAAGGACAAGAAGGGGGAGTTAAAGCTGGAAGAGTGATAAAGTGACAGGGTGATGAGGGATCGTAGTTTTAATCGTGAATTGTAATTAATAGAATCTAAATATAGAGATGAGAATATTAGTAACCGGAGCCAACGGACAACTTGGCAACGAGATGCAAGTTCTTGCAAAAGAGAATCCGCAACACACCTATTTTTTTACTGACGTACAGGAATTGGATATCTGTGACGAACACGCTGTACGGGCATGCATTGCCGGCAATCAGATTGATGTCGTAGTAAATTGTGCCGCTTTTACGGCGGTTGACAAGGCAGAGGATAACGAAGAACTATGCCGCAAACTGAATGAGGAGGCTCCGGGAATACTGGCACGTGCTGCACAGGCTTATGGTGCTGCAATGATACAAGTTTCTACGGACTATGTATTCGACGGTACGGCGCATATACCTTATAAAGAAGATTGCATGCCGTGTCCTAATTCAGTTTATGGCTTCACTAAACTGGGCGGAGAGAAGGAAGTCATGCAGAACTGCGAGAAGGCGATGGTGATTCGCACTGCCTGGTTATACTCTATTTATGGAAACAATTTTGTGAAAACGATGATTCGTCTGGGACGTGAACGTGAATCTTTGGGAGTTGTTTTCGACCAGATCGGTACACCGACGTATGCAAAAGACCTGGCTGTTGCCATCTATGCAGCCATCAATCAGGGAATTATACCTGGGATTTATCATTTCAGCGATGAGGGTGTATGTTCTTGGTATGACTTTACAGTTGCCATTCACCGCATTGCAGGCATTACGACTTGTAAGGTTAGTCCGTTGCATACGGATGAATATCCGGCAAAGGCTCCACGTCCGCATTATTCCGTATTGGATAAGACAAAGATAAAAAATACTTTCGGGATTCATATTCCACATTGGGAAGAAAGCCTGAAAGTATGTATTGATAAACTGAATGCCCAATAATAATATTATACCTAATTTATATATGGCAAATAATAACGAAATAGAAAGAAGACGGACCTTTGCGATTATCGCGCATCCGGATGCCGGTAAAACGTCATTGACTGAAAAACTGTTGCTTTTCGGTGGACAGATTCAGGTGGCGGGTGCTGTAAAGAGCAATAAGATAAAGAAAACGGCTACATCCGACTGGATGGATATAGAGAAACAGCGTGGTATTTCTGTAACTACCTCTGTGATGGAGTTCGATTACAAAGATTATAAGATTAATATCCTCGACACTCCCGGTCACCAGGACTTTGCCGAAGATACTTACCGCACGCTGACTGCTGTAGATAGCGTTATCATCGTTGTGGATGGTGCAAAAGGTGTGGAAACGCAGACCCGTAAATTGATGGAAGTGTGCCGTATGCGTAATACGCCGGTTATTATATTCATCAATAAAATGGACCGTGAGGCCAAAGATCCTTTCGATTTGCTGGATGAGCTGGAGGAAGAACTTGCTATTCATGTGCGTCCGTTGACATGGCCTATCGAAAGTGGTGTGCGTTTTAAGGGAGTTTATAACATCTATGAGCAGAATCTGAACCTTTTTCAGCCTTCCAAGCAGGTAGTGACGGAAAAGGTGGAGGTAGATATCAATACCGAAGAACTGGATAAGCAAATCGGTGCGCAACTGGCTGATAAATTACGTGGTGAGTTGGAGTTGATAGATGGAGTATATTCTGAATTTGATAAGGAAGAATACCTGAAAGGGGAAGTGGCGCCTGTATTCTTTGGTTCGGCTCTGAATAATTTCGGTGTACAGGAGCTGCTGGATTGCTTTGTGGAAATAGCCCCAAGCCCTCGTCCGGTGCAGGCGGAAGAACGTGAAGTGGAACCGGAAGAACCGAAATTTACCGGTTTTGTGTTTAAGATTACGGCAAATATTGACCCGAATCACCGTTCTTGCATTGCATTCTGCAAGATATGTTCCGGTAAATTCACACGTAATACTCCTTATCTGCATGTACGTCATGGGAAGACGATGCGTTTTTCTTCGCCCACGCAGTTCATGGCACAGCGCAAGACAACCGTTGACGAGGCTTGGGCAGGCGATATTATCGGTTTGCCGGATAACGGTACTTTTAAGATTGGTGATACGCTGACGGAAGGGGAGATGCTTCATTTCCGTGGTTTACCGAGTTTCTCACCGGAGATGTTCAAGTATATCGAGAATGCTGACCCGATGAAGCAGAAACAGCTTGCCAAGGGTATCGACCAGTTGATGGACGAGGGTGTGGCGCAGTTGTTTGTCAATCAGTTCAATGGGCGTAAGATTATCGGTACGGTAGGGCAGTTGCAGTTCGAGGTTATCCAGTATCGCTTGGAGAATGAATACAGTGCGAAGTGTCGTTGGGAACCGTTGAGCTTGTATAAGGCTTGCTGGATAGAGAGTGATAATCCGGAAGAGCTGGAAGCCTTTAAAAAGCGCAAGTATCAGTATATGGCAAAGGATCGTGAGGGTAGGGATGTATTCTTGGCTGATAGCGGTTATGTGTTGCAGATGGCGCAGATGGACTTTAAAAATATTAAGTTCCACTTTACAAGTGAGTTCTGATTTTTCTTGTTTTAAGATAGATAGGGGGCATAAAGTAACGAAAAACTTTGTGCCTTTTTTGTTTATTATGTAGAGAAAGCATTACCTTTGTGACACTAAGATTGATATGTGTTGATTATAAAAACTACGACAAAACATTGATTATGAAAAGCGGATATATGCTATTCTTTTTGTCCTTTCTTTTTCTTCTGGGGCTGACGGCTTGCACTGCCCCTGTCAGTAAAACCATGCTCGATTATGAACAATCCCTTGTCCGTGCCGACTCTTTAGTACAAGCCGGTGTCGCCGATAGTGCCCAAACCGCCCGTCTGCTTTCCGAACTGCATCGTGAATATAACAGGGTGAAGGAACTCTCCGACGGAAAGCGCGTCCGCCTGATGCCTGCCGATAAGCGGAAGCAATTCTTCTGGGGAGCATTTACTGCACTGATGATAGGTCTGAACGTATGGCTCTCCATAAGCAATATCAAGTTTTCGACCGACCGTAAGCATCGCCGTTACCTCATTGATTTGAGCGAGAATGAGCAACGTCTGAGCAACAATGAACTGGAAAAAAATGAATTGCAGGAGTGCCTGAGGGAAATGTCGTTGACGGATGAAGAACGGGAAGAAGTACATCGGTCATTGATGAACCTTATGGAGCATGGCAGTCACTTGTGCGATGAAAATGAGTCCCTTCGTACACGTCTTAAGGATTATGAAAATCGCCCCTTGCCCCGCGAACTGGAATTGTTGCGGAAGGAGGGGGAGCGTGCGCACGTGCTGGATGGCCAGGTACAGGCACTCACTTCTGTCTTGATAGACCGCGATGAGGTAGTGGGGCAACTGCGCAGTCATCCCAAGTTCCTCACGGACGAACAGTGGAGACACCTGCAAACACTCACGGACCGTGTGTACGAAGGGTTTACCACTCGCCTTGCCGGACGTTTCCCGAAACTTACGCCTGCCGACCTTCAGCTTTGCCTGCTCATCCGGTTGCGCTTTACCAACGCGCAGGTTGCTACGTTGACGGCCGTGTCGCCCGCTTCGGTATCTCAGCAGAAGTTCCGGTTGAAGAAGAGGCTGTTGCAGATGGACGAGGCGTTGTTTGCCAACGGTGAAACGGTGGATGCGGTGGTGGAAGGGTGCTGAATAACCGAAATATGGCAACAAAAAAAGGCTTCCAAATCTCTTGTTTTGATGGAGGTACCCTCAGTCGTTATATGAGGTGCCCTCTGTCGTTATGTGAGGTATCCTCTGTCGTTATGTGAGGCACCCTCTGTCGTTATCTTTGGATACCCCGTCGAGAAGTGTTTCTGACGGGGATTTTTGTACCTGAATGGTAATTTTCGCTTTGGGGGCGTTTTTTACAGGATTGCGATAAAACTTAACTTGTACCCAAGCAGAAACTATTGGCTTTAATTCCTAACAAAGTGATAACTCCTTTAAATCCTGTTATGATTAATACAGGTTATAATGTATATACTGTTTCGTCTCCGCAGATGTTACGGATTTTCATTCTCAAAGGCTTGTGGTCACAACGGATACGGGCATCCCAGAACTCATTGGTTTTTATGCCGTTTCGGATAGTGTAGCCCAGCTTGTCGATTTTTACCTCACTATTGCTGTGCCAGATAGCCTCCTTGTCGGCTGTAGAGCAGTCTAGGCTAATCCATTCGATGGTTTCGAGCCCTTCATCGCTGATGGTGATGGGGGAGTGTTTCTTTTCCTTACCCTTGCCGGAGTTCTTCAGATTGAACTGCGTGACTTGCTGCTCCCCTTTGAGGTTGATGGCTTCTATCTTCTTAAGTACACGGTCGCTGTGGAACTGTATGATTTCTACTTGCCATCCTTTGAACAGGTTGTCCTGTGTTTCCGCAAGTTGCCATTCGGCATAGTCTTCCACTACTACGTTGTCGAGCACCTGTTTCAGGTCGCGTAGTTCGATTTCAATGAGCGGGTTGCCTTGCTCTTTGATAAACTGCTCTATCTCTTTCCGATCGATGATGTCTATGTAATAGACGATTACGCGCTTTACGTCATCGGGCAAGTCGGGCATGGCTTCGCGGATGATACGGTTCATCAGTGGTTTGTCCAGCAGGCGGGTGCTGCTGTCCATCAGATTGGGCAGATAGACAGGCATCATGCCGCATTTGGTATCCATGATACTGCCTTCCCAGAATTTGTCCAAGGCATCTTCGTTGCGAAGGCCGATAATCAGACTTTTTAACTTTTCCATGGTTTGCACGGGGTTTCGGTAGAGTGAAACGCCGTCTTTTATTTCGAGGATGTCGAATTCGGCCTTTGCGGCCATGAGGCGGTCACGAACGGTTTGTATACTGTTGATGCCGATGTCACAATGAATGAACCGACGGTTCAGCTTGTGAGATACGGAGGCGGTTACTCCGCTGCCGCCAAAGAAGTCGGCAACTACCATGCCTTTGTCGCTGCTGGCCCGGATGATGCGTTCAAGAAGAGATTCTGGCTTCTGGGTAGGATAATCGACACGTTCATCGGCTTGGGAGTTGACTGCAAAAATATCTGTCCATAAGTCTTGTGCTGGTACCCCTTCCATTTCATCAAGATATTGCTTATATCTTGGAGTATCATTATTCGTATAATACAATCTGCCCTCTTTTTCAAATCTTTCCATAGTCGTTATTGGGCATCTCCAGTATCCGCTTTTCCCTTTCCAAGCGTAAGAATATCCGGAACCCTTTAATCCTTTTGCTGAAAGGTCACGATCTAAATATTTACGTCCATTTTCATCTTCTTTATTATAATATCTGTCAATATATTCTTGCGTATATGGTACGAGCGGAATGTCGAAGAATAAATCAAGGCTTTTAGAATAGTAGAATATTGAATCATGGAGATTGGCAAAACCTGTACTGTCGTTGTGTGCTGTAGATCTTTTCCATACGATTTCATTTCTGAAGTTATCTTCTCCGAAAACCTCATCCATCAACACCTTCACATAATGTCCTATATGCCAGTCCAGATGAACATAAATACTTGCCGTATCGCTCATCACACTCTTGATGGCCATCAGATTTTCGTACATCCAGTTCAAATAGCGTTCCTTGTCCCAAATGTCACCGTACATCTTCTCCTCAAAGGCTTTCAGCTCTTCCACATCCAGCTCTATTTCAGCCTGTCGCATTGCTTCCGCCACTTTGGGGTTCCTCCTTATATAAACCTTCTTCGCATAATCCGCCCCGCTGGCGAACGGGGGATCGATATATACCAAATCCACACTGATGCCTTTATCTTTTAAGTAAGCACAAGCAGAAACACACTCACCACGGATAATTAGGTTCCCGTCCGGGTTCTTACCTATCTTTTCCTGCAACTCTGTTTCGTAGAACGGCATGCCACGTTCTATGTGTTCTATCACTTTGTTATTGTCACGATAGCGCAGGATGCGTTTGGTGCGCACAAAGTTGTCGAGCAATGCTTGGCCTTCCAGTGTATTCGGGAAATAGGGTACATATTTAATAGCCATATCTTGAATGTATTTTTAGTTGTTAAAGAATTGATTGATTGCACGCAGGGTCCGTCTTTCCTGTTCCTCCCTGCTTAATGTGTCTTCCAGATAGAGGAAGCTGAAACGTGGGTAACCGAACTTTTCGTTGTTCTTCTTGATGAATTCGGTCTCGATAAAGTTGCGCTTATCTGCAAACTTGGCGGCAAACCCTTCACCTTTCGTCTCAATGATAATGATTTTATGAATCTGCTTGTCGGCATTTCGGCTGATGAGAAGGAAGTCGGGGACGTATTTTCCTATGTATCTCCATTCCTTGCCCGACTGTCTGTAGCAGTCAATCTTGAATTCGGTCATGGTGTCGTCACCGTTGAAGTATATTTCCAGCTCCTTATCTTTGATTATAGGCAGGACGGATTGCGAGAAATACTCCCTCTCCAGGGGGCTGTCGAAACGGTAGGGAAGGTAATGATAGGTCTTCTCACGTTCGGGGTGCGGGTCATGCGGGTGTAGCGATGAGGTATCCATTCCTTGTGCCTCCAATATTTTCATGGCAGCCTGCACTTCAGGGGCAAGTGGAGCGTCAGCAGGGCGATTGTCCCATTGGAGCACTTCTTTCACCTCTTTTTGTGAAGGGTAGAACCGGCTGTCATCGGTCACTTCAATCGGAGAAACTAATTTTTCTATTTGCAGCAGGTTGGCTTTGGCAGGCACAATCTCTTCATTGATGCGGAAATCCCGCTTGGGGACGAATGCTTGGCGTATCAAAGAGCGTATCTGCATGTGGTCAAAATGGTGATTGAAGGACAGGAGTTCTCCTTCTTTGACTGTAATCCGGCGAAAGATGCCGTTTAACTCTTTATCGTATTTTCTTAGTTCCGTAATGGAGAGTGTGCCGAAGCTTTCTTTGGCAATGAGCTGTAGCCAGTGATTGAAAGAAGCAATTTCATGGTTCGATTGTTTTTCTTCTTCATAGTGCCCTATGATGTGCCCTTCCATGTCTTGATGATGGATAATGGACAACTCGGCCTGTTGCAGTATGCCTTCGTCTGTCAGCCGTTCTGCGGTATGCGTGTCTTCGTCTATGATTAATGTCTGATACGAAACTTTTAACTGGAAGAAGTCGATGGGAGGCACCTGCATCCGCTCCATGCGCGAAAATCGTTCGATGGATTTGAAGGAATATGTTTTCTTGTCACTGAACTCCTGCAAAGTGATGTTCTGTTGTTGTTTCAACTGCTTGTTCAAGGTGTCGGCATTAAATTTGTTCAACCAGATCAGGGCAGTTTCCGCATGGTTTTTCTGCACTTGGCGCAGACAGCGGCAACTTGTTTGTAGCACCATATTCGTGGGGCATACTCCTTTTTGAGGAAGGATTACGCCGGTTAGGCTCTTACAGTCCCATCCCTCTTTGCCGATTTGTACCAGCAAAACTATTCTGATTTTGGAAAAGATAGTGTCAAGTGATGCGAACTCTGTTTCCGATCCTTCCGGCTGTGGATATTTAGAGTTTCCTCCATGATATTTCAGAATACTTGTCGCGGGGTCCAGTCCATAAGCGGCTGATATTTCGGCGGCGAGCGGATAAATCTGTTCTTCCAGCGTCTCTATCTGTCCGCAATAGATGGCGAGTTTGGCACGGGTGTTGTTCGGGTAAACGGTTTCCTTGTATTTTTCCAGAAACTCTTTTATTCCGTTGCGGACAATCATATCGGTCTCATTATCGGCATACTTCACCTCAGGTATTTTCAAAAAATTACCGATCCCCTCAATGAGAGGGTAGTAATACACCACGTTGGCCAGGTCTGTATTCTTGATGCTGAATGTTTCTCCCAAAACTACATTCTCCGCTTTTTCCAGATAGGGGGTACCCGAAAAGCCTAATACAGCATTGAACGAGTGGGCGCGCGTCCATTCGTTCACTACTTTGCGTAGTTTTATTTCGCCATCGGCGGCATGGTGCACTTCGTCTATATAGATGGCCAGATTTGGTAATTGTCCGATGATGTTCCGCAATTCATTAGCAAGTTTCACCTTATTATATTCTTCTTCCGTGAACAGCTTGCTATCTTCTTCCTGATCCACCCTGTCCAATATTACTTTTTCGGCGTTGGTAATGGCTACCAATCCCATCAAGTCCTCCAGTGGCTGGTGATTGTTTATCTTCTGCGCATTGGGGTTTTTGATGAGATTGCTCTTCTTGGCTGATTTCTGTTCGTTCAGTATCTCGAATTTGATTAATCGCTTGAGCTGTGAGGCGGTAGGTTCGGGTATTACCCATGACGGATCAAACTCTTTGATGTGCTTCAAGCTGGGGATAATGGATGATTTCAGCCCGGAAGGAGCAAATATCATGAAGTTATGTGCAAAGCAAGGGTTGCTTGGCTCATTCTGTGCAAAGTACAGATCAATATAGATGAATGCTGCCATCAGATAGGTTTTCCCGGCTCCCATGGGCAGGCTGAACAGATAATCCGTATAGGTTACGTCATAGAATATCTTTCTGAAAGCCTTTTCATAGTCTATCTCCGTGGCATGTTCTTTGATGAAGGTTTCCAATGCGGGAGCAAGCTGTCTTCCGTTCTTGTCCTTCTGCAAGGCATATTCCAACAAGGCAGCGGCGGCTTTGTTGGTTGTCAGCACATTGCGTGCCTCTACTGTGAGCGGCATTGTACTTAAGTCCATGCTATTGAATGTTCCATTAACGAACAGTTTCCACAAAGGTTGGTTTTTGCATGCTATCTTGAGAAACAGGTAGGTTTTTATGGCATCGAGCTGGGCATCGCGCATTCTTCCTTTTCGGTCGATATAGGATAGCAATTCGCGGATTGTGCAATCCGCGGAGCATAGCCATTCATCACGTTTTTGGGTTATCAGTCTATAGAACATATATTTAATTTATGGAGCAATCTTTTATTGATTAAGTATTAGGGTGCAAAGTAATGAAATTATGCGCAATTAAAAGAGGGAAAGAGAAGAAAAGTTCTTTTACCCGTATTGTAGAGATACTTTGTTTTCCTATTGTTCATTATCAGTTCTTTAGCTTCCTCCCTTGTAGAGATACTTATCGTTTGCTTCATTTTCCGTACTTGCTCCTGTTGTTGTATTGTAGAGATTCACTTTTTGTAATATATTGATTAATAGTGGATTGGTGAAATAAGTTGTAGAGGCTGTTTTCTTGCTTTTCCTTCTTGTGTATCCTAACTTTGCAACATCGAATTTGAGAAAAACGAAAGGTTTAATCGTTGAGGCCTCGCGATGAAATTCTTTCTTATTATCTCTTAATTATAAGGAGATGCGGCCTCGGTCAGTCCTTAACCTGATCGGTCAAAGCAATGATGACTGGTTCATTTGCAACTATATTTATATTTACTTAATACATTATTAATTATGTTTTACAAGAAAAATCAACAGAAAATCAATGGCTTGTGGTATCCTAAATCAATTACATGGGGTAAAGCCATTACAACCGATCAGGTTGCGGATCAATTGGCATATCTTTCTACCACTACCCGTGGTGATGCCTATGCTATCGTTAAAAACTTGGGAAAAGTGCTCTCCCTTTATATGGCACAGGGACGTACGGTGAAAATAGATGGGGTTGGCACTTTTTATTATACGGCTGCTGCTAATAAGAAGGGAGTACAAACTGCTAAAGAGGTCAGTGCCTCCCAGATAGTGGGCGTGCGCGTCCGTTTCATTCCCGAGGTTGAACGCGATGTGAATAGTAAGGTTGTTACTCGCAGCATGGTGGATAATAATATCTGTTGGGAAGAGTGGGGTAAAACCGCCACTTCCGGTGGCAACACCGATAGCGGAAATACCGGCGGTGACGGTGGTATCGAGGGTGATCCATTAGGTTAATCCTCCCGGCTCTGTAAGTTAGTATCTTTTGATATCCAGTGACTTGTGACAGATGGTTCCCGTGCAATCTTTTTGATAGGAGAGAGCACGGGAACTTTCGTTTTAGCATATTTTATCGTTCTTTTTCTATTTTAATTCATCAAAAATCCGTAATTTCGGACGATTTTTTGCAAAACAGACCGAATAACTAATAATTTATAATATGGAAAATCTCAACACAGCGCTTCTGCTGATGGTGGTAGGTATGACGACAGTGTTCGCTATCCTGCTGATTGTAATCTACTTAGGTAAAGGACTTATTCTTCTGGTAAACAAGTATGCCCCCGAAGAGGTGGTGCCGGATAAGAAAGGTGCGCAAGGTCCCGCAGCGATTCCCGGAAATATTTTGGCTGCTATCAGTGCTGCTGTAACGGTGGTGACACAAGGCAAGGGTAAAGTAGCCAAGGTCGAGAAAGTAAAATGATAATCTTTAATAAAAAACACACATCTATTTATTTAGTATGAAAAAAGAAATTAAGTTCAGCTTGGTGTTCAGGGACATGTGGCAGAGTGCCGGAAAATATGTGCCCCGCGTAGACCAGTTGGTAAAGGTTGCTCCAGCTATTGTTGAAATGGGCTGTTTTGCCCGCGTAGAAACCAATGGCGGAGGTTTTGAACAGGTAAATTTATTGTTTGGTGAAAATCCTAATAAAGCTGTACGTGCATGGACGAAACCGTTCCACGAAGCCGGTATACAAACTCACATGTTGGACCGCGCATTGAATGGCCTGCGCATGAGCCCCGTGCCTGCGGATGTACGTAGGCTGTTTTACAAAGTGAAGAAAGTACAGGGGACAGACATTACACGTACGTTCTGTGGACTGAACGATACCCGTAACATTATTCCTTCCATCACTTACGCTAAGGAAGCCGGAATGATTTCACAGTGTTCGCTCTGTATCACCCATTCGCCCATCCACACAGTAGAATACTATACGGATATGGCGTTAACACTCATCAAGGCAGGTGCTGATGAAATCTGTATCAAGGATATGGCAGGTATCGGACGTCCGGTATCATTGGGTAAGATCGTAGCAAATATCAAGGCTGCACACCCTGAAATCCCTATTCAGTATCATAGTCATGCAGGTCCCGGTTTTAATATGGCAAGCATCCTCGAAGTTTGTGAGGCTGGTTGCGATTATATCGACGTGGGCATGGAACCGTTGTCATGGGGTACGGGACATGCTGACTTGCTGAGCGTGCAGGCAATGCTGAAAGATGCAGGTTTCCAAGTTCCTGAGGTGAATATGGAAGCATATATGAAGGTGCGTGCATTGATTCAGGAATTTATGGACGATTTTCTTGGTCTGTACATCAGTCCGAAAAACCGCTTGATGAACTCCCTGCTGATCGGTCCGGGACTTCCGGGTGGTATGATGGGTAGCCTTATGGCCGACCTGGAGTCCAATCTGGAATCCATCAATAAATATAAGGCAAAACGTAACTTGCCGTTTATGACGCAGGATCAGTTGCTTATCAAGCTGTTTAACGAAGTAGCTTATGTATGGCCGCGTGTAGGTTATCCTCCGTTGGTAACTCCGTTCAGCCAGTACGTTAAGAATCTGGCGATGATGAACGTGATTGCCATGGAAAAAGGCAAGGAACGTTGGGGTATGATCGCTGATGATATCTGGGATATGCTGTTGGGCAAGGCAGGTAAACTGCCGGGTACGCTGGCTCCTGAACTCGTGGAGAAAGCGGAACGTGAAGGCCGTAAGTTCTTCACCGGAAATCCACAGGATAATTATCCGGATGCGCTCGACAAGTATCGCAAGATGATGAAAGAGAATAAATGGGATCTGGGAGAAGATGATGAAGAACTCTTCGAATATGCCATGCATCCGGCACAATACGAAGCATACAAGAGTGGCAAGGCGAAAGAAGACTTCCTGGCAGATGTGGAAAAACGGAAGGCGGAACTTAATAAGTCCCCGTTGGATGACGCTAAACCGAAGACACTAACCGTACAGGTGGATGGACAGGCTTATCGCGTAACGGTGGCTTATGGTGATATTGACTTACCGGCAGATGCTACAGCGAAAGTGGAAGCTCCCGTAGGCGAAGGTCAGGATGTGATCGCTCCGTTGGAAGGTAAGTTCTTCCTGACGAAGAATGCACAGGAAACTCCGGTGAAGGTGGGCGACAAGGTGAAGAAAGGTGACTTGCTTTGCTACATTGAAGCCATGAAGACATACAATGCCATCCGTGCCGACTTTGACGGAACAATTACGGCTATTTGTGCCACTCCGGGGGACACTGTTTCAGAAGATGATGTATTAATGAAGATAGGATAAACAGCGATGGAAGAAATATTTGCAAAACTCTATGATATGACGGCGTTCAGCAATATCATTGCTGACCCGTCGTTTCTGGTGATGTATGCCATTGCTTTCATTCTGCTGTACTTGGGTATCAAGAAGCACTACGAACCGTTGTTGCTGGTGCCCATCGCTTTTGGTGTACTTATCGCCAACTTTCCTGGTGGTGATATGGGGGTCATTCAGGCAGATGAAAACGGAATGGTAATGGTAAATGGGGTATTGAAGAACATCTGGGAAATGCCGTTGCATGAAATTGCACATGACTTGGGATTGATGAATTTCATCTACTATATGTTGATTAAGACAGGTTTCTTGCCGCCCATCATCTTTATGGGTGTGGGTGCTTTGACGGACTTCGGACCGATGCTTCGCAACCTGCGTCTCTCTATCTTTGGTGCTGCTGCACAGTTGGGCATCTTCACTGTGCTGCTATGTGCTGTTATGATAGGTTTCACTCCACAGGAGGCAGGTGCACTAGGCATTATCGGTGGTGCTGATGGTCCGACGGCTATCTTCACGACTATTAAGCTGGCTCCGCATCTGTTGGGTCCGATTGCTATTGCAGCCTATTCTTACATGGCGTTGGTGCCGGTGATTATTCCGTTGGTAGTGAAGCTGTTCTGCTCTAAGAAGGAATTGATGATCAATATGAAGGAACAGGAAAAGCTCTATCCTTCGAAGACGGAAATCAAGAATCTGCGTGTACTGAAAATCATTTTCCCGATAGCAGTAACTACAATTGTCGCTCTCTTTGTACCGACGGCAGTGCCTTTGATCGGTATGTTGATGTTCGGTAACCTGATTAAGGAAATCGGTGCGGACACCAGCCGTTTGTTTGATGCGGCTGCCAACAGCATTATGAATGCGGCAACTATTTTCTTAGGACTGAGTGTAGGCGCAACTATGACAAGCGAAGCATTTCTGAACTGGACAACCATTGGTATTGTTATTGGTGGTTTCCTTGCATTTGCGCTTTCTATTACGGGTGGTATCTTCTTTGTGAAGCTGTTCAACCTGTTCAGCAAGAAGAAGATAAATCCGTTGATCGGTGCAACGGGATTGAGTGCTGTGCCTATGGCAAGCCGTGTGTGCAATGAGATTGCTACGAAGTATGACCCGAAGAACCATGTGCTGAATTACTGTATGTCCAGTAATATCTCCGGTGTAATCGGTTCGGCTGTAGCGGCGGGTGTGCTGATTTCGTTCCTGGGATAAGGGGAATAGATACGAAGACGGCGCGGATTACGCGAATTACACGGATTCTTTTGTTGCAATTTGTTGCAATAAAGCTGATCTGCGTAATCCGTGTAATCCGCGCCTGATTTTTTATTCACTAATCACTTTTCTGTATTCTGCCACTGCCATTTTTTCTGCCAGATATGCATTAATCAGGTTCGTATGAGCCTGTGTCCACGACAATTGTGCGGACAAGACATCTGCCATACTGGATTTTCCTTCATTATAAGAGAAAGTCACAAGGTCCAGGTTCTCTTCGGCAAGAGCCATATTTTCCTTTGCAGTCTTTACTTGCTGCTCCGTTTCCGTCAGTTTCGTAGTGGCGGCGGAGAGCTCTTCAAGAATAGTATCAGTAATATAACTTTGTTGTAGCTTCTGGATGCCAATGAATGCTTTCTGTTGTCGGTTTGTCTTGAAACGGGCTCCCCAACGGAAGATGGGGATACTGACGTTTACTCCGGCTACAGGAGTATGGGGGATTTCCTGTCCCATATATGTGATACCTGTATCCCAACCTGTGGCAAGGAACATACTTACCTGGGGATTATACTTGCTGAGAGCGGCATGGCGTTGTGCTTCACTTCGGGCAATGTTTACTGTTGTACTGGCATAATCGGCACGGCGTGGAAGTACATCGTCAAGTCCAAGAATGTCGACGGGTTCACTGGCTATACTGATTTCACTTAGACTATCAACGGGAGTATTGGGTGCTGCTCCCATTAAAATGTTCAGTTGTTGCAGGGCAAGGGTATAATTCTGGCGGGCTTTGATATATTGCAATTCAGCTTCTTTCTGGCGGGTGGAAATCATCAGCAGGTCTGTACGGCTGATAGCGCCATCGTCGAAACGATCCTGAATAATATCGTGCTGCTTCTTTATGATATCCTGAAATGTAGCAGCAGCCTCAAGACTGGCATAAGCGGCTGAAGCATTCCAGTAAACGGCATCACTTTGATAATGAATTTGGTCGAGAGTAAGTTCGGTGGTGAGTTGGCTTAACTCTTCGTCTGCCTGTGCCATACGTTTCTGGGCTATCAGAGAACCACCGGTATAGAGGGGCTGTGCCAAAGTTGCGAGTGCCTGATAGGTGTAGGGGCGGTATTCACCCTTCGGACTGTTCCACTTATCCAGATGGTTGAGGTTGGCGGTACCTTCGGCAGTGATGTCTATTTGTGGCAGGAAGCCGGTATTTGCTATTTTTCGCGCTTCGGTGCTTGCCATGGTTTTCAGGCGCTGTTGTTTCAACACCTGGCTGTAGGCTTCTACTTTGTCACGATATGCTTCACGGCTGAGATACTGTTGGGCTCCGGCATTAATGCCGAAGCAACAGAGTAGTGTGATTATGAATATTTTCTTCATGATTACTTGTATTTCTTCTTTTCACTTTTTAATCTTATGTATCGCACAATATGCCACCGGAAGAACGAACAGCGTTAATGCTGAGGCCACCAGCAAACCGCCCATGATTGTTGCCGCCATACCACCGAACATAGCGTCGAATAGCAACGGTAACATACCCAGAATCGTGGTTCCGGATGCCATGGCTACAGGTATGATACGGCTGGTTGTTGCACTGATTACCGCATTCAGCGGCGTTTTTCCAGAAGCTGTTTCTATATCGATCTGGTCTACCAATACAATTGCATTCTTGATATTCATACCGATCAATCCCAGTAGGCCAAGGACAGAGAAGAAGTCGAATGATTTACCAAGCAAGATTAATCCCAGTACGATGCCGATAAAGATAAGCGGCAACATCAATAGGATGACAATTGGCTTGCGGTAGGTTCTGAACAGGAATAACAGGGTAATGAACATCAGGAAAAAAGTTAATGGCATGTTAGCTGCCAATGCTGCATTACTTTCTGCCTGGCTTTCCTGTTCACCAAAATACTTCATGGTGTATCCTTCCGGTACCTGAATTTCTTCTTGCACTTCTTTCCATATCTTATTGAATGCTGCTATGGCATTTACTCCCCGGCGTGGATCGGCTTGCGCCATCATTACCATCTGGCGGTTATAATCTTTCACATTCGAGAACTTATATTGGAAATCAAATTCACTGACTACTTGTTCCAGTGTAGTGGTCTCCTGTGTTGTTCCGAATACGGGTAGTGTACGCAGATCGTTGATACGGAAAGAATCGACCGTGTTATCTTTTAGCAGGATAGGCAACACTTGGTCGCCTTCACGATATTCACCTAATGTCATACCGCTTGTACCGATCTGAATACTCTGTGCCATACTTTGCCGGGAGACACCTAACGGTTGGGCACGTTCCGGACTGTAAACGGGTTTCCATACAGGAATCTTATTCCCCCATGAATTGCGTACGTTGATGAGATCATCATCCCGATGCATGATTTCCAGAACTTTGTTGGTCAGCATCACCAGTGAATCGACATTATTACCGATAAAGCCGATTTCAATGGCGGCGTCTACCGCAGGCGATAGCTTAAACAAAGTGGTACGGGTTATGGCATTCGGATAGTTTGCCTTCATATACTGGTCGAATTTCTCTTCGTATTCCTTTGTATATTTACTGTCGGTTAGTTCAATGAGTATATTGGCAAAGTTGGGCTTGGGACCCACGGAAGTAGATGCCAGATAGTAACGTAATGGCGTACTGCCGAAAGTAGTGGATATCCGTTTCACTTCCGGTTGTTGCAAGAGGTGCGCTTCCACCTGTTTCATTTCCTTTTCCACGTCACGGATGCTGTAACCGTCCGGATAGAATATATCAGCACGGAAATAGGGCTTATCCAATGAGGGGAAGAAGTTTTGCGGCATCATTCCCATGATGACCAGTGAGATGATAAACAGGACTACCATACTACCTAGTGTGAGCGTTTTCTTTTTGATAAGTACTCCGAGGATAGATGCGAACTTGTGATAGAAAGGTTTATCATACGGATCTTTATTAGTATCGCCGGATTTGGTTTTCAAGATAAAATTGCCGAAAGTGGTGGTTTGCGTGAGTGCCAGTACCCAGCTTAATCCCAAAGAAATGGCAAGTACGACAAACAGAGGTTTTACGATTTCCGCTACGGCAGAAGGGGCGAGGTACAACGGGAGGAATGAACAAATGGCGATGAACGTGGCACCAAGTAAGCCCCATTGTGGTCCGGTAGCTCCATCTATCAGTGCTTTTCTACGGTCTATTCCTCGGGCAATGGCTATTTGTGCATTGTCCGTCACTACAATGGCATTATCCACCAGCATACCCATGGCAATGATGAAACCTGCCAGGGAAGTACGGTTCAGTCCTACCCCCATGAAGGACATGATGAGCAACGTGCCGCCAATGGTAAATAGCAGTGAACTTCCTATAAGTATACCAGCACGTAGCCCCATCACCAGCATGATGATAACGATTACAATGAGGAGGGATTCTATCAGGTTAATGATGAAACCATTATTTGCTTCCTGAGCTATGACATTTTCCGGATACAGACTTTCCAACTCCAACCCTACCGGAATAAGGGGAAGAAGTTCAGCCAGTTTCTGATCTACCAGTTCTCCGGTCTTTACTACATCCTTTGTCGGGTCGGTGGAAACGCCGATACCTATGGCACGCTTCCCATTGACATGCATGATGTTGCCGGGTGGGTCCATATATCCTTTTTCGATAATGGCTATATCACCCAATTTTACTTGCCCTCCCGAAGTTGTAATCACTTGGTTCCGGATGTCATTGACGGTGGTGTAAGTTCCGTTGGCTACAATACGCAATTGTTGTTCACCGGCGTTGATTTCACCCGTGTTGATAATCTGGTTTTGCGATTGCAACAGGCTTGCCACTTGCTTCGGGTCTATCCCCATACCGGCCAGTTTATTGACGGATATAAAGATATTCACCACTTCGGTTTGCGTGCCGAACAGGGCTACTTTCATTACCCCGTCAGCAGTGATAACCTGAGTTTTGATACGCTCTGCCCAGTTGCGCATTTCTTCGTAAGAGAAACCGTCATCGCCTACCAGACCGTAATAGATGCCGAATACATCACCGAAATCGTCCGATACCGTGGGAACGGAAGCACCGGCGGGTAGTTGCGGTTGTATGTTGAGCACCTTGCGGCGAAGTTCATCCCATTTCTGCGGAATAGACTCTGCGGAAAGGGAAGGTTGAAGCTCGAATGTTATCTTGGATAGTCCGTACATGGACTCCGATTTAATTTTATATGCACCACTCATCGACTGTATCTCGCGGGAGATCGGTTCGGTGATCAGTCGTTCTACTTCTGCCGGTTCTGCCCCTGGATAGCGAGTCATAATGACCGCTGACTTGATGACGAAGGGTGCATCCTCTTTCTTTCCCAACCGGCCGAATGATAGTATACCGCCGATTAGCAACACAGCCAGGAAGAAATAAACAATCTTGGTGTTGTCTAATGCATATTTAGCTAAATTCATATGATTTATATTTGGGCGACCTCAAGGTCGCAGTAGTTGGTAGTCTAATTGATAACTTTCACCGTTTGTCCGTCCACCAGTTGGTGCACTCCGGCAATTACAATAGTTTCTCCCGGTTGTATACCAGCAGAGATAAGAGCATTGGCTTCTCCAGTGGGAGAGTATACGGTTACTTCCCGCTTGCTTACCTTATTATCTTTTACTACCCACACATAAGTTTTCTGGTTTTCGCTTTCACCGAATATGGCACTGAGCGGAATATTCACAAGCTTTTCTTCCAGGAAGGGAGCTACGTCCGATGCCAGCTTGATTTTACACGTAAATCCCGGTTTCACATCGTATAAGGAACGATTAAAAGCAGGATCTTCAATCGTAATAGTTACCGGGATACCTGTTCCGGCTGTAGAAATGTCCAGATATTCTTCCAATTGTGCGTTGAACACCATGTCCGGATAGGTGTCGAAAACCACTTTGAATGTTACATCTTTTGCACGAAGCAGATACAGATAATCATCCGGCACGGTGAATTTGATGCGGAGCTTCTGTGTATTCACCAATTGTACAATGCCTTCCCCGGAGTTCACGCGCTGATAGTTTTCCACCAGACGCTTTTCGATAGAACCATCAAAGGGAGCAGTCAGTTTGGTATCCCGCATATTATTGCTGGACAATTCATAAGCGGACTTTGCCTTTTGGTAATTGGCAACGCTGATTTCATATTCCTGCACGGAGATAGCCTGGCGTCCCAACAGGCGCTTGTTACGTTCCACCTGTGCTGCGGCAGTCTCATAAGCGGCTTTGTCGGCGGCGTATTGCAGGGAAATGTCGCGTGGATCAATGGCGGCGATCAATTGTCCTTTCTTTACCCGCTGACCTTCTACCACAGGCAGATTTATAACCTGTCCGCTGACACGGAAGGCTAGTTTCACGTATTCTACGGCTTCTACAATACCGGAGAAGTCTTTCCGGATGACCGATTGGGAGCTGGCACTAGCTGTCTTAACAGGTCGAATCAGGGTGGCATCGCCCTCTTTCTTGTGTCCGCATGATGTGACAAGCAGCATCACGCCGATGGTGAACAAATAGATTCTTTTCATACTAATATATAGTTGTTCGTTTAGATATAGAAACATAAAACCGGAAAAACAGATAATTGTTCTCCCGGTTTATTTTGTTACGCGTTGTTAATGATAAAGGCTTCTACTCCTCTATTCTGAGCAACAAATCGGTGCCCAGTTTGAGCTTATAAACGTTTTTATATACTTGTATGTTCAGTTCTTCTCCGGTAATAAGTGAAATATTTATTTCTTTGCCTACGCGCATATGAAGTGTACGTCCCTGATAATTTATCTGGAAGGAATAACTGCTCCATTTTTCGGGAATGACTGGGAAGAAAGAGAGTATGCCCTCCAGGATCTGCATTCCGGCGAAGCCTCGTACAATGGCAAGCCAGCTGCCCGGCATACTGGTGATATGCAGTCCTTGGTGAGTTTCGTTGTTGTAGTCATCCAGGTCAAGACGGGTGGCATGCAGAAAGAGTTGGTAAGCCTTTTCCACTTCGCCAATGCGGGCGGCAAGAATGGAGTGGATGTGCGGGGAAAGTGAAGATTCATGTACCGTCATTGTTTCATAGAAATCAAAGTTACGGCGGACAGTTTCCTTGTCGAAATTGAAGTAATACAGATATAATCCCAGTAACACATCACTTTGTTTGATGTAGCACGAACGAAGAATACGATCCCAGGACCAATGCTGATTGATGGGGCGTTCTTCGGGTGGAATGGCATCGGTACTGTTCAGTTCCTTATCCAGGAAACCGTCATTTTGTACAAAGATCCCCAGTTCTTTGTCTTCCGGTAGATACATACGGTTGATGATGTCGCGCCAGCGTTCAGCCTCTTCTTGTTGGCGGAGGTTGGTGACACGGCGTACACGCGCATATTCGTCGGGGTATTCTCCGGCAATGATTTCAAGATAGTTAAGTGTCATCTGCAGGCACTGCACACACGAGTAATTGGTGTACCAGTTATTATCCACATTGTTTTCGTACTCATCCGGTCCGGTTACCCCCAGTATGACATATTTCTGTTTTGGTTTTGAGAAAGATACACGTTGGCTCCAGAAGCGGGAGACGGCAATCATTACTTCCAGTCCGTATTTGGCTATATAATCTTTGCTGCCTGTGATTGCGGCATGTTGTGCAATGGCATAGACGATGATATTGTTGCGGTGTATTTCTTCAAAAGTAATTTCCCATTCGCTGTGGCATTCCTCACCACTGTAAGTGACTTGCGGAAAGAGAGCAGCCCCCTCTTTGAATCCCAGTTTACGGGCATTCTCTATAGCTTTCGGTAGTTGGTTATAACGGTATATCAACAGATTTTTTACAATCTCCCTCGGAGTAGAAAGCAGGAAGAACGGTACACAACAAAGTTCCGTGTTCCAGTATGTGTTTCCACCGTATTTTTCACCAGTGAATCCTTTCGGGCCGATATTCAGACGCGGATCATCACCGCGGTACGTCTGGCATAGTTGGAAGATGTTGTACCGGATACCCTGTTGTGCTTCCGGGTCCCCTTCGATAACCACATCCATTTCCTTCCATATATTAGCCCAGGCTTGTTGATGATTGTTTTCCAACTTATCCCAGCCGTCTATTTTAGTCTGACGGGCTTTGGTGATGGAATGTTCTATCAATTCCTGGCGTTCATCATAGAGCGACGAACTTATAACGGTATATTTGATGAGCATTACATTGTCTCCCGGTTTCACATCTGCCCCGATGCTGAATCCGGTTTGTTTCTCTTTTTCAATGCGTATCGGGTTCGAGGAGGCTTCTTTGCCGTTCTTGAAGAACTGATAGGTCATGGCGTAGCACACTTGCGCATCTTCCCGCCGGGTTTGCGTCCATAGATAAGCACAATCCTTTGTGACGCCGGAACGGAGGATATTCCATATCTTCTCGTTCGGATCATCATCCTTATTGACTATGATTGCATCCAGAGAGGGAATCAGTGATATTCTTCCTGTATAATTGATGGAGGTGACGCTGTATTTTATTAGGCATAAATCGGGGTGGGCCATATTGTTGATATGCTCCACATGTACCCGTATTTGATGTCCTCTGGGAGATGTGATTTCGAAATCCCGGTAGGAGATACCTGCTTTCATATCAAGTCTGCGGCTGAAGCTGTTTACGTCCCATTGTGCCAGGTCCAGTTCTTCATCGATGAGACGCAGGCTGACACGACTCCAGTCCGCTGCATTGGGAATACGCGTGTAAAAAGCAGGAAAGCCGTTCTTCCACCAACCTACACGCGTTTTATCCAGAAAAGTGATACCGGCTACAAATGAACCGCGATAGGAATCGCTTGAATAAGGCTCTTCAAAATTTCCCCGTTGTCCAAAGCGTCCGTTCCCCAAGCTGAATATACTTTCGGACATTCTCAGGTTGTCGGCGTGAAAGTTATCTTCAATAATATTCCATTCATCGGTTCTAAGGTATCTTTTCATGGCGTGTATCTCAATGGTGATTATGGCGGTAAAGATAAACAAATAAACGGATAAACGGCAAGAAAGTATGACAAAAGTAGATGAAAGAGGAGTGATAAGGTGATAAAGTGGTAAGGTGATAGAGTGATAAAGTAGCTGCGTTATATATCACAGAGTGTTGTTCCACTATCACTTTGCCACTTCATCACTTTATCACTTTATCACTCTTTTTATAAGGATTATGCTTTTGTTTGTTCTCCTTTGGTCTCTTTGATTAAATATACACAAACTGCGCCGATAATCAGCATGACACCTGCCATGACCAGCATATTGATTTCGGGAGGCAACATACCTTTGGGAGTGAACAGGGCAAGAATGCTCCCGCCGAGTGAAGCCGCCACAATCTGCGGAATACAGATTGTTCCGTTGAACAAGCCCAGATAAGTTCCCATGTGTCCGCCGCTCAGTGCGTTGGTCAGGATGGTGAAAGGCAACGCCAGCATAGCAGCCCATGCGCAACCTATCAGTAGGAAGGAGATGAACAATACATATTGATTATGAACAAAATAAGTAGAGATGAAACCCAATCCACCCAGCACCAGACTGAGAGAATAGATCAGTTTGCGATCCTTGAACAACGGGATGCAGACAGCCCATAGTACAGAACCGATAGCCTGTACGGCAAACAACACGCCTACCCAGTCGGCAGCATCCTGATATTGAATACTCTTGGTGTCCAGCATAACTTTGCTGACTCCGTTCACTGCGGTTTCCACTGTAGGAGCATCGAATACATTGGCGGCTACACTACCATTGGTATACGTCCACATAAACATGAAAGCAAACCAGCAGAAGAACTGAACCAAACCTACCGTCCAGAAAGCTTTCGGCGCTTTTACCAGCAGTTTCACCATATTGATTTTTTCTTTTTCTTCCTCTTCGGTGATGCCGTGGTATTCAGCGTATTCGGCGGGTGGCATCTCCTTTACTTTCACTGTGGTATAGATTACACAAAGTATCAGGATGGCGGCTCCGATATAGAAAGAATAAATCACCGAGTCGGGTACTACGCCTTGCGGGGCTATGTTGCTGATACCGATCCATGTAAAGATGAACGGGAACAGGAAACCTACGAGGCTGCCCGCATTACACAGGAAACTCTGGATGGAGTAGGCGAGGCCTTTTTGCTTTTCGTTCACCATGTCGCCTACCATCATCTTGAATGGCTGCATCGCCATATTGATGGAGGTATCCAGGAACATCAATGATACTAATCCGAATATCATTGCCGTGCTGACTGCCATACCGAAACTACCGGCATTCGGCAGCAGGCACATTACCAATACGGCTACCAGTGAACCGACAAACAGATAAGGAATACGGCGTCCGAAGCGCGTCCACGTCTTGTCGCTTGCAGCGCCCACGATGGGTTGCACGATGATGCCTGCCAATGGTGGTAATATCCAGAAATAACTTAAACTATGCGGGTCTGCACCCAGTGTTGCAAAAATACGACTGATGTTTGCACTCTGCAAGGCGTAGGCAATCTGTACGCCAAAAAATCCGAAGCTGATGTTCCACAACTTCCAAAAGCTCAAATCGGGTTTTACTTTCATTCTTAATAAATTATTAGTTACGAGCTACGAGCTACAAGCTACGAGTTCCTTTCGGCATACTGGCAATTCCGCGTAGCCTACTCGTCACTCGTAGCTCGTAGCTTGTCACTCATTTATTTCGTTGTTCCCCTCACTACAAGATTCGTTCTCACAATCTTGTTACTACTCTTGTCATCGCCCCCTTCCAGCTTGCCTATCAGAATGCTGAAAGCACTTCTTCCGACTTCTTCTCCATGTTGTTCCACGGTGGTCAGTTTGGGATCTGTGCTTTGGGCAATGGCTCCGTCGGTAAATCCACAGATCGATACTTCATCGGGCACTTTCTTTCCAACCAGTTTACAGGCATACAGAATGCCCGAAGCTGTTTCGTCATTGATGGCGAAGAAACCATCGGGATGACCGGGACCTTCCAGTATGTCAGGGGTGATGGATATGGCGCGTTCCCTTGTATCACACAGCATAATCATGCTGTCGTCCACGGGAATTTTGTATTTCTTCATGGCATCCAGATAGCCATTCCGACGATTCTTGGTGATTTCCAGATGCGGGGCTGCTCCATAAAACAGGATACGCTTGCAACCTGTCTGTATCATATACTCCACGGCGGCAAAAGAACCGGCATAGTCGTCCACTACCACCCGTTCTGTTTTCAATCCGGTGCAGATGCGATCGTAGAACACAATGGGGATATTATTATTCAGCAGGTCCTGATAATGATCGTATTGAGAGGTATCCTTTGCCAGAGAGGCAATCACACCACAGACGCGGGCGGCAAGGAATGAGTGTACGATTTTCACTTCCTGTTCATAAGATTCATTGCTCTGGGCTACCAAAATATTGTATCCTGCTTCGGCAGCAGCCTTTTCAATGCCACTCAGCACGCACGAGAAAAAATGATGTACCAGTTGCGGGACAATTACACCGATTGTATTCGAACGGCTGGCACGAAGGTTCACTGCAAGTACGTTAGGCTTGTAATTATGCTCCCGGGCATACGCATGTATAAGGTCACGGGTCTCCTGGCTGATATCCGGATTGTCTTTCAGCGCCCTCGACACAGTGGATGGTGAGACGTTCAACGCCCGGGCAATATCCTTGATGGTTATCTGCGGTTTATTCATGGTATTTTCTAAATATTCCCAAAGATAATGCAAACCGAAAGCAGTACAAAATAAGCTTGCTTATTTTTATTGCTGAGGTGCAGCTTATCTTAATCAAAGGTTATTCAAATGAGGATAGCTGCCAAACTAAAAAAATGTAAGCCAACTATTCCGATTGCAAAAATAGCGGAATAGATGAGAATAAGCTTCTTCGTTGAGAATTATCGGATTATAGAATAGCGCAAACGTTTGCAGACATCCATTGACTTTGCATCTGAATGGGCGTTGCACGTTGCTTTCTTGCGAGACGCTTTGTTTCCAGATGAAACTGTCGGGACTGCATAGATTCTCGGAAGTAAATATAAAACGGTTGACTAAGCTTTCAGTCATTATAAATAATAACTGCGATATACCCCTTCTATAAGAACTTTTGTTATCTTTAGATAAGATAAGCTGCGTTTCGGCATAACTTTTTCATGCTTGCATGAAAGTTCTGCACTCAATTTGCATTATCTTTGTGTCGTTATCCCGTCATAAAGCGACGGATTAAATATCCCAAAAACAGCAGGAGGACATTATATGGACCCATTAGAATACTTAGTACCCGGCAGAAAGAGACTTCCCTACGGCATGATGAACTTCGCGGTCATCCGCCGTGAAGACTATTATTACGTGGACAAAACCCGCTTCATTCCCATGATAGAGCAGGCGGACCGCTTTTTCTTCTTCATCCGTCCGCGCCGTTTCGGGAAGAGCCTGACGCTGAACGTGCTGCAACATTACTACGATGTGCGTACCCGCGACAAGTTCGACGACCTCTTTGGCGACCTCTACATCGGGCAGCATCCCACACCGAGTCGTAACACTTATCTTGTGCTCTATCTCAATTTCTCCGGCATCACCGGTGCACTGAACGACTATCGCAAAGGGCTGGATGAGCACTGCCAAATCCGCTTCGACTTTTTCTGCGAAGTCTATGCCGACCTTCTGCCGGAAGGCATCAGGGATCGGCTGGACGAGAAGGACGGAGCCGTCAACCAATTAGACTATCTGATTTCGGAATGCGAACGTGCCGGACAGAAGGTGTACCTCTTTATCGACGAGTACGACCACTTCACCAACGCCATTCTCTCCGACCCCGAAAGTCTGCACCGTTACACCAACGAGACGCATGGCGAGGGTTATCTGCGCGCCTTCTTCAACAAAGTGAAAGCGGGAACCTATTCCAGCATCGAGCGCTGTTTCATTACCGGTGTAAGCCCCGTGACGATGGACGACCTCACCAGCGGCTTCAACATCGGAACCAACTATTCCCTCTCACCGGACTTCAACCAAATGATGGGATTTACAGAAGAAGAAGTGCGCGAAATGCTGACTTACTATTCTACCACCAGCCCCTTCAATCATACCATTGACGAACTGATAGAGATAATGAAGCCGTGGTATGATAACTATTGCTTCGCGCAGGAATGTTACGGCGAAACCACGATGTATAACTCCAACATGGTGCTTTACTTCGTCAAGAACTACATCTCGCGTGGCAAAGCACCGCTAAGCATGGTGGAAGAGAACATCCGCATCGACTATGAGAAACTACGCATGCTCATCCGCAAGGACAAGGAGTTTGCTCATGATGCCTCCGTCATTCAAACCCTCGTGAGCCAGGGCTTCATCACCGGCGAACTGAAGAATGGCTTCCCTGCCTCCGGTATCACTAATCCCGATAATTTCGTGAGCCTGCTCTACTATTTCGGCATGCTCACCATCAACGGCATGCATGAAGGAAAAACTAAACTGACCATCCCTAACCTGGTGGTTCAGGAACAACTTTATACCTATCTGCTGAGTACGTACAACGATGCAGACCTCAGTTTCAGTAGTTACGAAAAGAGCGAACTCTCCAGTCGCCTTGCTTACCGAGGCGATTGGAAAGCCTACTTCGACTACATTGCCGACTGCCTGAAGACCTACGCCTCGCAGCGCGACAAGCAGAAGGGCGAGTTCTTCGTGCATGGCTTCACCCTTGCCATGACCGCACAGAACCGCTTCTACCGTCCCATCTCCGAACAGGACACGCAGGCGGGCTATGTCGATATTTTCCTCTGTCCGATGCTGGACATCTACTCCGACATGACGCACAGCTACATTGTAGAGTTGAAGTATGCCAAGTACAAAGATCCCGAAACTCGTGTGGAGGAACTGCGTCAGGAGGCTATCGCACAAGCCAACCGCTACGCTGATACCGATACGGTGAAGCGTGCCATCGGCAGCACCCGGCTGCATAAGATTGTGGTGGTGTATAAAGGCATGGAAATGCGGGTGTGCGAAGAAATACAGTAGTCCGGACCTTTAACGTAACCCGGCGTATGCACAGACCAGTTCTTTTTCTTTTCATTCTGTTACAGATATGGCTTCCTTGCACTCTGGTGGGGCAGAAGTCCGATTACAGGCTGTTTGATAATATCAGTCTGGGGACGGAAGCATCCGTCATCAGTTACTTCCTGCAAGACACGCAAGGACTGATATGGATAGGTTCCAACAAAGGACTGTTCAGTTACGACGGCTATTCCTCACAACCGCATTTCACTTTCGGCGAGCGCAGCAATACGCGCATTTATTGCGGTACGGTGGTGGACAGCACCTATCTTTATATAGGTGCGGACAATGGCTTACTGATTTATAACTACCGAACAGACACTTACCAAGAACCGGAAGCGGACTTCCCGACCGACATCCGCACACTGGCATTGCGTGACGGCGTGCTGTGGCTGGGGACACTAAACGGCCTCTATACCTACTCACCGGAAACCCGGCAACTCTCCGCCATCACCGAAGGACTTCCGCACCAGACCATTTATTCCATTATCCGCGCCTCGGACGATAACCTCTACATTGGTACGTACAACGGCTGTTGCCGCTACATCCCCGCCACCGGACGCTTTGAAACCATAGACCTGCCCGTCACCCGTGGCCGAAGCAATCAGTTTGTCAATTCACTCCTGGAAGATACCGCGCGTGGTTGCATCTGGATAGGCACAGAAGGATGTCTTTTCAAATACACCCCTGCCGACGGGCATACGCAGCGGATAGATGCTTTCCATGATAACTCCGTCAAGTCTCTGGCACTGGACGGGAACGGTCAATTGCTGGTAGGCACCGATAATGGTCTGTACGTCTATCAGGAGGACGAGCCCCTGTTGCACGTTGTTCATGACTCCCGAAACCTCCAGTCCCTTTCTAACAATATCATCTGGACCATCTTTGCCGACCGCGAGCATAACGTCTGGCTGGGTACGGATTACGGTATCTCCATGTTCCGCCATAACAGTGTGTTGCGTCATATCCCTATCTCGCAGATTACCGGAACAGGGGAGGGCAACCAGTTCTATTCCATGCTGCGCGATACGCACGGAACTTATTGGTTTGGCGGCACCAACGGCCTCATTCGCTTCACCGCTCTTATGGATGGGGAACAGGACGTTGCCTGGTACAAGATGGGAGACCGGAAATATCCTTTGTCCCACAACCGGGTACGCCATCTTTACGAAGACCGTGAACAACAACTTTGGGTGGCTACGGATGGCAGCATCAGTCGTTACGACCCGGCGAAACGCCAGTTTATACATTATAACATAGTGGACAGCACCCGCCGCTACAACGCCAATTGGACGTATAGCCTTTTTGAAGACCGTGACGGACAACTCTGGATAGCTACCTGTCTCGGCGGTATTTTCGTTGTAGATAAGGAAAACCTCATGCGTTCTTCCGGCGGACTCTACATGGCGGAGAAGACTTATTCCATCCACAACGGCCTGTCCGGCATGTTCATCAACCAGATGATTCCCGACCGGGAAGGGAATGTATGGGCATTGCTCTATAACAGTCACAACAGCATCGAAAAGATAAATCCCCGTACCGGCGAAGTCACCCATATTGCCGCCGATGAACTGAAAGGCGAGCGTACTCCCAACTTTATCCTTTGTGCCGAAGACGGCTACATCTGGATAGGTTTCCCCGGCGGAGTGATGCGCGTGACTCCCGAAAACGACAGTATCCGCATGTTGCCCTTTGATGCCTATAATCATTACGAAGTGCTTTCCATGGCCGAAGCCGACGGCCGCATCTGGATCTCTACCACAGATGGTTTCTGGGTAGCCGACCAACAGACTCTGGAAGTCCGCCGACTGAATATCACCGACAAGCGTTTCACCAGCATGTTCTTTGATAAGACAAGCGGAGAACTCTATCTGGGCACCGCAGACGGTTTTGCCATCTCCTCACCCGAGGCCTTGCTGGCGGAACACCTTGAACAGCCTTTGATATTGACCGCCCTTTATGTCAACAACCAACTTTACCAGTCTGGGGCGGGGCAGGCGCTTGATGCAGTGCAATCCGCACAAAGCATCCGTTACTCACAGCGTATAAATCTGGACTACGACCAGAACAATCTTGCTTTTGAACTTTCCGACCTGCCTTATTCCTTTGAAGAGAAAAGCAAACTGTTGTATCGCCTGGAAGGTGTGGACCGTGAATGGAACTTGTTGAAACCGAATACGAACCGGATTACTTACAACAATCTGAACTACGGTGACTACCGCCTGACGGTGAGCAAACTGGATGCTCATGGAAAGCCGTCCGAAAAGACGTATGCATTGGACATCCACATCATTCCGCCCTGGTACTACACCCTGTGGGCAAAGGCCGTTTATGTCTTGCTGTGCCTTGTCCTGATACTCTGGACAATCAACTTCTTCCGTGTGAAGAACCGTCTGAAACTGGAGCGTCTGGAGAAAGAGAAAATCCTGGAACAGTCTCAGGCTAAGATGGAGTTCTTCACAAATCTCTCCCACGACCTGAAAACTCCGTTGAGCATGATTATTGCGCCTATCAGCCGGATGCTCCCCGCCATCAAGAATCCGCAGGAGAAGAAGCAACTGGAACAGGTGCAGCACAATGCCATGAAGCTGAATTCGCTGATCCATCAGGGGCTGGATTTCAACCGGGTGGATAGCGGCAACAATGCGCTGTTGATTTTGTCGCAAATAGAGTTAGTCTCCTTCGTGCGTGGATTGTTTGCTCTATATGCAGAAGAAAAGGCGAGGGAGAAACAACTCACATTTGATTTTCATACCGACCGGGAAAAGATATACATACAGATGGATGCCATAAAACTGGAATCCATTCTGGATAATCTTTTGTCCAATGCTGTGAAGTATACTCCGGAGGGTGGGAGCGTCACGCTTCGTCTGGAAATTCCCGGTGAGGAAAAAGATGTGCGTATTTCAGTTTCCGATACTGGTATCGGTGTGCCCCGTCAGGACCAGCCCTATATCTTCCAGCGCTTCTTCCAGTCGCCCAAGACGGCAGGAAAAAAGGAAGGGACAGGTATCGGACTTTATCTCGTAAAGACTTACACGGAACTGCATGGCGGCAGCGTACTGCTTACTTCGGAAGAAAATAAAGGGACTACTGTTACACTGAACTTACCGGTGGGTAGTCCGGAACAGATGTCGGTTGATGTGCTTTCCGAGTCTGTGGCTTCTGAACAGGAGACGGCGCTTGCTGAAGCAGAAACAGCAGCCTCCGCATCTTCTTCTTCTTCTGCCGCAGAGGCAGCCAGCCCGGAAGCTCCGTTGATATTGATAGTGGATGACACTCCGGAAATAGCCGGGTTCATTTATCAGATACTGCACGCAAAATATCGTTGCCGTATAGCGGAGAATGGCAAGACCGGTATGGAGATGGCGATGGAATTATCACCTGATCTGATAATTGCTGATGTTATGATGCCCGTGATGGACGGGCTTGAAATGGTGCGCCGCCTCAAGAAGCACATTCCTACTTCCACTATTCCCATTATTCTGTTGACGGCTAAGAATGACAAGGAAACGGAACTTGAAAGTATCCGGTTGAATATTGAGGCTTTTATCCCTAAACCCTTTGAACCGGATATTTTGCTTTCGCGTGTGGAGCAGTTATTGGCTGCCTGGGAGATGCACGAGACAAAAGCCCGCATCGAAGCCCTTGCCACCCCGAAGGAAATCGAGGCTGTTTCTTACGATGAAAAGTTCCTGGCAAATATTATTCATCTGATTGAGGAACACATTTCAGATTCGGAACTGAATGTGAATGCCCTTTGTGAATGGACCGGCACCAATAACAAGCAGATGTACCGCAAGATGAAGCAACTGACGGGCATGACACCTGTGGAATACATTAAGTCCATCCGCATGAAAAAGGCAGCTATGCTACTGAAGCAGCAGAAGTTTACTGTGGCTGAAGTGATGTATATGGTTGGTTTCTCCAATCATTCTTATTTCTCCAAATGCTTCCAGGCAGAGTTTGGGGTCACGCCAAAGCAGTATGTCTGAGCGAGGAGTTCTCTTTTATAAGAAGACTTCCGCGCCAAGCAGATTGTTGAAATAGGTTGCATTCCGTTCATCTTCCAGCCCGCCATCGAGGGTGAACAGTAGTTGGTATCTAGTTTGTGTATTTGCCATTCCCACAACTATGGAAACCACTGCTTCCCGTTTAGGAAACTGAACTAAGGTGACTCCCTGCACCATTCCGTCGGAATATTCGCTTGCAACAAAAGCGTTGTACACGGCATTGGGCACTTCGTCCATTGTTCCCCAGTCAATCTGTCTCATTTCCCATTGTGCCTCGGAGTTGAACCAGACCTTTGTGTCGAAACCATTCTGTATAAAGTCCGCTACATAGTAAGTTTCATCCCGTGACCAAGCAACATCCTTGGCGGCAGGATACATCTTTTTCAGTGCTGTCTGTACATTGACAGGCGCATAATCGGCAAGAGCCGGAACTGATGTCAGAAGCATCAGAAGCAGGAAAGAATATGTCAGCTTTTTCATTGTTCCTTTATTAGACTGTTATCGTTTCGAAGAGAACAACGAACGGTGAATTTTGTTTAGCTATCGGGAACATTGTCCAGTGGAAGTATAAACAGGAAGCGTGCTCCTCCGGTGTAACTCTTGTCCAGTTTCACTTCACCTTTCAGGCGTCCGGCAATGATGGAACAGATATTCAGACCGAGTCCCGTTCCCTGCTTGAACTCATCCAGTTTGCTGAACCGGTCGAAAATACAATCTGCCTGGTCTGCCGGAATTCCCGGACCGGTATCTGTAACGGAGAAGGTTATCTTTCCCGGATTTTCCGTGAGAGAGCAATGAAGGTGAATCTCACCCCGTTCCGTATGTTTTTCCGCATTGGTCAGGAAATTGATAAGTACCTGTTGCAGCCGTTCTTTATCCGTCACAAACAAGAAGTCATTCGGTGCGCCGGAAGTGAAATAGGACTTCACTTCTTTCGGATTACGATGCACAACAGAAGCCATTGCTACCTGGCATAACTCATTACAACGATGAGGCGCCAGATGCATGGTGTATTTACCACTTTCCAAACTGGCAAGGTCGAGGACATCATTAATTAGCGTAGTCAGTAACTCGGAATTCTGCTGGATAAGCATGCTGAACTCTGCTTTCTCTTCCTCGTCCACCTCCATATCCGGAGTGGATAAAACTTGTGAGAATCCGACTATGGCATTGAGCGGTGTACGTATCTCGTGGCTCATATTCTGTATAAAGAAGCTTTTCATCCGGTCCGATTCCTCGGCATGGTCGCGTGCAATGGTGAGCTCTTCATTTTTCTCCTGTAGGATAGCCATTGTTCTACGGCGTCTGTACAGGTAGAATATCAGGAAGCAGGTGAAAAGAAACAAGAACGAAAGTACGAGACTGAGAGTTACGATGTAATGTTGAGAAGCACTTTGCTGCTCTTTTAAGATGGCTTTCTGTTTTTCCGCTTCTACATTGAGACGTGCCAGTTCCAGGTTCCGGTTCTTCAATACCAATTTGCTGTTCTCAGCATTTATCTTTTCCAGTTCAGATTGTGACTTAGTCCGCTCCAGTTCCAATTGGGTATTCTTTAAGTTGAGTGCTGCATTCTTATATTCCAAGGCCTTGGCATCCAATTTCATGCGTTCGTTGCCTATCTGTGCATTCAGTTCAGCGATGTCTGTAGATTGTACCAGACGGTTGATGGAATCTTGGTGCTTGTGAATCAACTTATTATATGTATAAGCCTTTTCATAGTCTCCTGATTTCAGATATAATACATGGAGTATCTGGTAAACCTGCAACGGGCTTCCTATCGAATCAGCTGCTATATACGCCTGATCATATTTTTTATCCAGAATAAGCTTACAGATACGTAAACGCAACAAAGCTGATTTGCGGATAACACCATATTGTTCGACTAGTTGCAGGCATTCTTCATAGCAAGTGTTAAAGTCATCGATCAGGTCCATGCTATACAGAGTCTGGCATTTATCCATTAGGGAAGCTACACGACTCTCATTGGTTTTAGCTGTTTTCACGGCTTTCTCATTGTATTCCAATGCAATTTCACCTTCGTCTTTCTTTCGGTAATACTCAGCAAGGTTCATATAAAGGTATGACGGATCTTGTTCGGGCAAATGCTTCAGCATGTATTCCAAAGCATTTTTGTAGTACTCGACTGCTACCTCACTATTCTGACGCATATAGTAGATGTGTCCCAAGGTACGAATACACGAAAAGATTCCGTAGTTGTGCTGGTCTTTGAAAGCCTGTTCTTTCATTTCTTCTGCTTTGTGCAGGGCACGCAGTGAATGTCCGTTGTTAAGGAGCCAATTTATTTCGCTCGTGCATGCGGAATAATAATATTGCAAATAATTGTTTTTGCGTGCTTCTTCTTTTAATCTGCTTGCTGACTGTTCCAGTTTCTCATAATTACCGGAACTATAGTAGAAACTTACCGGAATGGTAAGTGCCAAACATTGTGCTTTTTTGTCTTTCTTTTTGGTTGCTTCTGCATAAAGAGTGTCAGCGATAAGCAATCCTTGGGGATAAGTTCGTGATTTGGTGGCGCGCTGAAAAAAGGGGTATAAAGAGTCATCTATCTTATAAGGGTTGTTTTGTGCTCCGGCAGGAATAAAAAGCCCTGTGAGAAGTAGTAAAATTAGTATGTTAGTGTATCTTTTCATCTTATCTTTTACAAGAGAATGTGACAAAGATACTTTTTATGCTTAATAATTACAAGAAAATGGAGAAAAAGTAGTAGTCTTTGGATTGAGAATTCCTAATTATTATTTATAACTACTATACATATATTGCTGATAATCAGTTAATGTCCTTTTTGTTTCCTTTTATGTCCGATATCTGCTTTGATGAATAACTCCACTCCGTTACTTTTGTCAACAGAAAAACAACTTGAATTTGATGACATGCAGAGACACATTCTTATCTTGATTACTTGTTTGCTGGCAGTAGTTGCTCCGGCACAGAACAAAGTACCCAAAAGCGTTCCTACTATTTATGTAGATGCCGGCGGCGTCATGCGTTGGTCGGATACGAAGAAAGAAGCTTCTTTCTTTGGTGTGAACTATACCTTACCCTTTGCACATGCTTACCGGGCGATGGGTTATCTGGGAGTGGATCGTAAAGCTGCCATCGACCGTGATGTCTATCACATGGCACGCTTGGGATTGAATGCTTATCGTATTCACATCTGGGACGTAGAGATTTCTGATGCAGAAGGTAACTTGCTGGAAAATGAACACCTGGAACTATTGGACTACCTTATCCATAAATTACAGGAACGCGGTATCCGTACCGTTATCACGGCACAGACAAATTTTGGTAACGGTTATCCGGAACGTAATCAGCCTACCAGTGGTTTCTCTTTAAATTATGATAAATGTGCCGTTCATAGTGATGCAGATGCTATTGTTGCACAGGAAAAGTATATTGCTGCTCTTGTACGCCACGTGAATCCTTATACAGGTTATGCTTACAAAGACGATCCTTATATCGTAGGCTTTGAAATAAACAACGAGCCTTGCCATCCCGGCACTGTTGCTGAGACGCGTAATTATATAAATAAGATGCTGTCCGCCCTGAAGCGTGCAGGCAACCGCAAACCGGTGTTTTACAATGTCAGTCATAACCAGCATGTGGTAGAGGCTTACTATTCTACAGCCATACAAGGTACTACCTATCAATGGTATCCTATTGGTCTTGTATCCGGACATACCCGCAAGGGAAACTTCCTGCCTTCCGTAGACCGCTACGATATTCCTTTCTCCAATCTGAAAGGTTTCAATAAGAAGGCTCGTATGGTTTATGAATTTGATCCCGCTGATATTCTTTATTCCTATATGTATCCGGCAACTGTACGCACTTTCCGCACAGCCGGTTTCCAGTGGATTACTCAGTTTGCCTATGATCCTATCGACATGGCGGCCTACAATACCGAGTACCAGACTCATTACCTGAATGTAGCATACACTCCGAATAAAGCTATCGGATTGATGATTGCCGCAGAAGTGGCACAGAAAGTGGGCAGGGGAGAGAGTTTTGGCAGTTATCCGGCAGATACATTATTCAATGATTTCCGTGTCAGCTACGTGCAGGATTTAAGCGAACTGAATGACGGAGAGAAATTCTACTATTCCAATACGACCCAAACTCGTCCGAAAGATATTTCTCAGCTTCGCGCAATAGCCGGTTGTGGCAAATCTCCGGTGGTGAATTATGAAGGTACGGGAGTTTATTGGCTGGATCGTCTGGAAGAGGGTGTTTGGCGCTTGGAAGTAATGCCCGATGCCGTACAGGTTAGTGACCCGTTTACAAGGCCTTCTTTGGATAAAGAAGTAATGCGCATTGTTTCCGGTGCATGGGATATGACTCTGAATTTACCTGATTTAGGTAAGCAATTCCGGGTGAACGGCTTGGACAATGGAAATACGTTCAGTTCACAGGCTGCGAATGGCAAGATTTCGACTCTTCGTCCGGGTGTTTATCTGTTACAGCGTAAAGGTATATCGGCTTCCGGTAAATGGACTGCTGATGCCCATTGGCAGAATATTACTCTTGGTGAATATGTACGTCCATCCATTTCAGATAATAAAGGTTTTACTGTTACTCATTCTCCTGCCAAGACAGTAGATGCCGGTAAAGATTTACAGATAGAGGCCATTGTAGCGGGTAATGAAATGCCCGATTCCGTTATTATCTACACAGATAAGATATCTTTCTGGAATGAAAAGAATCCTTATCTGAAAATGAATCATACAGGTGGTTACATTTATCGTGCTACCGTACCTGCTACAGAAATAAAAGAGGGTTGTTTTAGGTATAACATCGTCGTTTGTCAAGGCGATAAGCGACAAACGTTTCCTTCGGGAGTAGCCAGGAGTCCGCTGGATTGGGACTATACTTCGGCTACCCTGTGGGAAACCAACGTAGTTGCTCCTGAAAAACCATTGTCTCTGCTGGAAATAGGGGATGCTGATAGTAAATTGGAAACATATACTATGCCCGGATGGAGCCTCACGAACCGCCAGTTAATGCAAAATGCACCGACAGAGAAGCCGACCTTGCGCATTACCTTTGAGTCTAAAGATAAGGCGCCTGTCTTCGTTCTTCGTCGTTACATTAAGGAGGATATCGATGGACGCCCTGAGCGACTCGCTTCCTGCCGCACTTTGTGTATCCATGCAAAGAAGATTCCCGAAGGACTAAAAGCAGGCTTCATTACTTCTGACGGATATACCTATCTTGCTTCGTGTGCCGCTGCAACTGATGGTATCATTCGTGTACCCTTGCAGGATTTGGAGCAAACAAATACAGCTTTACTTCCCCACGTCTATCCGGTCTTCCTTGATAATTATTTCCGTCCGCAGACTGAAATACCTTTCAAGGTAGAGGGGATTGAAACTCTCGAACTCTCTTTTGATGGAGTTGCTGAAAAGGCTATGGAAATAGAGATAGGGAGTATCTGGCTTGAATGATTACGCTTTTATTACTTATATTTGTATCATTGATAACTATATTTGCCATGAAACACATGAAATTTTTGTCTTTCTTTTTGGGTATTGCTTTTGCTATAATAGCGTGTAGCAGTAATAACGAAACAATTCCTGCGCCGGAGGTCGATCCCGACGGTGACGATGGAACTACAGAGGTGGAATTTGCCAAAGGTGCTGACATAGGGTGGGTCACCGAATACGAATCCAAAGGCTACAACTTCTATAATGCCAAAGGTGAGCAGCGTGAGTGTACGGCTCTGATGAAGGAACTGGGGCTTGATGCCATTCGTATTCGCGTATGGGTAGATCCGAGTAAACATGGCAATTGGTGTAACACTGCCGATGTGGTGGAGAAGGCTAAAAGAGCCAAAGAGTTGGGGATGGATGTAATGATAGACTTTCATTACAGTGATTGGTGGGCCGATCCCGCCCAGCAAAACAAACCCGCGTCATGGGTAGGAAAGAATCTGGTAAACTTGAAAAGTGCCATTAAAGACCATACGGTGAGTGTGCTTCAGGCCTTGAAGGAGATAGGGGTTATTCCTAAATGGGTGCAAGTGGGGAATGAAATTCGTCCGGGCATGTTGTGGGATGAAGACGTGGCTTTGAGCGGCGCATCTTATAATGTGACGGAGAAGGATTTGAAAGATGCACCGGCAAGTGCTACCGACAAAGTGGTATATCCCATGAATTGGGCCAATCTTGGTGCTTTCGTCACTACCGGATACGATGCTGTGAAGTCGGTTTTTCCCGATGCTATTGTGATTGTTCACTTGGACAATGGATGGGACAGCGGTTTGTTCACTTGGTTCTTCGATGAATTGAAGAAGAACGGCGGCAAGTGGGATATGATAGGTATGTCACTTTACCCTTATTGGTCGCGTGATGCCAAAGAAGGCTATTCATCTGCCGATGCTGTCATTACGGACTGCATCAGCAACATCAAAGCTTTGAGTACCAAGTACAATTGTGATGTAATGGTGGTAGAAACCGGTATGGAGTGCGCCGATGACAATGGTAAGTTGGCAAGTACCTCTGTTTTGAACGAGGGAAAGAGGCAACTTGCCCGTATCTTGAAAGAGTGCAAGGAAAATACCAACGGTCGTTGTAAAGGAGTGTTCTATTGGGAACCGGAGTGCAGACCGAGTCAATATAGGTTGGGAGCATTTACAGAAGGTGGTTATCCTACTGTTATAATGGATGCTTTTAAATAACATTAATTAAATACTTTGATTGAAAATGAAGAAGATACTATTCATCTCTTTCTCCTGCTGTATTCTTTTCTCTTTGATAGCAAAAGCTCAGCGTATAGAAACACTGTTGGAGAAGAACTGGAAGTTTACGAAAGGTGAAGTCGCGGAAGCCATGAAGCCTGAATTTGATGACCGTAAATGGGAAACCGTAACCGTACCTCATGACTGGGCCATCTTCGGTCCTTTCGATCGCAGCAACGACTTGCAGGAAGTAGCAGTAACGCAGAACTTCGAAAAGAAGGCTTCTGTCAAGACCGGACGTACAGGTGGACTCCCTTACGTAGGAATAGGTTGGTATCGTACTACGTTCGATGCTTCCGCTAATCAGCAGACGACACTTGTCTTTGATGGTGCAATGAGTGAAGCCCGTGTATACGTCAATGGGCAAGAAGCTTGTTTCTGGCCATTCGGTTATAATTCTTTCCATTGCGATGTTACCGGGCTTCTGAATAAAGACGGTAAGAACAATACGCTTGCCGTGCGTTTGGAGAATAGGCCACAATCTTCCCGTTGGTATCCCGGTGCAGGGCTTTATCGTAATGTGCGTGTAGTGAGCACTGATAAAGTGCATGTTCCAGTATGGGGTACTCAGCTGACTACTCCTCATGTTGCTGATGAGTATGCCTCGGTACGTCTGCTGACGACTATTGCCAATGATGAAGGGAAAGATATCCGTATCGTAACAGAGATTATCTCTCCCGATGGGAAAGTTGTTGCTACGAAGGATAATACCCGTAAGATTAATCATGGTCAACCTTTTGAACAAAACTTCCTGGTGAATGCTCCTTGCTTGTGGTCGCCGGAGACACCTTATCTATATAAGGCTGTTTCCAAAGTTTATGCCGATGGCAAGCAAACGGACGAATATACTACTCGTTTCGGTATCCGTAGCATAGAAATCATTGCCGACAAAGGATTCTTCCTGAATGGTAAGCACCGTAAGTTCCAGGGGGTATGTAATCATCACGATCTCGGTCCGTTGGGGGCTGCCATCAATGTTGCTGCATTACGTCGCCAACTCACACTGTTGAAAGATATGGGTTGCGATGCCATTCGTACCGCTCACAATATGCCTGCGCCGGAGTTAGTGCAACTCTGTGATGAAATGGGTTTCATGATGATGGTGGAACCTTTCGACGAATGGGACATTGCCAAATGTGAGAATGGCTATCACCGCTATTTCAACGAGTGGGCAGAACGTGATATGATAAATATGCTGTATCAGTTTCGCAACAATCCTTGTGTAGTGATGTGGAGCATCGGTAATGAAGTTCCGACCCAATGTAGTCCTGTAGGCTATAAAGTTGCTTCTTTCTTGCAGGATATCTGTCATCGTGAAGATCCGACACGTCCTGTTACTTGCGGGATGGATCAGGTTTCTTGTGTTTTGAAGAATGGTTTTGCAGCAATGATTGATGTACCCGGTTTTAATTATCGTGCACACCGTTATCTGGAAGCTTATGAACTGCTACCGCAGAATATAGTGCTTGGTTCCGAAACCTCTTCTACCGTTAGTTCCCGTGGCGTATATAAATTCCCTGTAGAGAAACGCGGGGATGCGAAATATGATGATCACCAGTCTTCCGGATATGACTTGGAGCATTGTGCCTGGTCTAATGTTCCCGATGAGGATTTTGCTTTAGCAGATGATTATGACTGGACTATCGGTCAATTTGTTTGGACAGGATTCGACTATCTGGGTGAGCCTTCTCCTTATGATACGGATGCATGGCCGAGTCATAGTTCGCTGTTTGGTATCATCGACCTTGCCAGTCTTCCTAAAGACCGTTACTATCTGTACCGTAGTCTTTGGAATAAGAATGTGAATACACTCCATGTACTTCCTCACTGGACATGGCCGGGTAGGGAAGGAGAGAATACTCCTGTTTTCGTTTACACAAACTATCCGACTGCCGAACTTTTCGTCAATGGGAAAAGTTACGGTAAACAGCATAAACTGACAGCCGAAGAAAGTAAAGCTATTCAAGGCAAAGATGCGCTTGCTCTCCAGCGCCGTTACCGCTTGATGTGGATGGATGTTCCTTATGAGCCGGGTGAAGTGAAAGTCGTAGCTTATGATGCTTCAGGTAAAATAGCAGAGGAGAAAGTGATCCGTACTGCCGGTAAACCTCATCACCTGGAAGTGGTAGCTGATCGTTCGCAACTTACTGCCGATGGCAAGGACTTAGCCTATATCACAGTTCGCGTGGTTGATAAAGATGGAAACCTCTGTCCTTCGGACAGTCGTCTTGTTAACTTTACGGTGAAAGGTGCGGGCCATTATCGTGCTGCTGCTAATGGAGATGCTACTTCACTCGATTTGTTCCACTTGCCGAAGATGCCTGCTTTCAGCGGTCAGTTGACGGCAATTGTTCAGACTGTCGAGCAAGCCGGTGAGATAGTATTTGAAGCTAAAGCCAAAGGGGTAAAGTCCGGTAAACTTACACTCTATTCTTCAAAATAATAAGGTATTGATTTAAGAAGATTTTCCATTCCTGTCCTCCCGTTTGTAATTATAACAAATGTGTGACAGGGATGGGATATATACGACCCATAATGGCGCTTTATATAGAAGGCTGAATGAGTGAGGACAAGGATATAGCTAATTGTCATTGTGACAAATTGTATTTTAGGTTAGCTGAGAGTGCGTTATTTCTGGCCGTAGACCTATAGAGTTGGAAATATGACAATGAAAAGAAACAAATATCAGATTAATAGTTGAATAGCGAAATGTTTACATTTGTTTTAGAATGAAATATTCATGGAAAATAGCTCTTATAGGTGAGAGACGTAATGCAAATAAGTGCATTGCTTGTAAGTAGTAACCCTCTTGCTTGTAAGTAGTAACTCTTTTGCTTGTAAGTAGTAACCTTATCACCTGTAAGTAGTAACCCTTTTCTGTATAAATAGCTATTAAAGCTGCAATAATATGCGGTTTTAGTGCATTCTTATTCCTTATTTATTCGAAAAATGTGCTGGTTTGCGGATTTACAAAATGAGGTATGTTATGAGAATAGGGAATAGGCTAGCATTATGGATATAAAAGAAGTGTTTCTATTGTTGTTTTGACATTTTGTAATTCTTTGTTTCTTGAAAATGATTATGTATTTGTCCATCTCAAAGACTAATCCTTTTCTAATGTAATGGCGCAACTTCCTGCAATCGTTTGCACTGTTGCAATTGCATATTTCTCATATTTCTTATATTTTAATATTTTAAGAAAGCATATTTTTGTTGCGTCGTGTTATAGATACCTTATAAAAGAAAAAGCAGTCGAAAGATAATTTCGAATATATAATATAGGTAATTAATATTGTTAACTTTAATTTTTTAAATGCATGAAGCAAGTTAATCTTAGAATCTATCGAATGATTCTTCCCCTATTGATGGGGTTATTCTTGTCTGTTGGCGTTTATGCACAGAACATCACCGTGAAAGGGCATGTAAAGGATGCTATGGGTGAGGTGATTGGCGCTAATGTCGTGGAAAAAGGTAATACCTCAAATGGTACAATCACCGACCTTGACGGTAATTTTACGCTGAGTGTTCCTAAAGGGGCAACGCTGGTGGTTTCTTTCATTGGATATCAGACTCAGGAAGTAGCTGCGGCTCCTTCGGTAATTATTACCTTGAAGGATGATGCCGAGTTGTTGAGTGAAGTTGTCGTAATTGGTTATGGTCGCGCTAAGAAAAACGATTTGACCGGATCGGTGACAGCTATCAAACCTGATGAAATGAACAAAGGTTTGCAGGTTAGTGCGCAAGACATGATTACTGGTAAGATTGCTGGTGTTAATGTTCAGAACAGTGGTGGTGAACCAGGTGGCGGAGCTTCAATTCGTATTCGTGGTGGTTCATCATTGAATGCCAGCAATGATCCGTTGATTGTAATCGATGGTCTGGCTATGGATAATTACGGTATGCAGGGTATGTCCAACCCTTTAAACCTTGTAAATCCTAATGATATTGAAAGCTTTACGGTGTTGAAAGACGCATCTGCTACAGCAATCTATGGTAGCCGTGCTTCTAATGGTGTTATTATTATTACCACTAAGAAAGGACGCAAAAATATGAAGCCGACTATTTCTTATAATGGAAATGTATCGGTAAGTACTGTGACTAATAAGTTGGATGTGCTGAGCGCTAATGAATTCATGAATTTTATAAAGAACAAGAGTGGATTGGAAGGTGCTGATTGGGAAGCCAGTGACTATTATAAAAATATGGGTTACTGGAGTGCATATAATGCTGACGGAACACCAGCTGATGGAGCTCAACACCTTTTTGCTGACACAGATTGGCAAGATGAAATTTACCGCACAGCTATTGCTACCGACCATAACATCACGTTGACCGGTGCTTATAAGAATCTTCCTTATCGTGTTTCTTTGGGTTATACAAAACAGCAAGGTATTCTTAAAACCTCAGACTTTGAGCGTTATACAGCTAGTGTGAGTTTGAATCCTACTTTCTTGAACGATCATTTGACTGTGAATTTTAATGCCAAAGGAATGTATTCTAATACAACGTATGCTAACACGAGTGCTATTGGTGCGGCCAGTGAAATGGATCCAACAAAACCTGTTATGATTGACAGTGAATTCTACAACAAAAACTTTGGTGGCTATTTTCAATACAGTTCGCCTGTAGATCGTGGTGATGATGAATGGAAATATTCTATCAACTCTCTGTCTACGCGTAATCCTATGGCTTATTTGAATACAACTTCAGATAAGGGTAAAGGTAAGGAGCTGACTGGAAATATTGAGTTGGATTATAAAATTCATGGTCTTGAAGATCTCCATTTGCATGTGAATGCTGGTATGGACTTGAAGAGTGGTAAGAGTGACAAATATTATAGCCGTTATAATTATGACAATTATTATTATGGCAGTCAGGGTTGGAATACTCAGGATACTTATAATCTCTCACTGAATATGTATGCCCAATACACTAAGGATTTCGGCAAGAATCATCATTTAGATGTAATGGGTGGTTATGAATGGCAGCATTTCCATAAAGAAACCGATTATTACTATTACGGTACTTATCCTGATACCAACAAGGAGCATCCAGGTGAAATAAAAGATCCGTCAGAAAATACTCTCTACAAGACTGAGAATTATTTGGTATCTTTCTTTGGTCGTTTGAACTATTCGTTGCTGGATCGTTATTTACTGACTGTTACGCTACGTAATGACGGTTCTTCACGTTTCCATAAAGACAATCGTTGGGGATTGTTCCCTTCTGTTGCAGCTGCATGGAAAATCAATGAAGAAGCTTTCCTCAAAGATTCTAAAGTCGTTTCTGATTTGAAACTTCGTTTAGGTTGGGGTAAAACTGGTCAGCAGGAAGGTATTGGCGATTACACTTATTTTGCTTCTTATACGACTAATGGTTTGGGTGCATATTATCCAATTGTAGGCAATGGTATGACTTACCGTCCTGATGCTTATAATGCCGCCCTGACTTGGGAAAAGACTACTACCTACAATGCTGGTATTGATTTGAGTCTTTTAAATGATCGTTTTACTGTAAATTTAGATTATTATTACAGAAAGACTACTGACCTTATCAATACAGTGGCTGTTGCTGCAGGTTCTAACTTTAAGAATAAGGTTACAAGTAATATTGGTGAGTTACATAATCAGGGTGTCGAACTGTCGTTCACTTATCGGCCTATCCAAACGAAAGATTGGCGTTGGGAATTGGGTTATAATATAACTTATAATGATAATAAAATTGATAAACTGTTAGCAAGCGATGATGCTGATTATAAAATCCTGCATGGAGGTCTTGCAGTAGGTGATTCTGGTTCAGATGGTATTAAAGCTTGGGCTGTGGGACATCCGGTATCAGCTTTCTATACTTATCAACAGGTTTATGACCAGAATGGCCAACCTATTGAGGGGCAGTTTGTAGATCGTAATGGAGATGGTACTATCAACTCGGCAGACCGTTATTTCTATAAAAAGGCTGATGCTGATGTGATAATGGGTATGACGTCTAAATTGATTTACAAGAATTGGGACTTCGGCTTTTCTCTTCGTGCAAGTCTTGGCAATTATGCTTATAACGCTGTAGAAGCCGGGCGCTCGAATATTTCTGTAGAACGTTTATTTAATGGCAATACATGGCACAATGTAACTAATATGACTATGGCCAAAGATTGGAGTTATATTTCTACTGAGGATGCTTTGTCTGACTACTTCATTCAGAATGCTTCATTCTTGAAGTGCGATAATATCACTTTGGGATATAGCTTCGAAAAGTTGTTCGGAATGAAAATTAGTGGTCGTGCTTATCTTACAGCTCAGAATGTCTTTACAATCTCTAAATACAAAGGTATTGATCCGGAAATCAATGGTGGCTATGATGGTAATATTTACCCCCGTCCATTCACTGGTGTATTTGGTGTAAGTCTTAATTTCTAAACCATATTATAGAAAAATAACATGAAAACAAAAATACTGAAATCAATAATACCTGCTGCGGCACTTGCGCTAACATTGAACTTAAGTTCTTGTATAGGCGACTTGGATGTCACTCCGATCAATCCGCAGCAAACGATGGAATTCGATAATGACGCCGTCTTCAACAAAATCTATGCTAGTTTTAGTCTGACAGGGCAATCAGGACCTAATGGCAATGGTGACATTGATGATGTTGATGAAGGACGTTCAGGTATGTTCCGTTCTCAGTGGTATCTCAACGAATTTACTGCTGATGAAGCACATTGGGTATGGGCAACAGATGCTGGTATACCGGAATTGCTTCACAACTCATGGGGGGAAAGTTGTGTATTTTCGGCAGCTCTTTATTATCGTCTATATTTTACAATTACACTTTGTAACTTTTATTTGAGTCAAGAGGGTAATGCGGCAGACCAAGAGATGCGTAATGCAGAAGTACGTTTTATACGTGCTTATAACTATGCACTTGTTATGGACTTGTATGGAAATGCGGCCTTTACTGAAGCTGTGTCTGCTGAAATGGCTGTAGGTTATACAAGAAGCCAGTTCTTTGAATATGTTGAGAAAGAATTAAAAGAATGTGCTGATTTGATGGCGGAACCTGGTAAAAATACTTACGGTCGCGCTGACCGTGTAGCTGCTTGGAACCTATTGGCACGTATTTATTTAAATGCAGAAGTCTATACAAGTACACCTCGCTGGGATGATGCCATGACTTATGCTGAAAAGGTTATTAATAATGGATATTATCATCTTAATACAACGGGAGCTACTAATCCGGTAACTGGTGAGAAATATACAGGTTATCAAATGTTGTTCTTGGCCGATAATAATCGTAATGGAGCACAATATGAGAACTTATTGGTAGGCCTTACTGATGGTGAAACTACCAAAAGTTATGAAGGAACCAATTTCCTTATTCAAGCTTCTTACTCTAATAAAGTGCTGACAGATAATTATGCTCCTTCAGGTGCTGATAACAATTGGGGTAAATGTATTCGTCTGCGTAAGCAACTTATTGATAAGTTTTTTGCTACTAAGCCTGCTGAAGCTGCAACATTGCAGGATATGATTACTGCTGCTAATGATGATCGTGCATTGTTCTTCAATAAAGGAATGGATATTTCTGTTTCCGATGAAGGCACTGATGAAAATTTGGGGTATAGCTGTGTGAAGTTCCGCAATGTTAATTCTGATGGAAGTAACAATGCTGTTATTGAGTTTGTCAATACGGATTTACCTGTTATGCGTATAGCTGAGGCGTATTTGACTTATGCGGAAGCTTCAGTTCGTAAGAATGGTGCTACTGGTAATAGTAATGCCAAAGCAAAAATAGATGAATTGCGCACCCGTGCACATGCTCCTGTAAAAAGTACTTATACATTGGACGATATCTGTGATGAATGGAGCCGTGAGTTCTGGCTTGAAGGACGTCGGCGTACCGATCTTATTCGCTTTGGTAAATTTGCCGGACAGTCCAGCTATAAGTGGGAATGGATGGGAGGAGTTTATGAGGGTAATCAATTCCCCTCTTATATGAGTATTTTCCCTTTACCGGTAAATGAGATCTCGAATAATAAAAATCTGAAACAGAATACTGGTTATTAATCTCTAAATGAAAAGGAATATGAAAAAATATATTATTGCATCTTTGTTGGCAGGTGTTGCTCTTATGGGTTTTACATCGTGTGAAGATGACAGAGACTCCAATCCTACCTTGACGGTACCTGATAGTTTTGTGCTGAATACACCTGCATTAGCTGGTAATGTGTATGATTTAGCTAATTGTGAGGGGATTGAACTGTCATGTAAACAACCGGATTTTGGTTATACAGCTGCTGTAAGCTATTATCCTCAACTTTCATTAACTGATGAATGGGAAAATGTGCTTGATGAGAACGGTGAAATAGTAGGCAATCCCAAATTTGTACAATTGGAAAGTTATAGTACGAAGGCTAAATTTGACGTTGTGGCTAAAGATTTCAATAGAGCCATTATGAAGATAGGTGGATATACGGCAGAAGAGCAAATACCAGATAATTTGGATGTATATGTACGTCTTAATGGTGTTCTGAATTCAGGCCAAAATACTTATTCAAATAGTATAACAATGAAAGTTAAACCTTTCTTCCAGGCATTGGTTGCTGCGGATACTGAATTGTGGTATCTTATCGGTGCTTGTGTAGGAGATGGTGCATGGGGATCGGAAATCGGTGTTTCTGTTTATCCGATGTCTCCAGTAGAAGGTGGTAAGTTTGATGAGGTAACGGGTAAAGGTCCTCTTACTTATACAGGTTATTTCACACCTGAGCTTGGCTTCAAGATTATTCGTGTTCCCGGTGAGTGGGCCGATCAATGGGGGGGTGTTGATGGAGATATTAACCAACCTCGTCTGAAAGATGATACTGGTGAAGGTGCGGATTTTAAAGTTCCTTCGGCAGGCTACTATCGAATAGATCTTGATTGTTATACAAACACTTTGACATTTACTGCTCTTGATAAGGACCCGGCAGAGTACCAGCAGATGATGATTGCAGGTGACTTTACGAATTGGGGGGATGGAGCTGTGCACATGTCTCCGGTAGATACTTATGCAGGCGCCCGTCCACATGTATGGATGTATGATATGAGTATAACTGAAAATACAGGAATGAAGTTCCTCGTTGATAGCAGCTGGAATCCTAATTGGGGCGGTGATAAGTTCCCGTTTGGTTGGGGTGTTGGCGGCGGTGCTAATATTCCTGTAGAGGCTGGCGATTATCGAGTCATCTTTAATGATATTACCGGTTACTATCATTTTTACAATAAATAATAATGAATAAATAAATAATTTGATTAGTATGAGAAAATCATTCATATATAGTATAGTTCTTACAACCGCGTTTTTTAGCGGTTGTAAGGGTGATTATGATGACTGGGCAGCTCCTCAAGGTTTTGATGCGGAGGAAGCTAAAAATATAAGCGTGAATATTACGCCTGCTGCGGCCATTGAAATGGAGAATGTTACCACTGAAACTATTCAGCTTTTTACAGCGTCGGTAGATGCTCCGGAAGGTATGGAAGTTACTGCTTATGAAGCTGTACTGAGCAAAATAGATGAGAATGGAGTCGCACAGGGAAAAACTATCTTGGCAGCTGATGCTTCAGGAAATGTATCTACTAAAGAAGTCGTGAGTGCAGTGGAAAGCTATTATGGCAAGAATCCGATTGCACGTAATTTGGCTGTAACTGTAATGGCATACATAAAACAAGCTGAACAAGCTTTTTGTGTAAGTTCCAATCAGGTAGAAGTGCAAGTAACACTTATTAAGCCTGATATCTCAGAATCGTATTATCTTGTTGGTGATATGGTTGGATGGGATGAGGCGAGTATGATAAAATTCGCCCATAGTGATGTGAATGTTTATGATGATCCAGTGTTTACCATCTCCATAACTACAACAGCTGATGATCAATATTGGAAAATTATTCCTCAAAAGAATATTGACGCAGGTGACTTCTGGGCAAATCCTGGAGTTGTAGGCCCTAAAGTTGATGGAGATGATGCTATGAGCGGTCAACTCGTGAATGAGGGTGCCGGTGCAGGTAAGATTGCGAAAGCCGGTAAGTATAATATGATCATTAATATGATGGATTATACTTATGAAATCACGGAAGCTCCTACGGAACTTTATATGACGGGTAGTGAGTACTCTTGGGGTGGTGTATGGAAACAACTTACTCCAGTAAATGGTACAGGCACTGATTATTGGACGATTGTATATTTGAGTGTTGGCGAAAAGATTAAGTTCGCTCCGCAGGCCGATTGGGGAAATGATTTCGGTGGTCAGGCAACGGTGAATGATGAAGCCGGTGCAGGTTTGGTCGCTGATACTGATAATAATTTGGAAGCCAAGAATGCCGGTTGGTATCTGCTTCATGTTGTTAATGGTGCGGAACGCATTGTTAATGTGTTGGCTCCAAACGTTTACTTGATAGGGGATACGGCTCCTGCAGGATGGAATGTTGATGAAACGGGAAAATTTGTTATTCCGGAAACAAAAGATGGGGAATTTGTGTCTCCTGCATTCGTGGCAAGTAAAGAAGTGCGTATGTGCGTCAATTTTGGTGGCTACGATTGGTGGAAGGTGGAATTTATAGTTCTTGATGGAAAGATTGTTTATCGTGGCAATGGTGGCGATCAAGAACGGGTAAGTGTTTCAGAAGGTCAGAAAGCCTATTTGAATTTCACTGACGGTACAGGAGTTTTTAAGTGATCCAATTTTAGAATTTAAACCAAGCCCTCTTCCTCATTTTTCTAATATGGGGAAGAGGGCTTCGCTTATCTTCATACATTATAAAAAACAAATGTGTTTTTCTTGGCTCGTCTGCAGTTCTAATGGGATGCAGTGAGTTATTCCTATATATTTATAAAGCAATAGTTAGTTAAACATTCAATTGTTATATGAATGAATAGAACTAAAAACAGAGAACTTTGGGAGCTGTTGCCGTAACAACTTGCAAATTTGCAAGTTTTGCAAGTTTCGCAGAGCTCTGTTTTTTTCCCACTTGGGAAAAAATATTTCTCCAACTGGGAAAAAATATTTTTCCAATAAGTCCGGTGAAACACACCAAATCCCATAAGTTGATTTCCGGTCCGTTATATCTTTGCCGATAGAAACCAGTTGATCGGGAATATATGCTTTGATTCATGCAACCGTTTGCATTACTTCTTTTCCTGCTTCTGTCTCAAGTGCTTGATAATCCGGGATAACTGGTGTACTTTTGAACCATTAACCAATAAATTGATACCGAATGAGAAGACTTTACTCCTTATTTATTTGTTTGCTGGCAGTGGTTGCCATGCAAGCGCAAATAGTAACCACTACTCCGGCTTTCCCGACGGAGAATAATGAAGTCACCATTATTTTTGATGCAACGAAAGGTACGGCTGGGCTGAAAGGTTTTACCGGTGATGTGTATGCACATACAGGAGTGATAACGGATAAAAGCAAAGATGGTGATGATTGGAAGCATGCCCCAACATGGGGAGATAACTCTGTGAAATATAAAATGACTTCTTTAGGAAATGATAAGTGGCAACTTAAAATAACTCCTAATATTCGTGAATATTATAGTGTTGAGCAGGGGGAAAATGTAAAACAATTAGCTTTCGTATTTCGTAGTGCAGATAAATCGAAAGAAGGAAAAGAAACGGGCGGAAAAAATATTTACGTTGATATACATGCCGCTGGCTTAACCGTTCGCTTCGACAAACCTGCTGAAAAAGAAAATATACTTATCGGTACGCCCTTTACAATTGAAGCTTCTGCCTCTGCGGCTTCCGATTTGAAACTTTATGTAAATGCGGACGAAATAGCTACTGCAACTAATACTACTACTATTTCCCAACCTTATACATTCTCAACTGCCGGAAGCTATACTTTGAAAGTAGAGGCTACTGCTAATGGTAAAACAGAATCTGCTACACAAGAAGTAACAGTACTGAATGGAACAAGTACTTCGGAAACGATGCCCAAGGGAGTACGACCTGGTATTAACTATGTCAGTGATACGGAAGTAACTTTGGTGTTGCAGGTTCCGGGTAAAAAGTATGTGTATGTGGTAGGTGACTTTAATGATTGGACGCCTAAAGCAGACTATCAACTGAAACAAGACGGTGAATATTTCTGGATAACTCTTCCAGGCTTGACTAAAGGAGAAGAATATGCTTTCCAATATTTGGTAGATGGTTCTATTTATGTGGCAGACCCATATACAGATAAAGTTTTGGATCCTCGGAACGATCAGTATATTGAAAGTACGACATATCCGAATCTGAAACCTTATCCGACCGGAAAAGCAGAAGGTATCGTTTCCGTCCTGCAAACAGGACAGACTGCTTATAACTGGAAAGTGAAGAACTTTGAGCGTCCGGATTCTGAAAAGTTGGTTATTTACGAAATGCTGATTCGTGATTTTACTGAGGAACATACTTTTAATGCTGCGAAAGAAAAACTGGAATACTTGAAGAATCTGGGAGTAAATGCAATCGAACTGATGCCCATCAATGAGTTTGAAGGAAACACGAGTTGGGGTTATAATCCCTCATTCTATTTTGCCGTAGATAAGTATTACGGTACAAAAAATGATTTAAGAGCTTTTGTAGATGAATGTCACAGTCAAGGGATGGCTGTTATTATTGACCTTGTGCTGAATCATAGCTTTGACCAGTCTCCTTTCTATCTTTTGTATAAGGATGCGGATGGAAGGCCTTCTGCTGATAATCCGTGGTATAATCAAGATTCAAATATAAAGAACCCAAGTCTTTCGTGGGGACGTGATTTTAATCACGAGAGTGAATATACCCGTGCTTTGGTAGATAGCGTAGCCGGCTTTTGGATGTCGGAATATAAAATTGATGGTTTCCGTTATGATTTTACAAAAGGGTTCTCTAATACTCCTTATGGAACAAATGATTGGGCAAACGGACCGGATAATGCACGTATCGCCAACTTGAAGCGTATGTCGGCTGCCGTACAAAAGCGGCAACCAGGCGCTTACGTTATTTTTGAACATTTAGCAGCTAATAGTGAAGAGAAACAATTGGCGGAAGCTGGTATTTTATTATGGCGCAATATGAATCATTCATATTGCCAGACAGCAATGGGATGGACTACGGAAAATGATTTCAGTGGTTTATATGCGGGAACAAGTATGCCTGCTGGTAATTTAGTGGGGTATATGGAGAGTCATGATGAAGAACGTACAGGATTTAAAGCCTGGAAATGGGGAAATACCGGAGTAATAGCATCAACTACGAGTACAAATACTGGAATGAGTCCTGCAACAGGAAGTAATATTAATCTCTCTACCCGCACCAAACGTTTAGCCACTAATGCCGCCTTCTTCCTTACCGTACCTGGCCCAAAGATGATCTGGCAATTTGGTGAGTTAGGATATGATTTCTCCATAAACAACAATAGTGACGGCTCTAAATATGACGATCAGGGCGGTTATCGTACGGATCCTAAACCGATACGTTGGGATTATTTTGAAGATGCTGACCGAAAAAGATTGTATGAAACGTATGCTACTCTTTTAGATTTTCGTCATTCATATCCTGAACTATTTGCTTCGAATACTACATTTAGCTGGAAAGTAGGTATTGCTAACTGGGACAATGGACGTACCTTGTCAGCTACTTCTACCGATGGCAAGTCTTTTGTAGTGGTTGGAAACTTTACTTTGGCAGATAAGAACCTTTCTGTAACTTTCCCGGAAACAGGTACATGGTATGAACTCCTGAAAGATAATGAGCCATTGAGTGTATCAAGCACTACGCAAACTATTGCTGTTCCTGCCCATGAATTCCGTCTCTTTACTAACTTTAAACCAACTCTGACAGGTATTGAGACCACTGCTCCTGATGCCGAAAAACCTTTAATATATTACAATAGAGGTATAGATACTTTAGTGCTGCCTGCCGGAGAAGCTAAACGCATAGAAGTATATTCTGTGAATGGAATGCTGGTGATGACACAGGAAAAATGTACTTCTGTCGGTTTGTCTGCTTTGCCTGTTGGTTATTATATGGCACGGGTTTATATGGAAGATGGCAGAGTGCAGGTTTGCAAAATAATGAAATAGATTAGGTACGATAAAATAGGTTAGTTGCTGTAAATATGATCAACAACAAAGTGAATTTATGCTTTTCGAAGAAAGCTGCGGGTATATTACTCGCAGCTACTTCTTTTTTAGTGATGGCTTGTAGTGAAAATGTAAAAGAGTTGTCTCCGTTAAGTACGCACGAATTAGGCATTGCCATACCTGGCGGCCAGTCGCGTGAGTATTCTTATACAGACAAAAACGGAGGTTTCTATTATGGAATGACCTCTACGGATGATTGGGGAGATTGGTTTGCTGGCTGGAATATTTATGCCAAACGTATCTTTGCCGATTACCGCTTGTATGTGGATGGAGAAAGATTGCTTCGGGAAAATGCCCGTACGTCGGTGTATCCTGACAAATTGGTTCGCAGTTATGAAGAAGCTGTGGAGACATTCTGTCTGGTGGATGAACCGAAGCTGCTGTGTGTTCGTATGGATAGTGTACAAGGGAAGCAGATCTCATTCATGCTGATGGGGGGAAATGTGGTGGATGCACGGAAGGATGGAAATTCTGTACTCTATACAACGAAAGAGTCACCGGAAAATGTAATACGTATAGCATCCGTAGCGGAGGCAGGAATTGAATTTGCAGATAATCTGATAACTGTTCCGGTTGCTGCTGATGGTTTCCTGATTGCTTTTGGTACGGAAGAAGATAGCCGGCAAGCAATAGCCGGTTTCCGTAAAGAAGGAGAGAAGTGGTTGTCTGCACGTAGTCAGCGTATTCAATCCTTACTGGACCATAATCCTTTAAAGACCAATCTGGATTCTTTGGATCATGCCCTTGCCTGGATTATGCTTACCAATGATCAGTTGATCACTCATCAGCACGGTGGTTATGGTATGTATGCCGGTTTACCTTGGTTCACGGACTTCTGGGGGCGGGATATGTTTATTTCTATGCCGGGTGCAGTGCTTTGTACAGGGCAGTTTGATACGGCACGTGATATTCTTGCGTCATTTGCACGTTATCAGGATACCATTTCCACATCTCCTACTTACGGACGTGTACCTAACCGTCTGAATCTGGAAGGTATTCTTTATAATACCACTGACGGAACCCCTCGTTTCGTTATGCAGGTGCACGATTATCTGAAATATACGGGTGACACCGCCTTCGTGAAAGAAATTTATCCTTCAGTGAAGATTGCTACGGATGCTTCTCTTCGCCTGTATACGGACGAAAAAGGGTATCTCACCCATGCGGACGCAGATACCTGGATGGATGCCAAACGTCAAAGCAAGTATCCCTGTTCACCACGTGGCAATCGTGCTGTGGATGTACAGGCATTGTGGTATACGCAATTGACGAATGCTTCGGATCTTGCCCGCTACATGAACCGTGAGGAAGATGCCCAGCGTTGGAATCTTGCCGCGGAGCGTCTCCGCTCAAATTTTGAACAGGATTTTGTAGACACAGCCGCCCGGTCAATCTATGATCATCTGAATACAGATGGAAGTGGGGATGCGCAATTCCGTCCCAATGCTATCTATGCGTTGGATCTGGTTTCTAATCCTGACTTGAAGATGCATGAGACAAGAGATGTCTGGGAACGCCTGGTATATCCGTGGGGAGTATCTTCACTCGACCAGTATGACGAACAGTTTCATCCTTACCATGAGCAATGGTATCGTTATCATAAAGATGATGCTTATCATAATGGTACGATATGGCTTTGGAATAATGGTATGGCCATGCAGCGGATGATAGAAAACGGACAAGCTGACATTGCGTATACTTTGTTCAAGAATATGAACCGTCAGGCACTTGCCGAAGGTGCTGTCGGCAGTTTATCAGAGAATGCGGATGCATGGCCACGTGCCGGGCAGACGTGGGTACGTCGAAGTGGAACTTTCCTGCAAGCGTGGAGTAATAGCGAGCATATCCGTGTATGGAATCAATACTTCCTGGGAATCCGTCCTGATATGCTCAATCATTCCATAACCATTGCTCCGCAGCTTCCTTCTGAATTGAAGGCAGTGGATAGTCGGGTAAATATAGGAGATGGTACATTACGTATGATTATTTCTAAAAACGATGCTAACGGAACTTACCATTATGAATGGACCGGTACGCCCGTAACTCTTAAACTGGATATCGATTCTTATCAGACATTGGATGTTCCGGTCCCGACAGACCACTCGGTAAGGATCAGGACAGAGGGAGCACGTATGACAGTGGATGTCTCTGATGCCTCTGGTAAAAAGGCAGCCAATTACGTAGCAGAACTGGATACACTCAAGCAGGAACAGAAGAAACAGCAAGATGATTATTTCACGAATACTCATTTTGCAAAGCCTTCTTACAGAGAAAATATGAAGAGCATGTCCCGTTACTTTGATCCGCCGTTGACGTATCAGAGTGTGGAATGAATTTATTCGTAAATCTTATTCAGCAATTTGTTCAGCCATTCCCAACGGAAACGAAACCAGCGGCGAGTACTGCTTTGCTTACCGCCGAAGCGTAAGACAAATTCGCGGTAACCATGCTTACGGAAGGGGAGACCGACATCCATAAATTCAAGGTGGCGGTATCCCCGCTGTTTGGCATCGAACAGAGCATACCATACGGCAAGTATGCCTGGATATTGGAGCGCATACGTCTTGCGCATGCCACCGGAGAACCAAAGATAGGCATTATCTTCGGAATAGATGCAGGCACTGCCACCTATGATTTTATCTTTGTAAGTGACAATGAATATTTTGCTTTGTTCCCCTTTCATCATTTCTTCTTCCATGCGTAGGAAGAAGACTCTGCTGGGGAAGTGGCGGCGTATTTTTGAGGAATAAACATGGTGTAGCATCTGTGAGAAAGCACGTACTTCCTCAGGAGTATGAGCTTCACGCACTTCTGTACCATTTTTTAATCCTTTTTTTATCTGACGGATACGTGAGGGGCTGAAACGGCTTTCTACATGTTCGATGCTATGTAGCGAATTGCGTACCCGTAGCCAATTGATGGCGAAGTAACGATTCTTACGAAAAGATTTATACCCAAACAGTGAATTTTCCAGATTGCGGAACTCTATAAGAAATGCTTCCCGCAATGCCTCGGCAGTTAACCGTTGGAGGATTTCGCCAAAGACAAATTCTTTATCGACTGTTTCATCGAAATATTCTCCTGTGCCATAGATTTCACATCTCTTGATGATAGAGGGTGGAAACAAACGAACACTCTTTCGTATTGCCGCCAATAGCTTGGCAACGGGCCTTCCTGCCTCTGATGCAACAATGAGAAGGGGCGTATAACCCGGGGTTGCTTCGTAGATATGAAACAACTCGATGGAGTGAAATGTATTATTGCCCGGCAGTTCCGGGATGTCACTCCCGTGGTAATATGTCGTCAGTTTCAAAGGCATTGACTGCAAATTTAGAAAATAATCTTGTATCTTTGCGTTCTTAAATGGTAATTTAGCGCAATGCGCTAAATTAAGTTACAAGCTACCAGCTACGAGCTACGAGTGCCATTCGGTATAATAGCGCAGCTACTTGTAGCTCGTAGCTGGTAACTCGTAACTTAATAATATTATGATATATGGAAAATTTCAGTGAATTGCTAAAAGTTCGCCGCAGCATGCGGAAGTTTACGGATGAAGAGTTGACACAGGAACAGGTGGTTGTTTTGATGAAAGCTGCACTGATGTCGCCTACTTCCAAGCGTACAAATGCATGGCAATTTATCATGGTGGACGATAAGGAATTACTAGAAAAACTATCACATTGCAAGGCGCAGGCGTCGCAATTTATTGCTGATGCACCGTTGGCAATTGTGGTGACGGCCGATCCGTTAGCGAGTGATGTGTGGATTGAAGATGCTTCCATTGCTTCGATTATTATACAATTACAGGCAGAAGATATGGGCTTAGGCAGTTGCTGGGTACAGGTGCGTGAACGTTTCACCGCTTCCGGTATGCCGTCCGATGAATATGTGCGCGAAGTGCTTGATATTCCCTTGCAACTGCAAGTACTCAGTGTCGTTGCTATCGGACACAAAGGCATGGAACGTAAGCCTTTCAGTGAAGAACATCTGCAATGGGAAAAAGTTCATATCAATAAATACGGAGGAAAGTAACAGTGAGCGCAGCAAAAGCAAACAATAACCGCGATACTTACAGGGCTACGGCTGTTACGTTGATTGTTTTCGGTATACTTTATCTGGTGGACAAATTGATACACTTCTCAAGTATCGGTCTGCCGTGGGTGATGAATAAGGACAATTTCCTCCTTTATACGGCGGTGATATTTCTCATCTTCAAGCGTGATAAGTCTGTAGGGCTGGTGTTGATCGGTTTATGGTTAATACTGAACTTCGGATTGATTACAGCATTACTCGGTACGATGTCTGCTTATCTGTTACCTGTGGCGCTGTTAGTTCTCGGAATTATTCTATATTGGCTGGCTACAAGATGAAAAGAAGTGTACAAGATACGCCGATAGTCTTTATCGGTGCCGGAAACCTTGCGACTAATCTGGCTAAGGCTTTATATCAGAATGGCTTTCGTATAGTACAGGTATATAGCCGTACAAAAGAAGCTGCATGTGCATTGGCGCAGGCGGTGGAGGCTGGATATACAACTGAACTTTCTGAAGTGTCTAAGGATGCCCGGCTATATATTGTCTCTTTAAAGGATGATGCTTTCGTGACATTATTACCTGAAATTGTTGCCGGAAAGGAAGATGCTTTACTGGTGCATACAGCCGGAAGTATTCCTATGAATATCTGGGAAGGTAAAGCATCACGTTATGGAGTGTTTTATCCTATGCAGACTTTCAGCAAGCAGCGTGAAGTTGATTTTCGCGTAGTTCCTTTCTTTATAGAGAGTAATTCGTCTGAAGATACAGAGTTGCTAAAAGCAATTGCTTCTGTTCTTTCGGAGAAAGTATACGAGGCAACTTCCGAGCAACGGAGGAGTCTGCATCTGGCTGCCGTGTTTACTTGTAATTTCACGAATCACATGTATGCCCTGGCAGCTGATTTGCTGAAAAAGTATGATCTTCCGTTTGATGCTATGTTACCTTTGATTGATGAGACAGCCCGTAAAGTGCACGAATTGGAACCGAAGCAAGCGCAGACAGGACCGGCTGTACGTTATGATGAGAATGTGATTAATAAACATCTGGAGATGCTTGCGGGTGAGCCGGAGATGCAGGAATTATATCGATTGGTTAGCGAGAGCATACATCGTTTGCATAACAAGTAATGTTCCGGTGTATAACAAGCAGTGTTTTGAGGCATAACAAGTATTGTTTTACCACATAACAAGCATTATTGTTTTTGATAAATAACCCAACTAAAAACCGAATATAGTGAGTACTATCAATTACGATTTAAAGAAGATAAAGGCCCTTGTCTTTGATGTTGACGGCGTTTTAAGTGCTAACGTTATCCCGATGAGTCAGGATGGCGAGCCTATGCGTACCGTGAACATTAAGGATGGATATGCCTTGCACCTTGCCGGTAAACAGGGGCTGCTATTGGGCATCATAACCGGTGGGCGATCTGAGGCTGTTCGCAAACGTTTCGTGGCTTTGGGAATTCCTTCTGTGGATATTTATATGTCTTCTTCCGTGAAAATCCATGATTATCATGATTTCCGTGACCGTCATAGTCTTAAAAATGAAGAGATTCTTTATGTAGGAGATGATATTCCCGATATCGAGGTGATGCGTGAATGTGGATTGCCATGTTGCCCTAAAGATGCATCAGCGGAAGTGAAGGCTGTTTCCCGCTATATATCTTATGCTAATGGCGGCTATGGTTGTGGCCGGGATGTCGTGGAACAAGTCCTGAAAGTTCAGGGACTTTGGATGGATGATAAAGCATTCGGATGGTAGGATGACGAGCAAATTAATGATTAATAATTAAAAATTAAAGAGGCGGTGTTGGACAATTTGAAAAAGTATAAGGTGATACTTGCCAGTAATTCTCCGCGAAGGAAGGAATTGCTTGCAGGTTTAGGTGTGGACTATGAAGTACGGACTTTGCCTGATGTGGATGAGTCTTATCCTGAGACTTTGCAGGGTGCGGATATACCTTTGTATATCGCTAAAGAAAAGGCGGACGCTTATGTTGCCATGATGCAGCCCGGTGAATTGATGATTACTGCCGATACAATTGTATGGCTGGATGGTAAGGTGCTGGGTAAACCCCGGGATAGGGAAGATGCTTTGCAGATGTTGCGCACTATGTCCGGGCGTACCCATGAGGTTTTCACCGGTGTATGCATAACCACTACCGACTGGCAGCGTAGTTTTACTGCACAAACTGAGGTGCGTTTTGCCACTTTAAGTGAAGAGGAAATAGCCTATTATGTGGATAATTTCCAACCGATGGATAAAGCCGGTGCCTATGGAGTGCAGGAGTGGATCGGTTTTATAGGAGTGGAAAATATCTCGGGAAGTTACTACAACATCATGGGGCTTCCTGTACAAAAATTGTACAGGGAATTATTGAAAGTATAGCTCAATACTCTTTTTCGTTCGCCAGATTCCAAGCATTCAGAAAGGATGCTTTGGTTATCTCCACTATCTTCTCCCAATTCAGTTTGTCTGTATGATCGGAGGGTTGATGGTAATCCGGGTGCCCATCTGTATGATACCAGATAATAGGAACTCCCGCTTTGGCAAAAGAACCGTTATCACTACCGCCTATGGGATTATCCCATGGACGATAGTCGGGTTCCAGTTGGAGGTTGTATTTCTTTATATCTTCTTTTAGCCATTTTCCAAAAGTCGGATTGGCCTCCGTATAGAAATAAACTACATGCATGGGTTGTTGTGGCTTATTATTGCGACCTATCATGTCGAAGTTCAGATATCCTTTGATTTGCGAAATGAACGGACAGGTTTGTACAAAGTATCTGGAACCCAATAATCCTTTCTCCTCACCATCCCAGAAGGCAAAAATAATATTTCGTTCCGGTTGTTTGCCGCTGGTAATGAATGCTCTGGCTATTTGCAGAACGGCTGACACACCGGAAGCATTATCATCAGCACCATTATAAATCTGATCACCTTCAAGAGCAGGATCTATTCCCAAATGATCAAAGTGCGCACCGACAATAGCATACTCACTGGTGTTTTTACCGGGGATCATTCCCAGTATATTCGTCATAGAGAGCTTCTGATGTACTTCTCTTTTGAATAAGGTTATTGAATCGGGGTGTACCTCTAGCTTTCCCCTTTTCTGGCGTTCTCTTCTGTATGCTTCAAAAGGTTGAAAATAACTGTCTCCCACCGGTTGTATTCCCATTGCCTGAAGCAATGAAGCAATATATTGGGCAGCTATCTTTGAACCATGATATCCGGCTTCCCGCCCTTGTAATTCATCATGAGCCAGAAAACCGATATATGCTTCGGCAGATGTCCGGTTTATGCTTTCCAGTCCTTTCTCTACAGGACTTTGTGCTGCTGCCAGATAGCTAAGGCAACAGAATAGAGCCAGGATACAGTATTTCTTCATCAGCTACTTATTTATGTCTTTACTCAATCATATCCAGCATTAATGGAATCTCTTCTCCTGCAATACCTTGTTTGAGAAGGCTGTTCCGGTCTCTGTCGAATATTTCAAGGAAAGCATCTTTACTTCCGCTTTCTGCCATGGCCTTGCCATATAGTCCGACTGCTTTTTCTATGTTTCCCAGTACCCAGGCCACGTGTCCGGCATTGAGATAGTCCGTAGCAAGTGGCTTGGCGGCAAGGAGTTTATCGTAATACTTCATAGCCTGTTCATGCTTACCACTGACAAATGAACACCAGCCAATGCCGCGCCATGCCTTCATACAGTCGTTTTCCAGGAAGTCTAACTTGAAGAAATATTGCAGGGCATCGTCATACCTTTTTTGTTCTGCCAGGCAACTACCGGTATAGAACAATACATTGCGATTTTCCGGTTGAATAGTTTCTACGCGATGATAGTATTCCAAAGCTGCATCGAAATTCTTCATCTGGCGGTAACAAGTAGCCAGGTGGCGAAGTGTCCACAGGTGATCGGGCTTCAGCATATCAGCTTTCTGATAAGCGTCCACAGCTTCCTGATAGCGTTTCTCCTTTTGCAGGCAGAAACCTGTCTTTTGGAAAATGTCCGCATTGGCCTGTTTTCGATCTATTAATATCCGGTAGAGCTCCAAAGCTTCTGCTGGATGCTCCTTGCTGAAGTGGAAGTCGGCAACCGCTACTAATAATTCGGGAGCACTTAACAGTTCTTTCAGTACCGGATTGCGGTGCAATGCAATCTCTTCCTGGAAGATATTATGAAACTCGAATCTGCGTTGGCTAAGTTTGAAGAAACGGTATAAATCGTGAATGTACTGGTTACTGATAACATCAGGCCGTTCAGCAAATTGTTTCAGGCTGGCACTGTTCTTTTCTTCCATAAAGTCGCTTTGATCCTGAGGGGTCATCTGACTTAGCATCATGTCACGTTGTCCTTGCGGAAGTTGTGCAATAGTGAAGCAAAATGAATACTTATCACTGTTGCAGAAGAATCCTGATTGCAGGATGATGGAGAGGACAGAACTTTCATCACTCTGGTTCAAACCTACCTGATGGATAATGCTGGAATGCATCCGGTCGAAAGGATAGAACCAATTATGTGGTTCGCGGAAAAAAGGATACCCTTTGAGTTGTGCGAATGTGCTCATATAGACATCTGCTCCTTCCAGTTGCAGATCGTTCATCTCGCGTATTTTATCTCCCAAACCCGATTGCTCGAAAGCTTGTTCCCAGTCGGGATTGCGGTCGTTTTCATCTGTTTCTTCAAAACCGAACTTCATGTTGCGCATGATATTCACGTTCTTCATCATTTCGGGAATGATTTCTTCCCGCATCTTTCTGTCAATCTTCTCCGTTTCCTGGCTACGAAGTAGCTGGATATAAATACGGTTCACCTGTTTGCTGAAGTTCGGGTCTTCTCTGAAAAGAGAAATACGTGCTTCCAATTCTGGATAAAGTGCAATGCGTGAAGGATAGAGATGCAAGGTAATAACAAGTCCTACCAATGCTCTCTGATTGATTTGCGGATTGGTATGGCGAAGCCCGTCGAGCAACCAGTTTACTTTGCGCTCATCGAAACACTCCATTAAACTGAGTGTGACAGCACTGACAAACAGGCATAAGTCATTGGTTGGCAATGTCTCCGAACGAAGCATATCTTCTGCCTGGGCAAATTCTTCCAAAGTCCAACTGCTGTTGCTCCAGGTAGTAAGAAACATTACCTGGTGTGTCTCTTCATGTCGTCTCAGGATAGCGTCCAAGCCTTGGTAGTTTGCTAACTGTGATACAGCCATTTCATCTGCAAAGCCTTCCAGTATCTTTTGCAGGGTAGAAATGCCATAAGCTTTCGGAAGCTGCTTGGGATTCCTGCGCAGGGAGTGGTAATAGTGGGTGGATATTTCATCTAATAATGCAATACGTGTCTGGTCGGCAATCTCCCATGTATCAGCCAATAGCTGGCGATACAGTTTCTGCCGTTCAGGGTCTTTCATACCCAGTTTCATATATTGCAACATATATTGATAAGAAGTCTGGATTTGTTCCAGTCGGTTACGCAGACTCCAGTCGTTACCATTATATAAGAAAGCATCCAGTTGAACAAGAGCTTCTTTCAGCCGTTTATCTTCCAATAAATTGACTATTTGGTTATATTGTTTTTGGATGGATTGTTCATTCATATTCAGTCCTTTCTTTAATACTTTATTAATATAAGGTACAAAAATGATGCCAAAAAGTTCGGGGACTTAGAAAATACTGATAGCTGTTTTGGTAGTCAGTAATTCAAGGGCTTTCATCCCCATTACAGAGTTACCTTTAGGGTTAAGTCGCGGACTCCATACTGCTACCGCATACTTACGTGGGCAGACAGCTGCAATACCGCCACCAACACCGCTTTTCCCGGGTAACCCCACCAGATAAGAGAATTCCCCAGCTTCATCATAGAAACCGCAAGTCTGCATAATGGCATTGATACGTTTTACTTGTGAAGTCGTCAGTTCGATTCCATCAAAACTGAACGGTCTTGTATGATCAGCGAAAGGAAGGAAAGAACGTGCCAGTTCCCGGCAACTCATACCTATGGAACATTGAAGGAAATAAAAGTGAAGTACCCGCTCAATATCGTTTTCTATATTTCCATGATATTTCAGCATATTGGTAATGGCTGCATTCAGATAGCCATATTCACGTTCGGAAGTTGCCATACCTTCATTATATTGAATCTGGTTGTTGCCGCAGAGTTTTCGTACGAAAGCGAGATAATCCTTTTCCGGATCATCGAGTACTGAAAGCAGGATGTCTGCCATTACTAATGCTCCCGCATTGATGAGAGGATTGCGGGGAATCCCTTTCTCCATTTCCAGCTGGAAAATGGAGTTAAATGCATTACCGGATGGTTCTACACCTATACGTTTCCAGAGTTCATTGCCCATCCGGCTGAAACTTATCGCAAGAGAGAATACTTTCGAAATACTTTGTATGGCAAAACGCTCGTCACTGTCTCCCTGGGCATATTCTTTTCCTTCAATAGTACGCAGGCAAATACCATAGCGATCAGGGTTGACTTTCAGCAACTCAGGAATATAGCTTGCCGGTTTACCCATTTGGGCGTATGGCTGTATCTCCTCGTATATTTCTTTCAGAATTTCGGTGTAGTCCATGGTATATAAGGTTTTTCTTTAGAAACGCACCTGCAATTGAGCTTGCAGCAGATTACTGTTATCTCCGATATGGCGGTTGCAGTATGTATACTGTGCCTGTACCCTGCATTTAGGATAGAACCAATATTGTAAACCTACTACATAATTACTTTGCTTATCATCAAGTATTTTGCTCTTATTAAGATAATCATAAGATGCTATTACATCTACTTTCGGGAATACATGTGCAGATGCTGTTACATAATAACCGTCACTTTTGATACGTCCGTCTTTTCCGGCCAAGTATTCCGTGCGTACATCCACCGGTTTAGTTTTAATGACTGCACCTGCCGACCAACGGTTACGGGTATAGTTTTCGCCTACCTGTATATCGGGAGTGAGACTGGATACGGCCACAGCACATCCTTTCCCTTTTACAAAAGAACCACCTACAGACAGCCAGTCGAGTGGATGAACCATCAGGCTGCCTACAATATCCTTCTGGTTGTTTTTATCTTTCAGGTTGATACCTTGCCCATTCATTACCGCAAGATTATAGTTCACCAGTTTTCCAAACAGATCACCATAGATCAGGAGTCCCATATCACGTCCGCTACTGGAACCATACAAAGGATCACTGCCATTGATACCAGCCAGATAATTGACAGATTGCGAGTAGCAGTTAATTAGTTCCACATAGCAAGGAGACATTGGGTTTTCAATGGTATACATGGTTTTGAATTGTCCGATGCGGGCAGTCAGTTGCGGGAGGAATTTATATTCGGTATATGCTTCAAGGATTTTTCCAGTATTGGCAAAGCTGTACATGAAGTAGCACAACCAACGGTCGGTAATTTTACCTTGTGCCATGAAGATAACCCGCTTGATGTCGAACGTATTACTGCTGCCATCAGCATCATCGTAAGTATAACCCACCTGTGCATAACCGGAGAGGCTGATACGATCTTTGAGCGTATTTACTACGTCGTTCAAACATGCATCTTGTGCTGTTGCTATCAGTGCGGAAAGTAGGAAAGCAAAGGATAACAAAGTTCGTTTCATTTCTATGATAAATGTGTTAGGAAAGATAAATGATCGTTTACTATAAAAATATAAGATTAAAAAAGGCAACCCTTCTTTTCAAAGAGCTGCCTTTTGGTATGATAATGTTTATTCTTATTCGTTGATAGCAGCGATACCCGGAAGAACTTTTCCTTCGATTGCTTCAAGCAATGCACCACCACCTGTTGAAACATAAGAAACACCGCTTGCCAAGCCAAACTTGTTAACGCAAGCTACAGAGTCACCACCACCTACAAGTGAGAATGCACCATTCTTAGTAGCCTCTACGATAGCCTCGCCTACTGCACGTGAGCCATGAGTGAAGTTTTCGAATTCGAATACGCCTGTCGGACCATTCCACAAGATAGTCTTAGAGTTTTTGATAACGTCTGTGAAGATTTTCTCTGTTTCAGGACCGATATCCAGACCTTCCCAACCATCAGGAATTTGGTCAACCGGACAGAACTTAGTGTTAGCATCGTTAGAGAAAGCGTCAGCAATTTTTGCATCAACAGCCAATACCAAGTTTACACCTTTTGCTTTTGCCTTTTCTATCAGTTCGAGGGCCAGATCCAGTTTGTCATCTTCGCAGATAGAGATACCGATCTTACCACCCATAGCCTTGGTGAAAGTATAAGTCATACCACCTGCGATGATCAGGTTATCAACCTTACTCAGCAGATTTTCGATAATTTCAATTTTAGAAGAAACTTTAGAACCACCCATGATAGCAGTGAACGGACGTTTGATGTCATTCAATACTTTATCAACAGCTTTCACTTCTTTCTCCATCAGGTAACCGAACATTTTGCTGTCTTTGTCGAAATATTTAGCGATCAAAGCTGTAGAAGCGTGTGCGCGGTGAGCTGTACCGAAAGCGTCATTTACATAGCAGTCAGCGTAAGAAGCCAATTTTTTGGTGAATTCTTTCTGGCTTTCTTTAACGGCTTTCTTAGCAGCAGCTTTTTCTTCGTCTGTAGCGTCTTCAGCCAAACCACGGGGTTTGCCTTCTTCTTCAGCATAGAAACGAAGGTTCTCGAGCAACAGCACTTCACCCGGTTGCAGAGCAGCAGCCTTAACAGCAGCTTCTTCGCCCATACAGTCGTTAGCGAATTGTACGTCAACACCCAATAATTCGGAAAGATGATTCAGGATGTGTTTCAGTGAAAATTTGTCAGCCGGACCTTTCGGACGACCGAGGTGAGAACCAATAATTATACTACCACCGTCAGCCAGAATTTTCTTCAACGTAGGAAGAGCAGCACGCATACGGTTATCATCTGTAATGTTGAAGTTTTCGTCCAGAGGTACATTGAAGTCCACACGAACGAATGCCTTTTTACCGGCAAAGTTGAATTGATCAATTGTCATAATACTCTATTTTATTTAAAAGTGTTATTAATTCGTTTTCGTGAGCGCAAAGTTAGCATTTATTTCTTTCTTTTGCTATGAATCCGTCGTTTATTCTTTATCTTTCGGCTTCTCTTTGCTAACTTTATACTTCTCGCAATAGTATTTGCACATCAATTGCAAACCGCACTTATCACATTGCGGTGTACGTGCTTGGCAGACGTATCTTCCATGTAAGATAAGCCAGTGATGCGCAATGGGAATATCCGCTTCCGGGATATTTTTCACCAGTTCTTTCTCTACACTGAACGGCGTGGTACATGCGTCCGAAACCAGTCCGAGGCGGTGGCTTACACGGAACACATGAGTATCTACTGCCATTGCGGCTTTGTTAAATACAACGGATTGGATGACGTTTGCTGTCTTGCGTCCTACACCGGGTAATTTTATAAGTTCTTCCAGTGTATCGGGCACTTCACTGTTGAAGTCTTTCACCAACATTTGTGCCATACCCACCAGGTGTTTTGCTTTATTATTAGGATAAGATACGCTACGGATATATTCGTATATTACTTCCGGTGTACTGGCAGCAAGGACTTCCGGGGTAGGGAAGTCGCGATACAACGGTGGAACAATCATATTCACCCGCTTGTCTGTACATTGGGCAGAGAGGATAACTGCTATCAGCAGTTGGAATGGAGTTTCGTAATGCAGTTCCGTTTCGGCTACGGGACGATTCTCCCGAAACCAGGCAAGAATTTTTTCGTAACGTTCTTTTTTTCTCATCGCAATTTATTTTTATGGTAATGAGGAGCCACTTTTCCATTGAAGTAGAGCATAGAAACAATGGTGAGGCAAGCCCCGAACAAATAAGCTTTATCAAAGGTGCTGACTTCCGCAATATATCCTCCTGCCAGCATACCGATACCAATGCCTACATCCCAGGAAGTCAGATAGGTAGAAGTGGCAGTACCACGTTGACTGTTGGGGGCGAGGTTGACAAACAGGGTGTTGTAAGCCGGAAACATGATACCGAAACCTACTCCCAACAGCAGGGCTACGGCAAAGAAAACAACAGTACATAACAGGTTGTTCCAGCTGATAAGATATACACACGCTGAAAGCAGGAAGAAACTGAATACTACGAGATACAGTCCGGCAGAGATAACCTGTGTTATCTTACCCCTGTCCACTATCTTTCCGGAGAAGATACGCGAAATAGCCATACCTATAGCCATGAAGGTAAAAAAGAACCCTGTGGTGGCATTGATACCGATCTGCTTGGCATACATAGCCACATAGTTCGTTGTCATTCCATAAGGAATCGAAAGCAGTAACAAGCTGATGCCTGCCGGAATACCTTTCAATAATATAAAGCGATCAAGAGAAATCGGTTCTCTCTTCACAGGCGGTTTATAAGGTGTTTTGACAAGAGAGGCACAAACGAAGCCTGCCATACATGAGCCCAGTGAGCAACAGAATATGGTTGTGAAACTCATTCCTGCATCATGCAGGAACAATCCGGACATCGGGCCTACCGCCATTGCAATGTTATTCGAAAGTCCATAGTATCCTAATCCTTCTCCGCGTCGTGAAGAAGGCATGATGTCGATGACCACTGTGTTACCGCCTACGGTTACCATTCCGAACGATACGCCCTGTATGATACGGAACAGTATGAATAACGTAAGCGAACCGGCAATGATGTATCCGGCAAACATGGTCATAAAGATACAATAAGCCATCAGATACAAAGGCTTACGTGCAAAGCTATCCAAAAAGTAACCGGAAAAGGGACGGATACATAAAGCTGCTACAGTATAACAAGAAAGAATAATGCCGATTGTTGAATTTCCGGCACTGAATACTTCGGACAGGTAGAATGGAAGTACCGGTATCAGCAACCAGAAGCCGAAGTACAGCAGGAAGTTGGCTGCAAGAATAAAACAATAGCTGGGAGTGACAAGTCTATCTTTCATAATGGGCAGCTTGAGTAAGAACTAAGAAAATATATCCGGGCGAATGATTATGTATCGCCTACTGGTTTTGTGATATCCGGAATGGCATATCATTGTAGGAGCGGATAATCATTCGCCCGGTATATGTCGGTTATTAGTAAGCGGCTTCGAATTCTTTCAGGAATCTTGTGTCGTTTTCAGAGAACATACGAAGGTCCTTCACCTGGTATTTCAGGTTCGTAATACGCTCGATACCCATACCGAGGGCATATCCGCTATATACTTTACTATCGATGCCGTTGCTTTCCAATACATTCGGATCTACCATACCGCAACCGAGGATTTCAACCCAGCCGGTATGTTTGCAGAACGGACAACCCTTTCCACCGCAAATGTTACAGCTGATATCCATTTCCGCACTGGGTTCCGTGAACGGGAAGTAAGACGGACGCAAACGAATTTTAGTATCTTCACCGAACATCTCTTTGGCAAAGAGTAACAAAACCTGTTTCAAGTCGGTGAAAGATACATCTTTGTCTACATACAAAGCCTCAACCTGATGGAAGAAACAGTGTGCACGGTAGCTGATGGCTTCATTACGATATACACGTCCCGGACAAATAATGCGGATAGGAGGTTGTGAAACTTCCATTACGCGGGTTTGTACGGATGAGGTGTGTGTGCGCAATACAATATCGGGATGAACTTCAATGAAGAAAGTATCCTGCATATCGCGTGCAGGGTGATCTTCGGCAAAATTCAATGCAGAGAAGACATGCCAATCATCCTCAATTTCCGGGCCTTCGGCAATGCTGAATCCCAAACGGGCAAATATATCGATGATTTCGTTCTTTACGATGGTGAGCGGGTGGCGCGTACCCAATTCTATCGGATAAGCGGAACGTGTGAGGTCAATATCATCACAGCCTGTATCCTGACTTTCGAACTGTTCTTTCAGGGCAGCAATCTTTTCCTGTGCCTTGTTCTTCAGTTCATTCAGTCTCATGCCGACTTCTTTTTTCTGTTCGGCAGCCACGTTACGGAAATCCGCCATCAAGTCATTGATTGCACCTTTTTTACTAAGGAATTTGATGCGGAGCGCTTCCAGTTCCTCGGCGTTGGCAGCTTTCAGTGCTTCCACTTCTTGCAGAAGCTGGTTGATTTTATCTATCATATCGTCGTTATTATTTATTTCCGAAATACATAAAACGGTGCAAAGATACAACTTTATCATGATTCCGGTTGCAATCTTTTTATAAAATTAATCGGATACAAGGAAAAAGGCTATATGTGATGTGGAAATGAATTTATTCCCGGAGGTTTTGCAGGTCTGATTCTTACCTATTCCCTGTCTGCTCCGTACATAGTCCGTGTCTAAGAACAAGGAGAAGGTACGGAGTTGGTACGGACTTGACACGGAGTTGGTATGCCTCAGGTATTTTCCGGCTTTTTTATATGTCTTGTTATACTGACGGTAGCGGAGGTTAGTTAGCCTCTTCTTTATGCTTCTTTAGTGCTTCTTGATAAAGCTCTTCCTGCAATACACAGAATTCTGCCACCAGCTCAATAGAAACACATCCCTCATTTTCATCTTTTGCATTATTCATCAGTTGCTCGATTTCCTTAGAGAGAGAAAGATAGCGTTGCACCTTTGAATCATAAGGGCTTAGTGTATTCAGTATGATTTCACTTTTCCCTGATTTTGTTTGTTTCATCTTTAGAATTAATTAGTCCGACAAAGGTAACTGTTTTTTTACTAATCTTAAGCATTCTGCCGTAAATAATCTTTTTGCTAAGCAATTTTGTCAAACAGATATTAAAAAAGCATATTTATGAATCTCTCCGATAACAACTTAACAGTTATTCAACTACCTTTAATACAGAAAATAGTGGCCACAAGTGTTTTCGTATTACTAACAACATCTGTATAATGTTCAATTTTAACAAGTAAACATTATGCGGTAACTAATTTGTAAACTATGGAAACCAAAAAAACACCCAAAGCAAACCTGGAAAACAAGAGGCCAACGTGGCTGCTTGTCGGTTATGTAACTGTACTCGCCTTCATGTTCGTTGCATTCGAATGGACTCGTGATGTCAGGGTTGATACGAGTGGTCGTATCACCGAGAATGTATTTGAGCAGGACATGGAGATCCCTCTTACAAGGCAGCCTGAAGTAACTCCTCCGCCACCACCTCAGGTAACTCCTATTAATGATGTTTTGACGATAATAGATGATGACGATACTGCAGAGGAAACTAATTTTGCCTCTTCGGAGGAAACAGGTGAAGATGTAGTGATTAAGCACATACCGGTTACAGTGGATGAAGAAGTGGTGGTAGAAGATGACATTTTTGTGATTGTGGAAGAAAATCCGCAATTTCCTGATGGGGGCACAGCCGGGCTTTTACAGTACTTGGGCAAGAATATCAAATATCCTACTATTCCACAAGAGAATGGAACTCAGGGTCGTGTAACGGTGCAGTTCGTTGTTAATAAAGACGGAAGCATTGTAGATGTGAAAGTGATAAGAGGTGTCGATCCTTATCTGGACAAAGAAGCAGTCCGTGTAATTTCTACTATGCCGAAATGGATACCTGGTAAACAGCGTGGTGTGCCTGTACGCTGCAAGTTTACAGTACCTGTGACGTTTAAACTACAGTGAAACAGTGATGTAAAAATAAAAAGCTGCATTCGGTCTTGAATGCAGCTTTTATTTTTGTGGAGAGTATCGGACTCGAACCGATCACCTCGACACTGCCAGTGTCGCGCTCTAGCCAGATGAGCTAACCCCCCCCTTTTCGATCTTTCGCTAACGTTTGCGAGCTTTCTCTTGTTTTGGTGGCGCAAATATAATGCATTATTCTGAAATAATTGCTATGTTTGCGAAACAAATTGAAAGAAAAAATATGCTGATCTATAATACAACCTATCAAGTGGAAGAAGGACAGGAAGATAACTTCCTGATTTGGATAAAGGAATTCTATTTACCCGAAGTAGAGAAAACCGGTGCATTGCATACGCCGCGTATTGTCCGTGTACTGAGCCATCGTGAAGAGGGCAGCACATGCTATTCCCTTCAGTTTGAAGTGGAAAACTCCGCCATTCTGCATCGCTGGCACATGGAGCAAGGGGTGAAGTTGAACGATGAGCTGGTTAAAATATTCCAGGATAAGGTGGTTGGCTTTCCTACATTGATGGAGGTAATTGAGTGATACAACCGGTTAAAGAAAAGATTATTTTAGGTATCGACCCCGGTACTACCATTATGGGATATGGAGTGCTGCGTGTGGTGGGGACAAAGCCTGAAATGATTGCTATGGGTATTATTGACCTGCGCAAGTTTGGTGACCATTACCTTAAACTACGCCATATACACGAACGGGTGTTGAGCATCATTGAGAGTTATTTGCCTGATGAACTTGCTATTGAAGCTCCCTTTTTCGGTAAGAATGTACAATCTATGTTGAAGCTGGGGCGTGCTCAGGGAGTTGCTATGGCTGCTGCCCTCAGCCGTGATATCCCTATTACGGAATATGCCCCTCTTAAGATAAAAATGGCTATTACTGGAAATGGCCAGGCTTCCAAGGAGCAGGTAGCAGATATGTTGCAACGTATGCTTCACTTTGCAAAGGAAGATATGCCTACATTTATGGATGCTACGGACGGGCTGGCTGCTGCTTATTGCCATTTTTTGCAAATGGGGCGTCCCACAGTAGAGAAAGGATATCACGGATGGAAAGACTTTATAGCCAAGAACCCGGATAAAGTGAAGAAATAAAATCTGATATTTAATACTTAAAACTTAAAATAACCACCATGAAACTGAATGAACTTGCCTTGATTGGGGTAGCCACAGCGACAGTTGTCAGCTGTGCTCCGGCAAAGAATGAGTACGCGTCTTATGAGTTGTATCCCGTTCGTTCGGGTAGTCTGACGGAAATGGAGTATACTCCCGAAGTTACGAATTTTACATTGTGGGCGCCGACTGCCGATGAAGTACGCCTCATGCTGTTTGATGCAGGTGATGGCGGCCATGCTTATGAGACTGTTTCCATGGTATCTGATAAGGAAGGAACTTGGACGGCAAAGGTGGAAAAAGACCTGATAGGGAAATTCTATACATTTAATGTGAAAATCAAGGATAAATGGCTGGGAGATACTCCGGGCATCAATGCGAAAGCGGTAGGGGTGAATGGAAAACGTGCTGCTATCATTGACATGAGGGCAACCGATCCTGAAGGTTGGGCACAAGATAAGCGACCGGCTTTGGCTTCTCCGGCCGATGCTGTTATTTATGAAATGCATCACCGTGACTTCTCTATCGATCCTTCATCGGGCATTCAGCATAAAGGTAAATTCCTGGCACTGACGGAAGAAGGTACACTTAGCCCTGAGAAGCTGGCAACCGGTATTGATCATTTGAAAGAACTGGGTGTGACACATGTTCACATTTTACCGTCTTATGACTATGCTTCGGTGGATGAAACGAAATTGGATGAAAATAAATATAATTGGGGATATGATCCGCAGAACTATAATGTACCTGATGGCTCGTATTCTACCGATCCTTATAATCCTTCTATTCGTATTAAGGAATTCAAGCAAATGGTGCAGGCTTTACATAAGGCCGGCATCCGGGTGGTGCTGGATGTAGTGTATAATCATACATTTAACACTGCTGAAAGTAATTTTGAACGTACAGTACCGGGGTATTTCTATCGTCAGATGCCGGACGGTAGCTTCGCTGATGGGTCTGCCTGTGGTAATGAAACGGCAAGTAACCGTCCTATGATGAGGAAATATATGGTAGAGTCTGTATTGCACTGGCTTAACGAATACCATCTTGATGGGTTCCGCTTTGACCTGATGGGAATTCATGATATTACAACAATGAATGAAATCCGCAAGGCTGCTACGGCGGTTGATCCGAGTATCATTATTTATGGTGAAGGATGGGCGGCTAAGGCTCCTCAAATGCCGGAGGACTCTCTGGCTATGAAGATGAATACGTATCGGATGCCCGGTATTGCCGCTTTCTCCGATGAAATGCGTGATGCTCTGCGTGGTCCGTTCAATGATAACCACAAAGGTGCTTTCCTTGCCGGACTTCCCGGTGGAGAGGAGAGTATTAAGTTTGGTATTGTGGGTGCCATCAAGCATCCGCAGGTGGATAATGACTCAGTGAATTACAGTAAGGCTTCATGGGCTGAACAGCCGACGCAGATGATCAGCTATGTATCTTGTCATGATGATATGTGTCTGGTAGACAGGCTGAATGTAAGTATTCCAGGCATTACACCGCAGGAACTTGTCAAGTTGGATAAACTGGCACAGACGGCGGTATTTACTTCACAAGGCATACCGTTTATTTATGCAGGTGAGGAAGTGATGCGTGATAAGAAAGGGGTACATAACAGTTATCAGAGTCCTGATTCTATCAATGCGATCGATTGGAAACGCAAAGCTGAATATGCTGATGTATTTGCTTATTATAAAGGTTTGATACAGTTGCGTAAAAATCATCCTGCTTTCCGTATGGGAGATGCGGAACTGGTGCGCAAACATTTGGAATTCCTTCCGGTAGAGGGTAATAATCTGGTTGCATATCGCTTGAAGGAGAATGCTAATGGAGATGCTTGGGAAGATATTATCGTGGCACTGAATTCTCGTAAAGAGCCGGCAAAGCTGGTTGTGCCTGAAGGCAAATACACAGTGGTATGCAAGGATGGATTTATAAATGAAAATGGACTGGGTACACTTTATGGTTCGGAAGTGCTGGTTCCGGCACAATCTGCACTTATTATTTATAAATAAGTATCTATAAAAAATATCGCCCTTGTAAGTAACCATACTGGCAAGGGCGATATTTTTATAGATATGATGCTATATTATCAGTTTTACTTTCAGATTACTTGCTTAAAAATAGGCAATTTGCGTAAACTGTCTGTTTGTTAGGGTAAGTAAAACCGGAAAACTTGGTATCTTTGCGGCATTATAAAACAAAATATGTCTCCAATGATGCAATCATATACTATATCTTTGAATGGAGGGGTGGCACGTAATCCGCTTGTGCGATTGGCTGCACCTGTTTCCATTTCTTTTCCTGCAGACGAACACATTGCTATTGTAGGGCCTAACGGTTCAGGAAAGAGCCTTTTGGTAGATATGCTTATCGGGAAATATCCATTGAAAGAAGGGACACTTACTTATGACTTTTCTCCTTCTGCATCACAAACGGTCTATGATAATGTCAAATACATTGCTTTCCGTGATACATACGGTTCGGCGGATGCTAATTATTATTATCAACAACGCTGGAATACTCATGACCATGATGATGTACCATTAGTTAAGGATATGTTGGGAGCAGTTAGGGATGAGGCCCTAAAACAAGAACTTTTTGAATTATTTTGCATCGAACCTATGCTGGATAAGCCGATGATTCTTCTTTCCAGCGGCGAGTTGCGCAAATTTCAGTTAGTGAAAGCACTGCTTACCGCTCCTCGTGTGCTTATCATGGACAATCCTTTCATTGGATTGGATGCACAAACCCGTGAGCTGCTGAATACCTTGCTGGAAGGATTAGCTAAACGGTCTGCCGTGCAACTTATCCTGATACTCTCTATGGTGGATGATATTCCCGCATATATAGATAAAGTACTACCAATAGCAAATCGTACAGTAGGACAGATGATGCCACGTGATCAATACCTTACTATATTTCGGAATGCAGATATACCTGTACCCGAAGATTTGCAACAACGCATTATCGATTTGCCTTATGATAATACCAATTATGTTTCCGATGAAGTGGTAAAACTGAATAAAGTCAGTATCCGTTATGGCGATCGCACTATTTTGAAAGAACTGGACTGGACGGTGATGCGTGGACAAAAATGGGCATTGAGTGGAGAAAACGGGGCTGGTAAATCGACTTTATTGAGTCTTGTATGTGCCGATAATCCCCAATCATATGCTTGTGATATCAGCCTGTTCGGGAGAAAACGGGGAACAGGTGAAAGTATTTGGGAAATAAAGAAACACATCGGGTATGTCAGCCCTGAAATGCACCGCGCCTATTTGAAGAATTTGCCGGCTATTGAGATTGTTGCTTCCGGCCTGCATGACAGCATTGGATTGTATAAACGTCCGAAGGCAGAACAAATGTCTGTTTGTGAATGGTGGATGGATATTTTTGGTATTGCCGCCCTTAAAGATAAACCTTTCTTGCAATTATCCAGTGGTGAGCAACGCCTAGCACTATTGGCACGAGCTTTTGTAAAAGATCCGGAATTACTGATATTGGATGAACCTTTGCATGGCTTGGATACTTATAACCGTCGCCGGGTGAAGAAAGTAATCGAGGCATTTTGCCGTCGGCAGGATAAAACGATGATTATGGTTACTCACTATGAGAGGGAGTTACCCGCCACTATTTCAGATCGTATATTCCTGAAGCGTAATCGATAATCGTTCAATACTATGAAGAAACTGCTACTCCTGCTTTTGATACTAATTGTCCTTCTTTCTTGCGGAAGAGGGGGAAAAGAATTGTATACTGCCCCTTCACGGATAGTGCCCGATTCTTTTGCAATTGGTCTGAATCTGTTTAATAAAGGAAGAGCAGCTTCTCATAACTCTGCCAATATGGATAGTGTATTGTTTTACATGCAATTGGCTGAAAACTTTTTTAAACGTGAGGGGGACAAAGCGCAGGTGAATCGTTTTATTGCCTTTATTTATTCGTCGAGAGGGATGTTAGATGAGGCTATGCCCTATTTTTTGAAAGCCAGTCGTATGGCAAATGAATGGCAATATAGCTCTATTTGCCAGGAAGTGGCCAAAGTTTATGCTGCTGCCGGACGTTTTCGGGAAGGAGTGTTAGTAATGGATTTAATACGGAAAAATATGAATGATAGGACAGTTGTACCCTACTATCATTTGGCAAAAGGAAATCTTTGGGCAGGTGTCAATGAATACGATTCGGCTGTTACATATTACCGTACAGCATCTATATCATTAAATCGATGGGTTGCTGCAGAGGCGTCCAGACGATTGAAAATGCTGTATTTTTCACAGGGAAAAGATAGCTGCTCTTTCTATGCGGCACTTGCTGCCAATGAGCATCTTGTGAATGAGCTGAGGAGAGAAGAAAGTTTTGAGAATCGGACACAATATGAGAAGGCTAAGCTCGAAAATGAACTGAATCGTCTGAAAATAGACAAGCAGAGGCGTGAAATCGGGCTTTTGAGCTTAGGGCTTTGTTTTGTAGTAGCATTTGCGGTAGGTTATATTGTTTGGCAGCGTCGCAAACGCCAGATGTATAAGCAGCTTTGGCGTGAGCAATCTCTGCGTTTGAGCCAGACGGAGCAATTATTGCAGCAATCAGAGGAGTTGAATATGCTACGTGAAAAAGAGAGTATGCTTCGCGAATCACTTTTCCGGCGAATGAAGTCATTTCATAAAATCCCTTCTTTAGAGAAAGAAGAAGAGGCTTCCGACGAAGAAAGTGACAGTCAAAATAGGCGTATAGCCTTATCTGATGAAGAGTGGGAAGATATACGTCAAACGGTGGATGGAAGTTATGATCGGTTTTCTGTGAGGTTGTTAGAAGCGTTCCCGGGATTAAGTATGAAGGATGTGTATTTCTGTTGCCTGGTGAAAATAAATGTTAGTATCAAGGATTTATCTGATATCTATTGTATTAGTCGTACTTCGATTAGCCGTAAGAAACAACGTATGAGACGGGATAAGTTGGGGCTGACGGAAAACAATGAAACTTTGGATGATTTTTTGCGCCGTTTCTGAACTTTTGTCTATACTGATTTTAAGTGTAAAAGATTTATTTCTTTTAAAATCAATGCTTTATCTATTCAGTAATCTGTCAGTTTTGTCTATAAGATAATTTGCTTCTCCTCCCCAAGGCAGCTATCTTTGTCTCATTGTTTCACATAAAAAATAAGAATATGAAAAACAAGCAATGGAAAAGTGCTGGATGGCTGGCAAGCCTGATGTTTATTGGGGGATTGAGTTCCTGTTCAAATGGAGGTCAAAGTCAGAAAAACTCAGCATTGGATACACAGCCGATAGCTGGTTCGGTGGAGGTTATAAATGGAGATTCCATATGGGTTTGTAATCTGTCGGCATTGAAAGATACTGTGGTACTTCCGTTGAGTTATTTTGCAGATGAATTGCAGATTGTGAAGTTGGACAATCGGGATGAAGCATTGGTGCCTGTACGAAATGTGATTGTTTCCGACAATTATATATTAGTGTGGGGTAAGGATCAGACTCCTTTTAAGCTTTTTGATAAATCAGGGAAATTTCTTGCTAATGTGGGATCTTTCGGCCAAGGTCCCGGTGAGTATCAGCTGATTTATGATGCTCAGATAGATGAAACAGGTGGACGCATATACTTGCTTCCGTGGAATGCAAAATCTTTACTGGCTTATGACTTGAAAGGACAAGCTGTACAGAGTATTCCATTGCCTGGTTTGGTGCCGAAAGGTGTCTTCAAGGCAAATACAAAGGATTCCCTTTTGTCTGTATTCCTTCTGCCTTTTGATTATTTGCCGTATGTGGCATGGACTCAGAAATTCAATGGAGAAATACAAGATACGATACGTTCACGCCATTTAGCCATCAAACCGGACTTTAGCAATGAAGTGTATAGCAATAAAAATGGTGCAGACTTTGATGTTTCTCTTTTTGTATTTTGGGAACGTCGTCCGGACAGTCTTTATCACTATGCCAACGGGCGTTTGAATCCTCGTTTCACTATGGATTTTGCTAAGAAAGAAATCCCCATTCATGATTACAAGGAATTGCCGCGTCATTTCCTGGGAAGTACATCTGTAGAGAAGCAGCTGGATGAAAATAATTTTACTACAGAAGTGCCAGCTGATTTTATTATGGATAAAGAATCTTTGAAGGGCGCTTTCTATAAAGTAGAGAATGATTATCTGGGTAATTTGCCGATTCCCTGGTTTCCATACAATTGTTCAAATGGATATTATACAGCTAATATGGAGCCTGTGACTTTGAAGGAAACATTGGAAAAGTATCTGGAAAATGCTAAAGATATTCCGGCTACCGACCGGGAACGCATGCAGAAACTGGCAGATAGTATTCATGAGAATGATAATAACTATATTCTGTACGCTAAGTTGAAATAATAAATGAAACACTTACTTTACATTATATTGCTGTCTCTATTGTTTTTCTCTGCCTGCAAGTCGCGGGCAGAGCAGAAACAGCAGGAGTCGAACGATACGATTGTTGCAGAAACTCCAAAGATGATACAAGATGCTCCTCTGGTGGCTGGATGTGTAACTTTAAAAGACGAGGACTTCGGAGAGCTGATCGAATTGGCTGGTACCCACCAAATATTAGATGAAGAAGGTCCTGTTTTTAAAATGTCAGAACCGGAGATGCTGATTAGAGATGGATATTTCCTTTTACAAAATCGTCCTGCTATGTCTTATATCCGCCGCCAGGATGGAACGGTTGAAATAGTGAAACCGGCAGATGAAGGTCTGGACTGTTTCTTCCACTGGTATCGTTTACCGGATTTCCGTTATATCACTTCTTTCGGAATAGGAGGAAATGGACCTAATGAATTTAACTTTCCTCATTTGGTATCTTCAGGTGTGTCTGCTCCCGGTACGTATGTTTATGAAACGGGTACTATGCAACTGTTTGAAACTGATACGACGGGTGTATTGAGAGCTTTTCCTTTTACCTTTAAATCAATCAAAGGTGCTTCTTATTCAGACCGGCAGATATGTGCAGTTTCCCGGGATACTTTCTATTATGCTGATAATGTGCCGAGGGGAAAGGCGATAATTCGTACTGTTTATCAGGGAGACAGTTTGCAAACGGAGCAAATATATAATCTTGCTTTTAGTAAGAAACATCGTTCCTGGAGTCCGTATATCGGTGATTTTATAGTCTCTCCTTCCGGTAACAGGATGGTATATGCTTATAAATATTTTCGTAAAATCCTGGTAATGGATACATCTGCTCAAACTGTACGGGATATAACTTTTGATGTTGACGGTGTGGAAGCCAAGAATGATGTACTTACATTAGGCCCGGATAATGTGACTTATTATTGGGGAATATCTGCTACTGACGATTACTTCTTCCTGACTTATAGCGGACGTACTCCACTTCAGGTATCGCGTGAAAACGGTAAAGGTGATGGATATATCTTTGTGGAACAATATGATTGGGGTGGTAATCCGGTAGCCCGTTATAAACTTGACCATTGGGGCAGGGTGATATCAGATGGGAAGTTATTATATCAGGTGTGTTATATGTATGACGATCCACTTTTTCTGTATACATTGCCCGGAAAAGAATAAAATAGGTTTGCAAGATAAAGGACTAAAATGATTCATCTCTGAAAAATACTTTTTATATTTGCAGCCGTTATGGCGAAGTATATATTTTTATTTTGCATATTGTTAAGTGTATTCCTTGTATCGGGATTTGAGTCTGTATCCAATGATATGAAGGAGTACAAAGAACTTCGTGTAACAGAACTGCAACAGAGTAGACCAGAATGCAACTTATCCAATGTGAATACAGAGCAATGTAAAAAGATTGTTTATGGAGGAGAATATGCAAGTAAGGCTATTGGCAATATAGCAACATCTGTTTCACGTAGTAATATTCCTTCTTCACAAGTCCTGAGATTCAATGCATTTTCTGTTGTAGCCAAGATTGTTAAATCTATAAAAGTTTTACTTCCTGAAGAAAAGAGGTTTTATTTTCCATATCATCTTTCTCTTACTCAATATTCCAGTAGATATTATATCTATGCTTTAAGGCGTATTATTATTTAAATCTTCTTTCTCTTATAAGGCATTCTGTGCTTTATATTCTCTTTAATTATATCAATTCATATATATTTCTGTCATAAGGAGTAGCTGGAGGGCTATATTTATGTTGTGGAATATGTATATACTTTATTGTTAATAATCAATATGTAATGGAATTTATATTAGATTTTATTCTTCACATTGATCAATACATGATAGCTATTGTGCAGGAATATCATACCTGGACCTATGTAATATTGTTCATAATCATCTTTTGTGAAACAGGGTTGGTGGTTACGCCTTTTCTTCCGGGCGATTCATTACTTTTTGTAGCGGGAGCTATAGCTTCGTTACCTGGAACACCGCTTGAAGTAAATATCCTTGTTCTTATTTTGTTTTTTGCTGCTGTGCTGGGAGATTCTTGTAACTATATGATAGGGCATTTCTTTGGGAACAAACTGTTTAATAATCCCAATTCCAGAATATTCAAACAAAGTCATTTGGATAAGACACATGAATTTTATAAAAAATATGGTGGTAAGACTATAATCATAGCAAGGTTTGTTCCCATAGTGCGCACTTTTGCTCCATTTGTAGCAGGAATGGGGAAGATGCATTATTACTATTTCATGGTATACAATCTGATAGGAGGAGCTGCCTGGGTAGCGCTTTTCTGTTATGCCGGCTATTTCTTCGGAGACCTTCCAGTGGTGCAAGAAAATCTTAAATTGCTGATTGTAGCAATTATAGTAATTTCCATATTACCTGCCATGATAGAAGTGGTACGAGCAAAAATTAAATCAAAGAAACAGAAATAGTCGAAAACATTTAACTAAACTATCTGTTTCTAATTATATATGCCTTATAATTTGAGGTTTCATATCTTTTTATGTAACTTTATATTTTTAATCACAATAAACAGTTTATGCCATGAAATTCTTTATTGACACTGCAAATTTAGACCAGATCAAAGAAGCCTATGATATGGGCGTTCTCGATGGAGTAACCACCAACCCTTCGCTTATGGCGAAAGAGGGCATCAAAGGAGTAGATAATCAGCGGAAACATTATGTGGAAATCTGCAACATCGTACAAGGTGATGTCAGTGCCGAGGTTATTGCTACGGAATATGAAGGTATGATTAAGGAAGGTGAAGAGCTTGCTGCACTCAACCCGCATATCGTAGTAAAAGTTCCCTGTATCGCAGATGGTATCAAGGCTATCAAATATTTCACTTCCAAAGGTATCCGTACCAATTGTACATTGGTATTTTCTGTAGGACAAGCTTTGCTGGCTGCCAAAGCGGGAGCTACTTATGTATCTCCGTTTGTGGGACGTCTGGACGATATCTGTGAGGATGGTATCGCACTGGTAGGTAAGATTGTGGAAATGTATCGGTATTACGGCTATACCACACAAGTTCTTGCGGCTTCTATTCGTCATACAGCACACATTATGCAATGTATTGAAGTAGGTGCCGATGTAGCAACTTGTCCATTGTCTGCCATTAAAGGTCTGCTTAATCATCCATTGACGGATTCCGGACTGAAAAAGTTCCTGGAAGACTATAAACGTGTAAACGGATAATAAAAATACTCTTATAAGCCTATCTTTCACGGTTTTCTTGAACAATATTCGCGAAAAATAGAATAAAACAACTATTTTTGTGCTCAATATAAATATAAAACAAGAAAAAGCTGATGAAAGAAAGGCTTATAGGATTGATAAAGACGTACATCCTTTTCGTCTGTATCTTTATATTGCAGAAACCGTTATTTATACTTTACTACAGTTCTTTGTATGCAGGTACTTCCTGGACAGATCCCTTCCTGGTTATCTGGAATGGTTTACCCCTTGACCTCTCGCTGGCTGGCTATCTAACGGCTATCCCCGGATTACTTTTTATTGCGTCCGCCTGGACACTTTCCAAGACGCTCCGCAGCATCTGGAATGGTTATTATTTCTTCATTGCTATTTTACTCGCTGTCATATTCATTGTTGATTTAGGTTTATATGAGTATTGGGGGTTCCGTCTGGATGCCACGCCGCTTTTCTATTTCTTCTCTTCTCCTAAAGATGCATTTGCAAGTATGAATATATGGCAGATGATAGGTGGAATAATAGCCATGATCGTATATGCATCCTTACTTTATGTCATTTTCCTTTGGGTACAGAGAGGCATTTGGAGGGGGCTGAAGTTACCTTATCGCCGCCTGTCCGTATCGGGTGTCATGTTGTTATTGACTGCCCTGCTTTTTATTCCTATCCGCGGTGGATTCACCGTTTCTACAATGAATACCGGTAAAGCCTATTTCAGTTCTAACCAGCGACTGAACCATGCAGCTATCAATCCGGCATTCAGCTTGATGGAATCTCTTTCCAAGCAAAAAGATTTCAGTAAACAATACCGTTTTATGGAAGCGGCACAGGCAGATGAATTGATGAAGAAGCTGGTAGATCCGCAGGTACTGGATAGTACTGTGGTAGTTCCTGATACTTTGCGCACAGCTTTATTCAAAACAGAACGTCCGAATGTTATTTTCGTCATACTGGAGAGTTTCTCGTCCAAGTTGATGACTACTCTGGGTGGCGAGCCGGATATTGCCGTACAGATGGATAGCCTGGCAAGTGAAGGAGTTCTCTTTACGAACTTTTTTGCCAATAGCTTCCGTACAGACCGTGGATTGGTATCCATTCTGAGCGGTTATCCTGCACAGCCTACTACCAGTATTATGAAGTACCCTCGCAAGACCCAGAATCTTCCTGCTATTGCAGGTAGCCTGCGTGATGCCGGATACCGTACTAAATATTATTATGGGGGTGATGCCGACTTTACGAATATGCGTTCTTACCTGATGTCTTCCGGTTTTGAAGGTATTGTTTCAGATCAGGACTTCTCCGTATCAGAGCGTTTGAGTAAATGGGGCGCACACGATCATCTTGTTTTCAATCGTCTGTTGGAAGATATAAAGGCTGAAGCGGCGGATACAACTATGGCAGATAATGCCCGTCCGTTCTACCGGGTATTGCAGACCTCCAGCAGTCACGAGCCTTTTGAGGTTCCCTATCGTCGTCTGGCGAATGATCGTTTGAATGCTTTTGCCTATACTGATAGTTGTGTAGGTGACTTTGTGAAGCGTTTCCGTGAATTGCCGCAGTGGAAGAATACGGTAATAGTATTTGTGCCCGATCATCTGGGGGCATATCCCGAACAATTGAATAATCAGTCGGTAGACCGCTATCAGATACCTCTGTTATTGGTTGGCGGTGCAATTAGCGAACCAAGACGTATTGATGTGTACGGTTCACAACATGATATTGCTGCTACTCTGTTGGCACAATTATCCTTGCCTCATCAGAAGTTTGTATTCAGCAAAGACATGTTGAATCCTGCTTCTCCTCACTTTGCTTTTTTTGCAGTTCCGGACCTTTTCGGTATGGTAACACCGGAGAACCTGCTGATATTTAACTGTGAAGCAGATGCTGTAGCAGTAGATGAAGGTACTGCGAAAGGAGGGAACTTGCTGCCGGGCAAGGCTTATTTACAGAAATTGTATGATGACATTGCTAAAAGATAAAACAAGATGATGCTATTAGACATTTTGAATCAGGTAGTCGATATTGATACTGATATATTCCTTTCCATCAACCGGATGCACAGTCCGTTCTTTGATTATTTTATGAGTGCATATAGTGGTAAATGGATTTGGGTTCCTATGTATGCTGCTATCTGGTATGTCATGCTGCGCAATTTCCACTGGAAAGTGACTTTGTTCTGTATGATTGGGTTAGCACTCGTCATTACCATTGCCGACCAGACAGGTGCAACATTGATACGCCCTTATGTGGAGCGTCTTCGCCCGGCTAATCTGGAAAATCCGATATCCGATATGGTACACATTGTAAATGGCTATCGGGGTGGGCGTTATGGCTTTCCTTCTTGCCATGCAGCCAATACTTTCGGACTGGCATTCTTTATCTGGTTCCTTTTCCGTAAGCGATGGCTCACCGTATTTATAATGGGATGGGCACTGCTGACTTGCTATTCACGCATTTATCTGGGAGTACATTTTCCGGGTGATCTTTTGGCAGGTACATTTATTGGATTGATTGCAGCATATATCGTATATCGCCTTTTCCTGAAAGTCAGCGGACATAAGATAATGGAAAAAGTTCCCCATATTTATGCTCCGATATTGGTTGGAGGATTAACAATATTTGGGATACTCATCTATTCCGCAGTAATGGTATTATAGGTTAAAACTGATAATTTACCGTCGCCATAGCTTCCCTCGGGCGTATATTCAGTCGCGAAGTATAACTTTGTGTGGCTGAATACGTCGTGTAAGCATACTTTTTCTTGTTGAAGAGATTGTTGAGACTTGCTTCCAATCTCCATTTTTTTCTTTTATAGATAAGGGATGCATCTGCAAACACAGTATTGAGATGTGTATGTTCTCCTAAATCATTCCGGTAATGTTCGCCGGAAAGGCGCAGGTCTATTTGTCCGATGCTGAATGTGAGATGTAGCCGTTGTACAAAGTCCAGCAGTGGGCTGAGGCGGGTATCGCTTCCTATCTTGCTACCGCCATACCCCAATGTCGCATGATATTCTGCTTCAAAGAGATCTGCGGGCGACCATATAATCTTAGGTTCTGCTTTCAGGTAATCATAACGGTAAGTTTGCAAAAGACTTTGTGGGTCGCTATCAGTCAGGCGCGTAAGTTGCTCCCCGTTGCTACGACTGAGCAACAGGGTAAGAGAGGCTTTCAGATGCCAGTCGTATATGCCTTTGGACAAGGTACTGCTGAGGTTCCAGCTATCGCTGTGATTCGGCAGCTCACGTCGGGTGTAGACAATTGCATTTTCAGAAACACTTTGCTCAAAGAGGGTATTCCGATTACTGCGACTGTAGGTCAGCGAGGCTGTGACAAAGAATTCTTGTACGGTATTTTTATATTCACCATAGAGATTATAAGTCTGCGTAGTGCTCGTTGGAAAAAGGCCGTTACCGCTTCGCCAGGTACGGTAGTCGGTTTGGTAAAGTCCCGGATATAGGTCGGAGAAATCTCCTGCCGAACGTTTCAGGCTGCCATAGAGATAGAACGTCCAATGATAATCCAGTTTGTAACGCAAGTACGTGGACGGATTGAAGAACAGGAATGAACGTTGTTGTGAGAAGTATCGCTGGGCTTTTAGGGCTAGCGAAAGTGTAGCCAGCCATTTACCTCGTTGCAATTGGAAATAGGGGTTGAAATACAATGACAGGTTAGAGGCGTTGAAGTCATTAGGTTGTGTAGGCGGAGTATACTTCATTGTAGCCCGTTCCCCTTGTATTCCTACTTTGTATTGCTGTGTAAAGCCGTTGTACTTGCGCAGATATGCCGCACTATTATCAGTATAGAAACTGTGCTGATTGAATTTGCTTTTTCCTTCTTCAAGCAATAAAGATGCGGGCTGGTAAGCATACTGTGTTGCCGAGCGGAATTCCCAGGTACTATTTTCCCGGTTCCGGATGAGATTGAAATAATTTCCCGCACTCAGCCGGGAAGTTCGTAGAGTTTGCCCGAGTTCTTCCGAACGACCATGGTTTATTTCCCCATCCATTGTGAAGCGGTTGGATATATAGTTGCGATTGCTGTTATCTTCATAACGAAGTTCCAGATTGGCGGCATCACTTCTCAGGCGATAATGATAAGTTTCATCTATTTGTATGGTATCCGTTGGCTGATAATAGATTTGCGTATTTCCCCGTTGTTGCCGGATCACGTCATGAGTGTATCCGGCTTGCATACGTAAACTGCGATCTTCATTCCATTTGTACATCCGGTTGCCATTCAGGGTGTGCGTCTCATTAAACAATAAGCGTTTTTTATCTAACGGTGCACTGATGCCCGGCTGTGCTAGAAAACCGGAAAGTGGCACTTCCTGCCAACCGCTCCCTGTCAATATTGTCTGTTCGTCGCTAAGGTCCTTGCCATTGTTATTCGTCTTGTAATTATAGACACTCTGCTTGCCTTTGCCCAGTTGAAGGGCATTCAGCCCTCCTTCCCATAAGAGTTTATCATTGTCATCGCTCCATCCGGCGCCCAGTGTGGTGTTAGCTATCCATTGATCCCGCGCTTTCGGATCGAGTTTCAGGTTCAGTGCCACTTCTTCAGAGTTAATCTTTCCTTTCAGGGCCTTTACGGACTGATAGTTTTCCATGATTTCGGCCGTTTTCACAGCTTTGGCATTCAGGTTATTGTTGATCTGGTTGTAGCGTCCGCCTGTGACGTCCATTCCCTCTACAAAGTAGTGGTCGATGGCTTTCCCTTTGTACTTAACTTGCCCATTTTCATCGACATCCACGCCCGGAAGTTTCTTCAATACATCCTTGATATGCACATCTTTAGAGGAAGCAAACTGTGCCAGATCATATCTTACCGTATCTTTTCGGGTATTGATGCGTCCCGGACGTATCTGTACTTCTTTCAGCACAATAGCTTCCGGTTGTAGGCTGAGATTCAGGGTTCCTGCCGCATTGATATTTCGCATTTCTCTTTTATAGCCTAACAAAGAGATATTGAGTTGCAGCGTTCCGCTATGCTTCCACGGCAAAGAAAATTGCCCTTTGGCATCGGTTAGTGCATAGTCTATCGTTGTGTTTCCGCGTAATACACTGATCATGACTGCCTCCAACGGTCGATTGGTTTCTGCATCTGTTATTTTGCCGCTCAATGTCTGGGCGTAGGTAGACGACAAGAAACTAAAGAGAAACAAAAAAAATAGAATCGTAAGTCTCGTATTCATATACTGAAATAATTGAATATTTAATAATTGATATTTGTCTTAATTTATATGTTTATTTTACTCTTTTGTAATCTGCTGATTATCAATGTGTAAAAAAGAGAGCATCTAAGTATACGACTGAGGATACCTAAGTATGATACTGAGATACCCTAAGTATCATATTTAGGTACCCTCAATATACGGCTGAACTCATGAATTATCACGTGTGTGCGAAAATGTTACTTTTTATCAAACCTGTTTCAAGGTCTTGTTTATTTACGGGTATAGCGTGGCAACTTGTCGCTGGTAACTTTGTAGCTCGTAGCTTATTTATCTCGTTCCAACGGGTTATAAGGAACATTCTTCGGGTTCTTGGTTGCATTGCCATGTTCATCTTTTATAGTAACAGTGACGTTCGGCATGCTTCCGGTGATAAATCCTACCGGGTCGGCATAATAACGTTCGTGCACTTTGTTGTATGCTTTGCGGTTCATCGGTTCGTGCTTCTTTCCGTCGAAGAGTATGGGTCTGTATGTGTGGCACTGTTCCATACCGGCAGCGGTAAATGAATAATGCCCTTCACTGTCTTCGGCTTTTAGTATCAGTCCAGGTAGTCCGCAAAGCTTCCAGGGACCTTCGCTGACGGGTATTTCTGCAGTAAACCATGCCGTCCATGTCCGGCCTTTGAATTGACATTCGGCTTTGCTGCAAAGGTAGGAGAGGACACTATCGTTTTCTGCCAGTATCTTCCACTGTGGATGCTCTTCCGCTTCTTCGCAACGCAGGCGCGTCATGCCTGCCACTTCGTCAAGGGTTGTTACTTTTCCACTGGGATAGCCTTTGAAGGTACGTTCACCCAATTTGCTTTGCCCATATTGCTTCAGGTGTTCATTGATGGTTTCCTGTGAGGCTTTGTTGGCAAAATCCACTGCCAGTACGGAGTCGCATACATACTTGGTGTAACTGTAGAATTTGGAGAGGTTTTTGCCTACTTCCAGCATCATGGTTTCTTCCGTAACATTTTCCGGTTTCTCCGGATTGATGATGCAGCGCGTTTCATATTGCACAAGGAGTTGTGCTTCGCCGATGGTATCATTCTGTATTTTCGTTCCATCAGAAACAATAATTTGTGCCTTTGCTTGTGATGCGCATAGCATGGCGAGACACAGATTGAGGAAAATAATTCTTGCACTCATAGTTTTTACATTTTTAGAGGTTTGACATACTGCTTCCAGCGATTATTGTACTGCAAAACTATGCGGATTTTGCTTCAGAAGAGGGCGAAAGTTATTACTGAAATATTACGCGGCGTATAATATCTGCCTCGCACGTACTTATATTTGCAAGCTAACTTCTACCTTTGCCGGTACCAAATGAAGGTCCTTTTGAAAGAGGCCTTAAAAAGAGGAACAATTATGGAACGACGGATTAAGATAGTTTGGATATTCTCCATTGTAGCGATGCTGCTCATTACATGCGGACAGGCTTACTGGCTACGTAACCAATACCAGTACATGAATGATGAACAGATCAATGATATCTATGATCGCATCTTGCAGACCACCCAACAGTATGACTCTATCCGTGCTCCCCAGCCCAAGAAGGTGCTTAGTAGTAGCAATATGTTTTTCTATCAACTAAGTAAATCTATTGATTTGGAAGCACGGACCACTATCGACGAATTAATTTTAGGGGTTCTGAAAGGACGGGAGCTGGAGAGCGTGGGACAGGTGAATATAGAAACTCTCAAAATAGAACAGCAGGATTCTGCCAGTACGGATGATAAAGAGAGAGAGGCAAAGCGCAGAGAATGGGCATTGGCGTTAGACACCCTTTTGCCGGAAGAACGGATTATTGTGAAGGATTCATTCAAGATCAATATGTCCGATAAAGATGCTCCTAACTTGAACTCTATTATTAATCTTTATCGTTTAGAGTTGGATATACCTTTTGCATTGCAGCAATTTGATTCCTTGCTTGCCATACGTTTGGACGAACAAATGTTTACTACGCATCTGGTCGTTTCTGAAGATTCCACTTACCAGTGGAATGCCGAACTGAAGCGGCAAGGCACTTTATTCAATCCGTACATCGAAGTAAGCTATCCCTATAATCCCCTGAAACATCAGTTGCTTCTTGTTACTGTGAAGGTTTCGCCTCATGCAGTACTTGTGCGTATGGGGTGGCAGTTATCCGGCAGTATCTGCCTGATTTTCCTATTAGGGCTTTGCTTGCTGTTTCAGATAAAAACCATCCTGAAGCAACGCCGGATCGACGAATTGCGAAAAAGCTTTGTAAACACCATGATACATGAATTGAAACGGCCTGTACAGGCTCTGAAAATGTGTATTGCTTTCCTGAATGACAAGTCTTTGCGAATGGATGAGAAAGCAATGGACGAAGTGATCCATGATTCTATGTCCGAACTGGATAATCTGTCGGCCTATCTCTCAAAGTTGCGTGATATGACGCGTGCCGATGATGAACATACACAACTTTCTGTTCGTACGTTCGATATAAAAGCGAGTCTGGAAAAGCTTGTCCGACTTTATCATATTCCGGAGGATAAAGATGTTTCTATTGAGACACATTTCAGTACGGAGACTTTGGTGACGGCAGATCCGGTACACGTTTCCAACATCATCAGTAATCTGATAGAGAATGCTGTGAAGTATTCAGGTACTTCTGTGCACGTCGTTGTAGATTGTCTTTTGCAAGATCATCAGTTGACGATACGGGTATCTGATGATGGTATCGGCATTCCGGTTTCCGAACAGAATCGTGTATTCGATAAATTCTACCGGGGCAGTAATCTTCCCGACCGCTCATTGCCGGGTATCGGTCTGGGTTTGAGTTATGTAAAATTGCTGGTAGAGGCACACCATGGGACTATCTCTTTAAATAGTCAGGCGGGTAAGGGAACTACAATAGAAATTAACATACCTCAATAAGATGAAACCTTTGAAGATACTTTTTGCTGACGATGATTTGAAATACTCAATGCTGCTGAAGCGCTTTCTTGAAAAAGAAGGTTATGAGGTAACTTATGCGGGGAACGGAAGCATTGCTATCGAGCAATTTCCTCTTGTGAAACCAGATTTGGTGCTACTTGATATTAATATGCCCGGTCACAATGGCTTTGAAGTTGCCGAACGTATCCGCGAGACGGATAAGCATGTACTCATATTCTTTCTTTCCGACCGTAGTGATAAGGCCGACCGTCTGCAAGGTTTCCAGCTTCGTGCGAATGATTATCTTGCCAAACCGTTTTATCCGGAAGAACTTATAGCCCGTATTCGTGAACGTTTCGCTTCACAGCTTTCCGATACGGTGGAGGAGGAGACTTATCATTTCGGCCAGTCTGTCTTCAATTACAGTACCAATGAAATACGAACGGGAAATAATAAAGTACTTATTACTTCCCGTCAGGCAGAGATTCTCCGCTTGTTGGCGAAGAACCTTAATTTGTCTGTAGACCGTGACTTGTTGTTGAATACAGTCTGGAGTAGTGCCTCTTATGCAAACTCTCTGGCGCTGAACGTGCAGATTACTTATTTGCGCAAGGCACTTCGCAACGACTCTTCGGTGAAGATAGAATCGCTGATGAAGAAAGGCTATGTATTGAAAGATAAGTAGTTTATTGTTTACTTTATTTCTTCTAACAATGTTTCTCCCTCATTTTGTATAAAGAATTTGCCTGTCCATTTTCCTGTGATTTGCAATTCTTTACCAGTATTAATTTCTGTGAAGCAGGCACGGTAAGTAGCGTTTATTTCTCGCAAACTAATGATGTGATTGTAAATAAGTCTGTGATGAGGAGGTATAGTCGATTCATGAGTTATTTCTACCGTAAGAGGAATATATTGTTCCTCCAACGAAAAGAGGGTTTTAGGACCACTATGTATATATGAAAAATGGTCTGATGGGAGGAGAGTAAAACCACCTGGGACATAAATTTCATTAGGGGTCTGGGTTAAAAGTTGAAACAACTTTGCATCATCTGTATAGAAGCATGAAGATTGTCTTACATCTGCTGTTGGCTTGACTGTTACTTTCATTTCTTCATCAGTGTTGTTATCAGTCAAGAAACCTGGTATCGTTTGCTTAATGATTTTGACTTCATCATCTTGCATAATCCATGCTACTTCTTTTAATATGTAATCCTTTGCGAGTTCATCATCATCACTATCATCGTTACTACACGCTGAAGTGCCGCAAAGTACTATAATAACAAATAGCCCGATTCTAAGTAGTTCTTTAATTTGTGTCATATCTTTCAGTCTTTAGTTAGTCCATATTGTGAATAGAATTCCAAATATATGATAATTATTTGGAATGAAGGCTGTTATTACTGTTAAAGGTTCAGCCATAGCTTGAAAGAAGACACTTTTTCTTCGCTCACCGTTATCTTATCCTTATGAGGCGGTTTCACGTGAAGTATTATTTTCCCGTTAAAATAGGCGCTGCATGCACTCGATAACTTAATATCCAGAAACAGGATATTCGGATGAGGTTGTATCTTGAACCAAGCGATGGCATCTTCCACACTTCCGGGTAATACGGTAACCTCCCAGTCGGAACGCAGCCGTGTGATTAGTGATATACATTCGAAAAATTTCGTGTGAAGCGTACGGCATTTGCCGGATTATATTCTATTTCGGCTAGTAACAATCCCAAGATAACAAGTTTTACCAACCACACCACTAATAAAATACGTATTCCTCCTATCTGGAGAGTGAATGGATTATCAGCTCTTCCTATTAACTTGGCAGCTAACAACAACCCATAATCAACAGTAGAAACAATAGCATTACAGATGTATATACCACTATGAACTTCCACTTACAGTGCAATTTGTTGGAATATAGGCGGTTTATCCATGAACTGATACGAAGAGTATAATATCCCAATATATTGAAAGTGGCAACGACAAAAAAGAATGCACATGGTGTGTGGATTACATTTGTAACTTGCGGAGTAAGATTTGCATAATTAGCCAACAGCAGGAATGAGAAAACTCCCAATCCTGAAAAGAGTAGGCTGTATAAAAGTCAGTACCAATGTCTGTTTGACGGTGAAAGGAGCATCTTCCATCGGAACTTTTTTACTGAAGCCGGAAAACTAAAAGATGAAACCGGAAAAAGTTTCACTAAACAACCTGCCCCCTTTATCTGTTATCACTTTTATAAGCAACTAAAATCGGAGGAATATATGACGACATTAGGAGGGTGGATGAATAAAACCCTTGTAGGTTGGGGAGTAGATCCCAAATTTGCGAATACATTTGATGAGACTATCATCGCCATATTGATTATTGCTATAGCTGTAGGATTAGACTATCTATTCCAAGCAATATTAGTGGGCGGTATGAAGCATTATACAAATCGTTCACCTCACCGTTGGAATACCTTATTAATGAAGCGGAAGGTCGTTCCTCACCTGATACATACCTTGCCGGGCATTCTGATTTATTTCCTGTTGCCCCATACTTTTGTGCATGGAGTAGAGTTGTTGGGCTTGGCTCAGAAGGTGTGTGCCGTGTATATTGTAGCTGCATTAGCCTTTGCGCTGAACGGACTGTTACTGGTTTTTCTGGATTTTCATAATCAAAAAGACAATAGTAAGAATCACCCGATGAAAGGTTTTGTCCAGGTATTGCAAGTACTACTGTTCTTTGTGGCTGCTATCATTGCCATATCTATTCTTATCGATAAATCTCCCGCAACCCTTTTTGCCGGATTGGGTGCTTCGGCAGCAGTATTGATGTTGGTATTTAAAGATAGTATTTTGGGGTTTGTGGCCGGAGTGCAACTCTCTGCCAATGAAATGCTGCGTATCGGCGACTGGATTGCTTTACCCAACGGATCTGCCAATGGTATTGTGAAAGAAATTACCCTCAACACCGTGAAGATCCAGAACTGGGATAACACAATTTCTACCATTCCGCCTTATACCTTAGTGAACGGTTCTTTTCAGAACTGGCGCGGCATGCAGGAGAGTGGTGGCCGGCGTGTGGACAAGAATATCTATCTGGATATGACCACATTGAAGTTCTGTACTTCTGAAATGTTGGATACCATTCGCAAGGAAGTTCCTTTGATGGCGGACTATCAGCCGGCGGAAGGGGAGGTGCCTACCAATGCGCAACTCTACCGCATTTACATCGAACGCTATCTTTGTAGCTTACCTGTTGTAAATCAGGATCTGGACTTGATTATCAGTCAGAAGGAAATGACAACTTACGGAGTTCCTATTCAGGTCTATTTCTTTTCCCGGAACAAGGTATGGAAAGAATATGAGCGTATTCAGTCCGATATATTTGATCATTTGCTGGTAATGGTACAGAAGTTTGATTTGAAATTGTATCAGTATTCGGATTAATAAATGAGCCGGAAATCTGCCCATACAGGCAGGTGATCGCTGTAACCGTTCTGGTACTTCATTCCGTAGTAAGTGCGGAATGGCTGCACACCGCCATACTTTTTATCATCCGTCAATAGGAAAGAAGGACGAAAGATATCGGCTTTGCTTTCACTGGTGCAAAAGTCTGCATCCGGCTGGAGAAGTGTACCGGAGACAATGATATGATCCAGTAATCCCCATTCGCCCTGATATTTATAACTGCCGAAGTCTTTTTGTGTAGCGGCCTTACGGGCAAGCAAGTGATAGAATCTTTGTGGTTGCAAACTACTTTTGTCTTGAAGGGGAGCTTTTGCTGAAACTATTTTGCTGACCGATGCATTATCGGGATAATCGTTAAAGTCTCCCATGATAAGAATTTGCGGATGATACCGATGGAGGTAGATGCTGTCTGCCGCAGCTTTCAATTGTCGGGCGGCATGCAGACGGTAAGGTTCGCTTTCTTTGGCACCTCCTGAACGGGACGGAAGATGAACTACAAAAACATCCAGTGTATCGTGGTTTAATAACATTCCGCAGACGTGTAGTATATCTCGTGTAGGGCGAAGTTTCTTTTTACCGGATATATGAGGTATGGGGATTCCCTGATAGGAAATCAGTTTGAAACGGTCCCGTTGGTAAAGCAATGCCACATCGATTCCTCGCTGATCGGGTGAGTTGGTCATCACATAGCGATATCCGGCTTCCCGAAGAACCGAGCGCTGAGTCAGGTCGCGTAATACACTGTCATTTTCCACTTCACAGAGGGCAACAAGTGCTGGTGGAGTCCAACCGCCTGCGGCTGTGATGGTACGGGCTATGTTATCCAGCTTCTTTTTATATTTTGTATAATTCCAGTGGCGTACTGCGTCAGGTAGGAATTCATAGTCATTTTTTAGTGTATCGTGGCGGCAGTCGAATAAGTTTTCAACATTATAACTGACAACGCGAAAAGAGAGGGTGTCCTTTTTCGTTTGTCCGCAAAGAAAGAAAAAAGGAGCGAACAGAAATGAAAAAGTAATATATAATTTAATGTTCATTGAGAGTTGTTTTTAGTATGATGCCAAGATCATAGATTCATAACATCCTGCATCCGGTGCTGCATCCTGTAGGCGGGAGTGTCCATTTCTGTCAATTGGGTAGATGTTTGCATCCTCTTTTCTTCCCCAATTAATGGCTTTGGATTTTTCACCAAGATTAAAATTATATTCCTGTGTATGGTTATCCATCAGCATGAAATTATCATCCTTTTCCCAGATAACATTGACTATCTTGTCATTCTCTTCTTCTATCGAGTTGATGAGGCAGTGTGAGAAGTAATAATTGAAAGCTATATTCTCATTTTTAGAGCGTCCTCCGTTAATTTCGTCCGTGCCCGAACCCGCAATAATACAATTACGGAAAATAGCCGATGAAAGCGGATATGCAGTGTCATCCTGTTCATTCCGCACTTGCAATGCCGCCCCTTTCCGTACATTCCAACTAAAGTAATTTGCCAGTGTACAGTGGGTAAATGTATAATCTCCCCCTAACAGACTGACGCAGCTTTCTCCCGCATTACTAATCTCACTGTTTCCTACCACTACCTGACACGACGTCAACTCCAGTCCATTGCCCGATACTTGCCGTATGATAGAGGATTCCAATGTCAACTTCCTGCGGTCTGTTATCGAAGAATCGCAACGAATGCCGAAACTACCACCGTGAATATCCGCATAGACCAGATGATTTTCATAACTGGTTTTGTAAAAACGTAAGCCTCCCCATTGTCCCGGTAACCGGTCATAAGGAAGATAGGGGAACATCCGGTCTGTACGATCTCCCCGGAAAACAACCGGAGCGGAAAGGGTACCTTCTACTGACAAGCGTCCGTGTATCTGCATTCCTGCCTTGCCGTGGAAATACAAACGGGTGCCTGCTGCGAGGGTTAAGTGTGCGTTTGAGGCAATACTGATACTGTCATAAATCAGTATCGGACGTTGGGATGTAATCAAGGTATCTTTTTCAATTACTTTTCCCCTGAAAGTAAAAGCATCTTGTGCATATGCCTGCAGCTTTACTTCTTGCCGGATGCCATTCAGTTGAAAAAGAATGGAGTCTTTTATTAATCTGATGTCGGCATTGTCTTGCTGAGGCAGAGTAGCTTCTACAAAAATATATAGGCTGTCTTCTCCTGCAATTTCTATATCGGAGAATTGATTTCCCTTTATGCCATCCACATTGATACGAAAACCGGATTTTCCGGCATCGGCAAGGACTATGGAGGATATTAACAATGCTTTCTTATTCGGGTTGTATACTTTCAGTTGACGGGTGGATGTAGGAATACCAGTGAGAACGGTATCCATGCATAGCGTATCCTGCGAGAAGCAAAGTGTATGCTTCGGGTCGGATGAATAATCGTCCATGTCGTCACAAGCGTTGAAGGACAACAGGAAGAATATAGGGAATAGATATATGAGGCGCAGGGCTTTTAATCTCATGCCGTTATCGGGTTTTTACTAAATAACGGGGGGTGAGGGGTTTTATTATATGATTTGAAATGAAATCTGAAGGAACAATTAAATATTTGCTAAGTGCTTAATATATAGATGGATATGATTGGTGGGCGATTTTTATAATATCAAAAGTTGGCTTAACTTGGAAGATTTTTGAATGCTTTTGTTTTAATAATAAACCGCTGGATAACAGTGAATTGCTTCTGTAAAATAGGGGTGGATAAAAAACGTTCGTTTAATGTGCACTATGTTGAACACAAAGTTCAGATGCCAAAAACTATAAAAAGGAAAAGATATTAAATATATTTATCACCAATAATACAATACTGATAATCAATAACATACTTATAAAAACAGCTTTAAAAGCAAATATTTTTATTAAACATCTTGTTCATCTCAAAAATACCCTTTATCTTTGTGCACATTAAACGAACGATTAAAAGACATTATAGCTCCATTAATCTCTTCGTTAATCTCTTTTTCACATAACTGTTTCACTGCTTTTTGACCGTGATGGCGAAACGCTTTGAGATAATATGAATGCAACATAAATTCTTAAAAATAACTGCATTACATAAATTAATCGGTAAGTATTTCACTACTCCGGTGTCCCCAAAGAATATTCTGACGTGAACATCACTTCACATTCTCCACATCTTCACTGGTTTGCAGTGCGAGTCACTTATAGCCGTGAGTTAGCTTTGAAAGCTTTTCTCGACGAGGAAAAGATTGAGAATTTTATACCCATGCGTCGCGATTATATCGTGAAAAAGGGTCGTCGCATTCGTAGGCTTGTTCCTGCTGTGCATAATCTTGTTTTCATCCGCTCTACCCGTAAGCGTATTGATGCTTTAAAAGATAAAGCCGGTATGAATATCCCCATGCGCTATATTATGGATCGCGAACAACATCTTCCTATTGTTATTCCCGACAGTCAGATGCGTAGTTTTATTCTTGTTGCCGGTACTTATGAGGAGTCGATTGTTTATGTGGAACCAGCCGAACTTCAACTGATAAAAGGTCAGAAAGTACGTGTTATAGGCGGTGTTTTCGAAGGAGCCGTGGGTGAGTTCGTTCGTATTCGTCGTGACCGTCGTGTAGTTGTGAATATTGAAGGGGTTATGGCTGTTGCCACAACGTTTATTCACTCTTCACTGGTAGAGCCTATAGCCGACTAATTTCAGTGTTATAAATCATAAATCATAATTAAATATATGAGTGATCAAGTTTCATCCTTATTTTCCCTGGCTCACAGTCTTCTCACTCTGGGGCAGGATGACCGTCCGATTTATGTCGATGATTTCACCCGTCTGAATCGTGATGTTTATGAATCGGCCCTGAACTCGTATGGAAAGCATGGCTCTACTCCTGAAGCTGAAGCCGAACTTTGTCTGGGGCTTTTAGTGGCTTTCAATGCCACTATGTACGATAATGGCCATAAACAGGAATATATTCAGAAGGTTCTGGACCGTAGTTTTGCAGTGCTTCCTATCCTAAGGCCTTCGCTTCTGAAAGTCCGTCTGCTGACTTATTGTTATGGTGAAGTATATGAAGAAAAATTGGCTGAGGAAGCACATGCCATAATTTCAACTTGGGAAACATCCCGATTGAATTTGGAGCAAGTGGAGATAATTGAGGAATTACAATATATTGAGGAGAATCCTTATCCTTTTGAGGAAGTTGATTTATTATAAAAAAATTGTTCTCTGAGAATAAAAGTCTATCTTTGTGTAAAATGAGTATTTAATTGTTATGAATCCGGTAAAGAGTGATATCTTACACTCTATAAAGAATACGTTGCAGAGCGTTCTTCCTTCAGGTGGACATGCTTTTTTGTATGGTTCACAGGCGCGGGGCGATGCACGTGTTGATTCGAATTGGGATATACTTATTCTTTTGGATAAGCCGAAGATTGAGACTAAAGATTACGATAATGTTTCTTATCCATTAGTTGAGCTGAGATGGTCATTAAATAAATGTATAAGTCCGGTACTATATACCATGCAAGACTGGTTGAAGTATCATTTTACACCATTTTTTCATAATGTAAAAGAAGAAGGGATACAATTGTAATGAGTTTTAGTTCGGAAGACATGCAAGCATTATTGCCTATAGAAAAGAAAAAGCATAACAGGTGACTATAATGATCTCTTTGATTTTGCACGTGAAGGTGTACTTCCTCTGTTAGAGCCAACACGTCAATTGTTGGTCAAGCTTGACAGATTGATAACTCAGTTCTAATCATCCTTTTTATTTTTGGCGCTGCATCATTTTATTGCAGTTGATATGTGTGCCGGCTTACTTGAAGAGTGAGTTGGTCAGAATTTTATATTCTCATTTTATATTTCCCATTCATATGATTGATATTTCGGATAAAGCAATGTGCTGCGGTTGCAACGCCTGTGGAGACGTGTGTGCTCATGATGCAATTACTTTCAAAACGGATATTGAAGGATTTTGGTATCCAGAGGTGGACAAAAGCAAGTGCACTGATTGCGGATTGTGTGAAAAGGTTTGTCCAATTATCAATATCGATACACTGAAGAAGAATAATTTGAAGCAATCAATTTGCTATGTAGCTGAGCATAAGGACATCGAAGTGGTATTTGACAGTACTTCGGGTGGATTATTTTCAGCTTTGGCTGATATAATGTATCGTAATAAGGGATATGTTGGTGGCGCTATTTTTAATGAAGATTTCTCAGTAAGACAGTATATATCACCCGATAAGAAAGATTTAATAAAACTGCGTAGTTCTAAATATTTGCAAAGCAATTTCACAGGGTTTTATAAACAGCTCCGTGGTTTGCTAAAAAAAGGAGAAAATGTATTAGTTTGTGGTTCTCCATGTCAAATGGCTGCATTAAGATCCTTTTTGCGAAAAGACTACGAAAACCTAATTATAGTGGATTTTGTATGCAGAGGTACAAACTCGCCTAAAGTTTGGCGGAAATACCTTGATACTTTTGAAGAAAGGTATGGCTCTCCAGTTGTATATTGCAAGGCCAAATCCAAGGAATATGGATGGAGAAATTTGACTCAAAAAGTAGTTTTGGCAAATGGAAAGGCTTATTACGAGCCTAAAGATTCGAATAACTACACAAAAGGATATTTACAGACTGGAGTCTTTTGTCGTCCTTCTTGCTATGAATGTAAATTCAAGGGATATCCACGCATAGCGGATATTACACTTGCGGATTTTTGGGGAGTAGAAAATGTTAAAAAGGTGATGGATAAAAATTTGGGATTGTCCTTAGTTATGGTTAATTCTCAAAAAGGGGCATCATTCTTTGAGAAAGCAAAGATAAGAATAAATTCCTTTCAAGTACCTTTTGAAACGATTGAAAAGGGCAATCTTGCACTAACAAAATCATTAGATAAACCCAAAGTCAATAGAGAGCAATTTTTTAAGGATTTAGATAATATGACATTTACTCAGATTGCTGACAAATACATATTATCAACTCCTAAGAGTAAGAAGTTTATTATAAAAAAATACATCAAATATCTATTTGCTGTGTGGCGAGGAACAAATCATTCTCCAAAAGCCATATATCAATTTTTTAAATACAATACATTTAATGAGATAATCCATGGAAATGTATTGATACCTGCATCTCATGTTGTTATTCAACTGGAAAAAGGTGGTAAAATAACAAAAAAAGGCATATCCTATATTGGTACAAAGCGATATAGAAAATCCAAATTAGAGACAAGATTGCTGATAGAAAAAGGGGGCGTTTTGGAACTTGGACCAAATACAAATATAATGTATGGTGCAGATGTTGAAGTTTTTCATGACGCGCATCTGATATACAAAGGAGAGGGAGGTAGCAATATTGGCGCCACTGTCATTTGCGGTGAAAAAATAGAAATAGGAAAAGGCACAATGATGGGACGTAATGTTTTGATTAGAGACAATAATGGAGACCATTATATAAACCGTACGGGATACAAAAATACTCGTCCTGTTGTAATAGGAGAGAAGGTTTGGTTGTGTGAGGGTTGTACCATTATGTTAGGAGTAAATATAGGAGATGGGGCGATAGTGGGAGCCAAAGCATTCGTTACTTCTAATATTCCACCAAATACAATGGTGTCCGGCAATCCTTCGAAAGTTGTTGACGAAGATGTTCTCTGGAAATACTAAATAATAAAAGGAAAAGAATATGGAATTGAAAGATTTTATTTCTCAGTTTGTTGAGCAATTTGACAATTTGGATGTTTCTACAATCAACGGTGAAACATATTTTAAAGAGATGGACGTATGGACGTCTATGGCGGCATTGATGATTATTGGTATGATAGATGATGAGTATGGAGTAGAGATATCAGCAAAAGATATCAGAAGTGCAGAAACGATTGCGGATTTATTTGAACTTGTCAAAACAAGAAAAAATGTATAATCCATTTACATTAGAGTCTAAAACTATTCTAGTCACAGGAGCGTCATCGGGAATAGGGCGTTCCACTGCTATAGAATGTTCTAAATTAGGTGCGAAACTCATAATAACAGGAAGGAATGCTGAACGTTTAAAAGAAACCTTTCTGATGTTGGAAGGTGAAGGCCATCAGAGTATTGTAGCGGATTTATCTGATGATACACAGATTGATGAATTAGTAGAACAATTACCTAACCTAAACGGATTAGTAAATAATGCTGGGCTAACTGAAACTATACTTACACAATTTGTGAAGCGAGAAAATATAGAAAGGGTTTTGAGTATAAATACTATAGCACCAATACTTTTGACGCAGAAAATATTGAAAAAAAAGAAAATTTCATGTGGAGGAAGCATTGTTTTCACGTGTAGTATTAGTGGTACGTGTGTTGCCGGTGGCGGCAATGTCCTATATAGTACATCTAAAGGAGCAATTCATGGTTTTGTGAAAAATGCGGCTTTGGATTTAGCCGTAAAGGGTATTAGGGTCAATGAGGTGTGCCCTGGAATGATAAATACCAGCATACTTGATAGAGGAAAGATAGGTGAAGAGGAATTGAGAATTGAAGCTTCAAAGTATCCGATGAAGAGATTTGGAAATCCAAACGAAGTATCTTATGGCATAATTTATTTGCTATCAGATGCATCTTCTTTTGTCACTGGTACAGGTATAGTCATTGATGGAGGATTTACACTGCAATAATTAATCATGAAGACGATATTAAAGAACGTTCAAATAAAAGCCGTGAATTCATGGCTTCCTTCTAATAGTTTGGAAATGTTATCCCTTGGCAGTCTTTATGGTGAATCTGAGGTGAATACAATCATGAAGGCAACAGGTGTCAATCGAGCCAGAATTGCAAATAAAGACATGACGTCAGCAGACATGTGTCAAAAGGCAGCAGAAGCATTATTTGAACAAGAAGGTATTGATAGAGAAGAAATTGACGGTTTAGTGTTCGTTTCACAGACACCGGATTATATTCTTCCGGCAACTTCGATATTATTACAAGAAAAATTGATGTTGTCTAAAGATACCGTTTGTATTGACATTCATTATGGCTGTTCCGGTTATATTTATGGTCTGTTTCAAGCATCCCTATGGGTAAGTAGCGGAGCATGTAAGAATGTACTCGTGCTTTCCGGTGATACTACATCCAGGATGATTAACCCCAATGACAAATCACTTCGTATGGTTTTTGGAGATTGTGGTACTTCCACTTTAGTATCTAAAGGAAGTGATCTCATCGGGTTTCACATACAGTCTGATGGTAGTGGCTCTGATAGACTCATCGTTCCTGCGGGTGGATTTCGTTTGCCATGTTCTGAAGAGACATCAGTGTTAGAGTGGGATGAAGATCATAATGGACGTACCAAAAATGATTTGTTTATGGATGGAATAGCCATATTCAATTTTGCAATATCACAGGTACATAAAAACATCAATACATTGATTGAATACATGGAATGGAATAAAGCGGATGTCGGCTTTTATGCCTTGCATCAAGCCAATGATTTTATGGTAAACTATGTGCGTAAGAAGCTCAAGATCAGTGCGGATATTGCTCCTACTAACGTGAGTAATTTCGGCAATACTGGACCTGCTTCAATTCCATTGCTTTTTTCTGATTTGTGTCCGGCAGAATATAATTTGAAGAAAGTTATTATGTGTGGTTTTGGAGTTGGATTATCATGGGGTAGCGTGGCCGCAAATCTGTCAAATACACATTTTTATCAACCAATAAATAAGTAGAGAAATGAAAGAAAAAATATTAACTATTATCAACGATATCAGACTGTCAAAAGATTTACCGGTTTTGGAATCCATCTCTGAAGAAAGCAGTTTGAGAGATGATTTAGGACTTACTTCTTTTGATTTGGCAGAATTAACAGTTCATATTGAAGACGAATTTGATATTGATATATTCGAAGATGGATTAGTTAGTACTGTTGGTGAAATCTATACGAAACTTGATAAAGAATGAAACCTTTTTTGATTGATAATGATAAGGTATATACTTATCAAGATTTGTTAGATGCTATACAGACGGATGGCTTTTATTATCCATATTACAAAGTTCACGATGTGTTTTTGTATTTTGTAAATCTGGTTAAAGCGTTGGCTAATAATCAGTCATTGGTACTATTGGACTCTGATTTAAATTCTTCAGAGATTGAAAACTTAGATGAATCGTTAGTCAATCAGCCGCGAATTATAAATACGTCAAGTTTTTCTGATGTTCCAGAGGTTATAAATGCGGTAAAGAAATCGGCGGCCGAGATAACAATATTTACTTCCGGTACAACAGGTCAGCCCAAGAAAGTCCTCCATTCTATTTCATCTCTTACTCGATCAGTAAGAACAGGTGAACGGTATGCCAATCAAATATGGGGCTATGCTTACGCTCCTACTCACATGGCGGGATTACAAGTATTCTTCCAAGCATTTGAAAATGAAAATACATTAGTAAATATATTCGGAAGGAGCCGCAATGAGGTTTACAGATGTATATCCAATCATCACATAACTCATATTTCTGCAACTCCTACTTTTTACAGGCTGTTGCTTCCTTTTGAGAAGGAATATGATACGGTAATTCGAGCTACCTTAGGAGGAGAGAAGTCCGATGAGCATCTTTATGACTCCATGCGTTGTGTTTTTCCAAATGCAAAAATTAATAACGTTTATGCATCAACAGAAGCTGGGTCATTGTTTGCGGCAAAAGGTGATTGCTTCCAGATACCGGAAGCTATCAGAGATAAATTTAGAGTTGAAGACGATGAACTTCTTATTCATAAGTCACTATTAGGTCGTTCTGATAGTTTTAAGTTTGAAGGTGATTATTATCATTCAGGAGATTTGATAGAATGGATCGACAAATCAATGGGTTTATTTAAATTCAAGAGCCGTAAAAACGAACTTATCAACGTAGGTGGCTATAAAGTAAATCCGGGAGAAGTAGAGAATGTCTTATTATCTATTGATGGTATTCAGCAGGTTTTAGTGTACGGTAAAGCAAATTCTGTGTTGGGCAATATATTATGTGCCGATATTCAATTGGAACCTAATATAGCATTAACAGAAATAGATATAAAGAAAATCTTACGTAGTAATTTGCAGGACTTTAAAATACCTCGCAGATTTAGGTTTGTAGAGGCTATGACATTAACAAGAACTGGAAAATTGAAAAGACAATGAATTATTTAGTAACGGGATGCTCGCGAGGTGTAGGTTTAGAAATATGCCGTGTGCTACTATCAGAAGGAAATACGGTATATGGCGTGGCAAGAAGCTATACAGATGAGTTTAAAAAGCTGGAGTCGGAATATTCCGGATACTTATATTTTAAAAGTATAGATCTTTCTGATTGTGAGAATATTCATAAGAATGTATTTAAGGAGTATGTTACTAACAAAATTCAGTTGGATGGATATGTAAATAATGCAGCCATGGCATATGATGATATAGTAACGAACCTTAATATAGATAAACTGAAAGCTATGTATAATGTGAATGTCTTTACTCCAATGATGATAACGAAATACGTGCTTCGCAATATGCTTTTATCTAAAAAGAAAGGTTCTATTATACATATTTCATCTATCAGTGCCCACACCGGATACAAAGGACTGGCAATGTATGCATCAAGCAAGGGTGCATTAGAAGCTTTTTCTAAAGATACTGCAAGAGAATGGGGGCAACTGGGGATTCGCTCAAATGTAGTGGTACCAGGATTTATGGAAACAGCTATGAGTGCATCTTTAACAGAAGATCAAAAAGATAGAATCTATAAACGTACATCTTTAAAAACCGCAACCAGTGTGAGATCCGTTGCTGAAACTGTGGCGTTTTTGCTTTCTGATAAGGCTTGCAGCATAACAGGGCAGAATGTACACGTTGATAATGGAACAATATGATAACAGGATAAAAATACATAAAATGGATATTCCCAAAATAGAATTGAATAATGGCGTTAAAATACCTTGCATTGGTAATGGTCCGGGAATTGTTGGCTACTCTCCAAGGCAAGATCGTATTTCTAATTCTTTATTTAAACGGGCGTTTCGAAAGTTCATAATACGACCAAAACAGGAATATGATTATGTGGATGCTGTTGCAAATTCTTTTAAGATAGGATTTAGTCTGTTAGATTATTCATCATCTTACGGCGATGGACATCTAATAGGTAAAGCTATCAAAAGAAGTGGAGTATCACGGAATGATTTATTTATTACTACAAGAATCAGTAATCAAGCTCAACGTGAGCAAAAAGTACGTGCGTGCCTCATGTCCCAACTTCAGGGTATGGGTGTAGATTATGTAGATATGTTGATGTTTCATTGGCCTGTAACAGATCTATATATAGATACCTGGAAGGAAATGGTGCAATTGTATAAAGAAGGTTATTGCAAGTGTTTAGGCGTTGCAAATTGTCATAAACATCACATAGAAGAGCTTATGAAAGCCGCTGATGTCGTCCCGTCAATTAATCAATTTGAAGTTCATCCTTTATTTACTCAGAAAGATCTTATTGGCTATTGTTGGAGCAAGGGAATTCAAGTAGAAGCATATACTGCGATAGCAAGATTCGATGATCGTTTGATGCGATTACCATTATTGAAAAATATAGCTCAAAAATATCATAAAACCGTTGTGCAGATTATTTTAAGATGGCATGTTCAAACAGGTGTAATTCCATTGGTAAGATCTTTGAATAAAAGTAGACAATTAGAGAATGTGAGTATTTTTGATTTTGAATTGACATCTAATGAAATGAAAGCTATTGATGCTATCAATATCAATAGTCGTTTGAGATATGATCCGGATAATTGTGACTTTTCGATTCTTTAGATATGACTTTGTATAAGCGGTTACGTGATTTACAAATTTTATCGATTGTTTTATTAGGGGGATGTGCTTTACATGGAACAAGGTAATAATAGAACCATCGCAAAGAATACCGCATTTCTGTATTTCCGTATGATGTTTACAATGATAGTTTCATTGTATACTTCGCGTGTGATACTGCAAACGTTAGGAGTTGACGATTATGGTATTTATCAGTCCGTAGGTGGAATTGTAGGCTTTTTGTCTTTTATCAATAGTGCGCTCAGTACAGGTTCATCCCGTTTCTTGACTTACGAGCTTGGGACAGGCGATTTTGAAAAGTTGAAGAGAACTTTCTCTACGACATTGACTATTCATATAGCAATAGCTCTCTTTGTTGTTATAGTTGCAGAGACACTTGGGGGATGGTTTCTTCATCATAAGTTGGTGATACCGGCAGAACGAATGGGCGCGGCAGTCTATACCTTCCATATATCCATATTGACAGCTGTTTTCACATTAACGCAAGTGCCTTATAATGCAAGTATCATCGCACATGAGAAGATGTCGGTTTTTGCATACATGAGCATTCTTGAAGTCTCGGCAAAACTGGGAGTTGTTTATTTTTTATCTATTGGTGGCTATGATAAACTAAAACTGTATGCAACTTTATTGTTTGTAGTTCAGGTAGGACTCATCTGTATCTATCGTTTGTATTGTAGCCGGCATTTCAAGGAAACCATTTATCATTTTATATTCGATAGAGCCATATTCAAAGAAATAGCAGAATTTTCGGGATGGAGTTTATTTGCCAGTAGTTCACTTGCACTTAATAGCCAAGGTATTTTGATTCTGCTGAACATGTTCTTTGAGCCAGCTGTGGTTGCGGCGCGATCTATTTCCATACAGGTTAACATGGCTGCTAGTCAGTTTGTTGCTAATTTTCGGATAGCGGCCAATCCGCAGATAGTGAAAAAAATGGCAGCAGGAGATTCGATGGGGTCTAAAAAACTACTATTGGCATCCACTAAGTATTCTTATTATATGATGTTTGTAATCTGTTTTCCTGTCTGTCTTCTGGCTCATCCTTTATTAAGGATATGGTTGGGTGCTGTGCCTGATTATACGGTTATATTTCTTCAAATTATAGTTATTCAGAGTTTGTTTCAAGTTTTTGATTCTTCTTTTTATACGGCGTTGTATGCTAAAGGACGCTTAAGGGAAAATGCTCTAATATCACCAACTTTAGGCTTCTTAAGTTTTCCTATAATCTATTTTTTATTTAGAGCAGGGTGTTCTCCGGTTGCTCTTTCTTGGGCTAGTTTATTGACTTATGCTGTATTGGGGCTGATAGTAAAGCCTATATTGGTAGTGAAAATAGCAAATTATTGTTGGAGAGATGTCTGGGATGTTTTTAGACCCTGTTTATTGGTTACTGTGGTTGCCCTTCCTATACCTGTTTTTTTATATCATGTAATAGGTGTTGATAGTATTCCATACTCTATTTTTATAGGTTTTATAACGGTTATTATAATTATATTTGCAATATATTGGATTGGGATTGATATGCTAACCAAACAAAAGGTTTGGTTATATGTGAAACGGAAATTTAGAATGTGATATTGGGTCATATATATATTAAAAGAGTTCTGCAGAAAATTTTAGCTTTCTCTGCAAAACTCTAAATGAAGATTATAGTTTCTGATATTCTTTTTTTGTATCAAAGCACGGACACGCCTTATGCACCAACTTACTGAGCTGATAATGCCCCAGTATTTTTGCCTTCGGATAGTCTGTTTTCAATTGTCGTAGCAAATCAAGTAGCGAGCATTTCTGAGCATACGTCCTTGTATCAGCCGGTTGCCCACTTTCATTCAGACCGCCCTCGTAGCAGATACCTATACTTTTATCATTCCACCCCGTTGCGTGGGCCCCGATTTGATGAACCGGACGGCAGATGTGTACTTCACCGTCACGTGTGATATAGAAATGATAACCGATGCTTGCAAAACCTCTTGCCTGATGACAACGGCGAAGAGCTTCTACGGAAAAAATTCTGTCACAGCGTGTCGCTGAACAATGAACTACCAGGAGGCGTACCTCCCGATAGTTTTGATAGAAACTGCCTGCTTTCATACCTTTATGCCATGCAGGCATTAAGGCCGAGTACTCCTGCCAGAGCAGAAGCCACGGCAATTACAACTTTGATGATAACACTCCAGGTTGATTTTGATTTTTTTTCCATGCGAATTGTAATTTAGTTATTAGTTATAAGTGATAAGTGATTGGCAGCGCAGCCTTTCATTATTAATTCTTTCATTTTTAATTTCTAAAGGCTGCGCCTTTATGTCCTATCCCAGCGGATCGTCTTCAATACCTCCGTCGCCATCGGTACCACCGCCGCCATCAGGTTTTCCGCCTGAGTTTGAAGAACCGGAAATATCTACGGTGGTCTGCCCTGCCTTCTGGGCTTTGAGCAATGCACGCGTTGCAGCACGTGTAGGTACGGGTGAGAAACTCATTCCGGCAAAGATGTCCTTCAGGTCCTCTCCGGGAACGAATTGGATGTTTACTCCGGTGATATTGGCAGCCGTGAATTTTTCGGCCGTGTCTGCCGCACGACTGTTGATTTGTAACCGGAATTTTCCCAAGTCTCCGAAGTCCACCTGTTTGCCAGCTCTCAGGCCTCCAATCATATTCTCCACAGTGGAGATGATTACGGCGGCTACGTCCGCTCTACTAACGGTGGTCTGGCTTGCTACCTGCTGTCCCAACTCTTTTAGAGTCAGTTCTCCGGTGATTTGTGACTTGGCATAAGCCTTGGGCTCTTCATCCTGCTTTTGAGGATTCTTGAGCATTGCAATACTGTAATTCAGTGGCATAAGCGATGAATTAAAAATTAATAATTAAAAATTTAACTTTTGTCGGGGAAGGACTTTTTCTTCTTTCCGACAAGTCAAAGATACAACCTCTGATAGGTGTGAAAATGAGTGACATTGAGCGGTGATAAACCTGCTTTAGTATGAGTGTTATCTGGTGACTTTTTAGTACTTTTATAGCATATAAAGAATCTAAAAAGTTATCGGAAAATGAAGAAAAATGTGAGTGATCAGGAATCGGATGCTGCCATTGAAGAATGGCCGGTGCGTCCTTACTCCAAGAGTGAATTGGCGCGTGCTTATGCACCCGAAATAGGAGAGCGTTCCGCGCTCAACCGTTTGTCTCGCTGGATACGTTTTAATGAAGCGTTGTATTCTGCTTTGAAGGCAACCGGTTATAGATCGACTCAGCAGATTTTTACATCTAAGCAAGTCGGCCTGATTTTTGAATATTTGGGAAGACCTTGAAGAAGTTGGAGAAGTGGAGAGTTGAGAGTGAAGGTAGTTGTACTTGCTGCTGCGAAGGCAGACGCTTGCGGCTCTGTCAGCCAACACTTGCACAAGTGAACGGTAACGAAGCCGCAAGCATAAAACTCTCAACTCTCAACTTCTCCAAGCCAAGGATTCCGGTCTTTGGTCATGATTTTGCCTTGTGCTTCAGCCACGATCTGTTCTTCTGACTCACGTTCATCGTAGCGTCCGCAAGTCTGACGAACATACAGTACGCTTCCCGTCTGGCACAGGTCTTGGTCGCGAACTTTCAGCATATCGAGTCGGGTGTAACTCCGGTCCTGTTCTTTGATTCGGGAGATGGAAAAGATGAAATCGGCGAGATTGGCCCAGTTGGCACTTCCCGAAATGGTGTACATATCTATGTCTTCCAGTTCGTTTTTTCCGTTCTGCTTTTTCAGGCTGCGCGGATGTGCCACGATGATTACCCAAATGTTGTTGTTGCGTCCCCATGCCTGCATTTGTGTCAGCATGGCTTTTATGGCTTGCGTTTCGGTGCTGTAGCGTCCCGTTTCCATTTCCATGAAGAGGTACGGGTCGATAATCAGATATTTCAGAGGAGCTGTCCGTCGCACTCTGTCTGCCCGTGCAATGATATTGGTCGGGGTAGGAGAGACTTCGTGCAGGTCGAGGTGCACCATGTGCGTGTTCAGGAAACTGACTATGGGTTGTAACTGCTCGCGGGTGTAATTGGCTGTGTTTACTTTGCCCAACATCAACTGGATGAGATGGGCGATATGCTTGTTCTTATCAGGCACTTCAAAAGATAGATAGCAGACGTAACGTCCGGTTTTGGCCATCAACCGGCAGGTGAGGTCGTTCAGGAAATCGGTCTTTCCGCTGTTGGGCTTCCCGGTGGTGATTATCAGTCCGCCTTGATCGGTGGGATGAAAAATGTGATCCGTCAATGGTCCGTATCCCACGTCGTAGCCGTGGTCGTATTCTCCATGCAGGGCGTCTAGAATTTCGTTAGTCCGTTCGCTTACGGTAATGATGTCTGAGGTGTGTTGCGCCTCTGCCGATTCGATGATTTCGCGCACCACATTGCTGCCATAGGTAGCAAGTACATCGGATATGTCCTTGCAGTCGCCTGGCAGAGTGGTGAGCAGGCTGCGGGCTCCGAAATAGTCGGTAAGGTGTTTGATAAGCGTACGTCCGGGCAAGTCCCGGTCTCCACAAATCACGATGTCACGAACCTGATCCAGCCAAGGCTCGAAGGCTTCGAAAGTTTTGGCTAAATCGCTGGCAGCCCCGTTGGGGACACTGATAGCATAGGGGTAACCGGTTTCTAGCAGAGTAAGTACATCTTTTTCGCCCTCGGTGACAATCAGTCGTGGAATATGCTCTTCGGATACCCGTAGAGGATTGATACAGTCGATATTATAAGGTGCGCAAGGTGTGGTTGGTGAGTCCTGGCTCCAGAACTTGGTATAACAGACGGGATTTTCTGTACCGACTGCGTTTCCGTCGCTTGTTGTTTTAATAGTCGACGGATCACACGAACGGTATTTGGTATTTACAGGTTGTCCGTTCACATAGTTTACGTATGCGATGCAGTGATACTGGGTTCCGGTGGCTTTTTTCTCATCGTCCTTGCCAAAGCAGCGGTGTGTGAGACATCCGATATGAGCTTCGATTGCTTTTTCCAACGAAATGCCTTGGTCTGCGAGGTACCGTCTTGCTGCCAACTGATCCTGATCATTCGTTTCCGGATCATTGGTCAAGGATTTAATTTTGGAAAATACTTCGGGTGAGAGCTTTTTATAATCTTCGGGAATCATGGGTACTTCCGATGTGCTTTTTCCGTTGATTGTTGAGCTGTTACTACATGCTGCATCATTCCCTTTACCGGTGTAGTGAGTAATTTTGCTTGTCCCTGTATAGTTTCCGCCGGTGTTGCCGGTAAATGATGAATCGCTGTACGGCCGTTCTTCCCAGAAGTCCTTCAGCTTTCCGTTGAAGTCACATCCGGCGTAGAAGCAGTGGAAGGCTCCGGTTTTTTTGGAAATTGAAAGATGTTTTTTCCCGCATTTGGGACATTCGGCAACGAAATTCTGTCCCGCGTTCTTACGTTCGGGGAAGTCAGAAAGATAATAAAATGGTTTCATTATGATTTTTGATTTATAAATTATGATTTATGTAGATTTTATAAGCAGAACTATCTCAATTCTCCTCCTTCCGGAAGGGGGAGTCCCCGCAGGGGGAGGTGGTAGGTAAAACCCATTCCTTGCTCAGCACATTCCAAACCGCATTTTCGGAAGGTCTTGCCTCCGCATCAGCAGGAATATTCACTGCCCCTTCATCCTTGTCGTCGTAGAATCTCATTCCCGTCTCCGGGTCTGTCCATTCAAACCCATTGACCGGATGATTGTCGCGTTGATTCTTCTTCGTTTCCAGGGCCACCTGTTCCCGTTTCTGCCTACTGCCTCGTGCCGCATCATTCAGCAAATGCTGTCCGTGCGCTGACTTCAGCAGATTACTCAACCAGCAAAGTCGTCCGGTATGGTTTGATTTCATAAACCGTGCCTGTCCTGCGAAATAGGGAATCAGCAATTCGTTGACCAGATAGACCAGATTTTCGCACGCGTGTTTTCGGGTAAGTCTTTCATGTATTTGGAACCAGTTGATGAGTGGTGTCAATATCTGCGCCTTTTGTGACGAATTCTCATTAATGAGATGGAAAAACTCTTTGGCAGCAGCCAAAGATTCTTCTGTAATAATATCTTTCTTCGAAGATTTATCTTCTAAAGTTGCTTCGCCTTTAGGCGAAAGCTCTTCGTCAGAAGAGTTCCCTTTAGTATATATATTATATATATTATCCACCGCAAGAGTTTGCGCAAAAGCTTGTGGTAAATTTAGTGATGATTCGGATCTTTTGTTATCCTCTTTTGTCTCTAATTTAGAATTTTCGTCGTGGCATAGTGGAGAATAAAAGGCTTTAATCTGCTTCTGATTCTCGTCCACAATGAATTTGAAAGACTGACTTGTCTTTACAGCTTCGATGAGCGATTGGGTGGTGGAAAATCTCAGTGACATCTTGATGTCGTAGAAGTTCTCTACCGGATAGATGTGCTTATCATTCATGTAAGCAGTCATTCCGAGGTACAGATCGAGCAGTTTGGGTATAGTGGAGTCTGTTATTTTTCGACTTCTCCATATCTTAATTGTTTTTTGCAGTTCTGTAATGGAAATGGTTGTTTTTAGTGCTTTCATTGCTTGTTGTTTTAAAATCTGCGGTGAAGGTATTGAGAAAGAAATTAGCGGCGTTACCACCATGTTGGTACTTTGCGTTAAATATTAACATTTATTTAAAGAAAAATATGAAAAAAGTAGTTTATACCTACAAAACTTTGGGCAATAGCATTGCCCTTCTCTGCTATGTTTCTGACATTACAATTCAAGAACTCTGTACGAACTGCGAAATCAGTAAACGTACTTATTACCAGGTAATAGCTGGCGAGACATTAGTATAAGTTATTATATACGTATTTTCCGTTATCTGCGGGAGAATACGGATGAAGAGCGTTATAGTGAATGCCGTTATGCCATGGAAAAGTTACTTTTGGATGTGTGGTTCAAATAGACAGAATTCTTGAAAATAATTCTTAGAAAAAAGGCGTCGCGCTCCGATGCCCTATGTTAGGTGGCAAGAAATGTGAGTGCCTCGTTCTGGAGGATGTATCACTGTAAACCTCAAAAATACTTTAAAAGTAAAGCTTATATTGTTGATTATCAGTGTATAATGATAGGGCACTTATTGGCTAATGAAAAATCTGATTTTACTTCTCCGTCCCCCATTAGTAGTTGAAAAACTTATTTATTTTTCTGCCACTTTTCTTTGATCGTTATTTTACTGACATAGAATACTTGATACCTTGTATTATGGCTTTCCTTGCTTATAGTTGGCTTTACAGATTGTCAAAGCCGGGACTTGGATAAGCTACACTTTCATTTTAATACCTCACTCACCAGTGTGAATATAGTTAAAGTGAAAGCCTTTGAAGAAGGAACCGTGTTGTCATGGCTTTTGTAAAGATGCTGTGCTACAATCTTTTTCTTATGCAACGACTTATTTCTGTGTTAGGGATTAAGTCTGACAAGGAAATAAATCGGAGGTTATGGCAAGAGGGAGTTAAGTTTGCGGTGACTGCCACATAAAGGTTAAGTGAATGTTTAACGAACTATTGTTTCAGTATAAGTGCGATAATTTCTATACACCGCAAAATGAAGGAGCAATAGCATGGAATGATCTGGATTTTGGGATTGATTGGGGAATACCGATGGATAAAGTTTTGCTGAGCGAAAAGGATAGACTGTATCCGAAGTTGAAAGATGCTGAGTGGTTATTTTAACTATAAAGATACTTTGTGTTAAATATTTATCTGTGTGGAATATATATTGCGGCTGTTAGGTCATCTTTTGAATAGCAAAATAAAAATTATACTTAGGAAATGATGAAAATAGGTTTATTGTCTCTTCATAAAAATACAAATTATGGTTGGGTACTCCAATGTTATGCTTTATTATCTATACTTAAAAGCCTAGGGCATGATGTTACATACATTGATAAAGTTGATTTTGTAGAGAAAAAGAAAAAAGAAATAATTAAAGGTCAGATAAAAACTTTTTTAAGACTCATTTTAGGGAAAAAGAAAGTAAATAGCAATATAAATCCTTTTTTTAAGAAATACATAGCTCCTAGAACTTCTGAAATTAGATCTGTTAAAGGATTGGATAAATTGCAGCACTTTGACGCTGTAATAGTAGGCTCTGATCAAGTTTGGCGTCCTCTATATGTTCATCCAATAGAGAATTATTATTTGGATTTTGTGAAAAATACTGCATGTAAAAAGATCAGCTATGCAGCTTCTTTTGGAACAGATAAAGCTGAATATTCAGCAAGTGAAATTCAGATATGTGGTGATTTGTTGAAGTTGTTTCATGCGGTTTCAATACGTGAGTCCTCTGCTATAGGTCTGATTCGTGATGTCTATAAATGGCAAACTGTTCCTCCGGTACACGTTTTGGATCCTACATTGCTTCTATGTCAAGCAGATTACGATAAATTGATAGGGGATTCAGAATCAGTAGCTTTTAATGGTAACTTATTTTGTTATTTACTTGATATGACTTCGGAAAAGGGTTCTATCGTTCGAAAATTAGAGTCTGACTTGCAGAAAAAAGCCTATTCTATCCAATTGAATACTTCCACAATGCCTAGCGTTGAGAACTGGTTGAAAGCTTTTAAGGATGCTGATTTTGTTTTCACAGATTCGTATCATGGATGTATTTTCTCTATTATTTTCAGAAAACCTTTTATTGTGATGGGAAATAGGTTTCGTGGTTTAGCGCGTTTTACTTCATTACTAGAAATATTTGGATTGATGGATTTAATGATTGAATCATCACAAGAACTGACTTCCACACGTATTGATCGATGTTTATCAATAGATTGGATTGAAGTAGAGAAATGCATTGCAAAATATCAAAATATATCAATTACGTTTTTGAAAACTGCATTGGACAACTGTTAATCTGTTAAAATAGTAAAATCTAAAATTATTTTTATGAATTATATATTTTGTCAAAATTGGAAGAATACTGATGGCAATCATGCTGGTATGAAGCATATGTGTAAGCTATTGAAAGAAAACTATCCAGGAAAGTATGAATTAATAATATTTCCGGATAATAAAAATATGTTTGTAAACTCTTCAAATAAGTATTTTCGAATTTTTAAGGCTTATATTTTTGATAGAATATGGATACCTTTGTATCATCTGTTTATTACATTTTTTATACTGATCAAAATTAGAAATGAAGATAGTGTTATTCTATTAGAGTATTTGTTACCTACTTATTCCCAATTAGGAATAGCTAAAACATTTAAATTGTTTAGACCTAAAGTCAAAAGAATTGCATTAGCTCATCTCACTCCATTGTCATTGCAGTCTTTTTTTTCACAAAATCAAGTTTTAAAGTGGGGGAAACAAGTTGATTATCTACTAACGTTTGGTTCTTCTTTAACAGCATATTTTGTTGAAATGGGAGTGTCTAAAAGTAAAGTATTTACTATAAAACACTATGTTGATTCTAGTTATTATTGTCAAATTAAAACTTCAGAGCCAACTCTAAAACCTACTGTTATTGTAATGGGAGCTATGAGAAGAAATTTTAGATTACTGGCAGATATTGTGAATAATGTTGAGGGGGTCCGTTTTATAATTTGTAAGGGAAAATTGCCATTGGATGGGTGTTTTAAACGATCGGATGATATACAATTATTTGGTTTTGTTTCTGAGGATGAACTAAGGAATTTGATGTGTAAATCGGATATTTCATTGAATATTATGGATGATACTGTGGGAAGTAATGTTATTACCACTAGCATGGCAATGGGGTTAGCTATTATTGTTAGTGATGTAGGTTCTATTCGGGATTATTGTGATAATAGCAATGCTATATTTTGTAAGAATGACATTAATAGTTTTAAGACAGCAATTGAAGTGTTGATGCAAAAGAAAACACTTCAATCAATGAAAGTGGCTTCGCTCTTGAAGAGTAAACAGTTTAGTTTTGAGCAATTTAATGATGTAGTGAAGAAAATTATGGATTGTTAAAGAGAATATTAAATAGCAAAATATGAACTTATTCTTATCGATAATTGTACCTGTCTATAATGTAGAGAAGTACTTAGAAAGATGTCTTGATAGTATCTTGGTTCAACCATTTAAGAATTTTGAATTAATTTTGGTGAATGATGGAAGTACTGATAATAGTTTGAGCATTTGCCAACGCTATGAAGTCACAAACAATAGAATTGTTATAGTAGATAAACCGAATGGCGGATTAAGTAGCGCAAGGAATGCCGGTTTGAAAGTAGCAAAAGGTAATTATGTATCATTTATCGATAGTGATGATTTCATATCTAGTAATTTTTATGAAGCTAATATGGAATTCTTGGAAAAAAACCCGGATATTGATATGATGATATTGCCATATTGTAAATATTCTGATACGGATAATGTCCTTTATAAAAATGATCCACAAGTTTTGCTTAATAAAAATGATGTACTTAATTATTTGTTTTCGAGCAAGTATAATTGTGCGGTATGGAGATGCATTTACAAAATTGATATATTCTTATATTCAAGGTTTACCGAAGGTCGATTGTTTGAAGATGGATATATCTTACCTGAAATTGCACAATGTGTTTCGTCATTGGTTATTTCAGAGGTGGGATGCTATTATTATGTAGTACGCGAAGGGTCTATTTGTAATTCTACTTATTCGTTGAGAAAACGTACCCAACAACTTGATACATTGAAAAAAATACTTGACTACTGTATGATAAAACAGCTTGATAGTGCAATATTTATACATTATTACTTATCGTATTCATATCTTATAGTTAAGGCTGTTGCTCAAAATAATTATCAAGTACTGAGTGCTTATATACAAGACTGGAAGAGCAAATCTACTTTATTAAGAAAAGCACTACTTCTGGCTTCTTTCAAATATAAGATTGTTTTACTTTTAATAATGATTGCTGGTTTTAAAGTTTCTGCCAAAGTGATTGGCAAAAAATAGTAGACTGCATTTTGATTGATGTACTTTTATATAGTTTGAATGGATGATTTTATTGTTACTATTATTAATAGTTTCCTTTATGTAGTGACTTTTATCTATGTATATAGTAAGCATAGAACAATAAGCGTGGGAGTCTTTTTAATGTTCATGTATGCTATGATATCGCTTTTTTGTGTCATTAATTACAATGCTTCTTCTCATTTCTGGCATTTTTCTTTTTTCTCATTTCTGTATTTATATATTGTGATCTTAATCTTCATGAAGCCATTCATGAAGAACTGTTTTGTCATTCAAGAAAATCCGCTATCTAGTTATAATGTTTATCGAACTATAGCTAAAGTTTATATTGTTTTGGCTATATTTAGTAGTATTGTATATTTTCCGATAGCGTTAGATAGTTTACGTTCTTCTGATCTGGCGGATATATATGAGATGGCTCATGAAGAAAAGGAAGGTAATCTATTTTCGAAATTTACTAATTTGTTTTTTCATGTTCGATATTTGGGCATGGTTCTTTTTTTCTCTTTTCTGGCAAAGGAAAAACAAAGCAAGATTTTCCTTTTTTTATTGGGGATTGCTGCATTTCTTCCTGTTATATTGGCCACTATCTCTTTGGCGAGTAGGGGAGGTATGGTCGCTTTGTTTGCGAATTTTGCAATCGTTTACTTAATGATGAAAGATATCTTGCCAAAATATGTGAAACGAACATTGATAATTGCTGTCTCGATAATTATTCCTCTGATTTTGATCTACTTTATTGCGGTGACTGTAAGTCGCTTTGAAGAGAGCTCACTCAATATTGATGCTGGTGAATCGATGATGTATTATTTGGGACATTCCATGTTAACTTTTAATTATGGGGTTATGGACACTATTCAGAACTATGCCAATGGTGCATATATGTTTGATTGTAGTAGTTTAAAGGATGTGCGGTTTGGGACTCATTTTGGAACGAATTTTATTACGTTTGTTGGTGTACTATATCTTGATTTTGGTTTAGTGGGAACAGTTCTGGTGGCTATTATATTCTGCAGCTATTTTTGTAAAATAGGTAGGCGTCGTTTTCTTGACATACCTGACATATATTTACTGCTTACGTATTCTATGTTGATATTTAATGGTGTATTTGTGTTGGGGCGTGGGTATGGAATTCAATTATTGGAGGCTTGGATTATATACTTTTTACTAAAATTTATTCAAAGAGCGACAATCGGGCGCATGCACCTGAGAGCGTAATAACACAATTATTATATCATGGTTAAAATTATTGCATATTATTTGCCGCAATATCATCCTATTCCAGAGAATAATGGATGGTGGGGGAATGGGTTTACGGAATGGACTAATGTAGCTAAGGCAAAGCCTTTGTTTAGACATCATTTGCAGCCCAAAATACCAAAAGATTTAGGCTTTTATGATTTAAGAATTCCGGAAGTGAGAGAAGCGCAGGCTGAACTGGCTAGGGAAGCTGGGGTGTATGGCTTTTGTTATTGGCATTATTGGTTTGGGAATGGAAAACAATTGTTAGAATATCCAATAAATGAAGTAGTAAAAACAGGGAAACCTGATTTCCCTTTTTGTTTAGGCTGGGCAAATGATTCATGGTTATCTAAGTCTTGGAATACACAGTATAAATCTCAGGGAAAGATATTGATAGAACAACAATATCCGGGAGATGATGATATTATAAATCATTTTAAGACTATAATTCCTATTATCTCAGATAAGCGATATATAAGAATTGATAATCGACCATTATTTGTAATATATCGTCCCTTGCTGATTCCTGACTTTCCTAATTTTAAAAGCTTATGGAATAAATTGATTAAGGAATCAGGCATTGCCGATTCTTTTTTCTTTGTAGCGTATTCTATAGATGAAAAAGAAAATAGCAGATTGCTAAATGATGGTTTTGATGCGATCAATATGTTGCGTTTAGGAGCTTATAGATTTGATCCTAAGTGTATTAGAGAAAATGTGTTTAAGCTATTTAGATACAAAACATTTCACTATCCCTTAAGATTGAAGTACTCAAAGATGATTAAACATCTCATAAAAAAAGAGGTAGATAGTGCGGAAAATATTTTCCCTTCTATTCTTCCCAATTGGGATCATACTCCAAGGAGTGGTAAACGTGGTGTCATTTTTGAGGGATCTACTCCAAAGCTTTTTATGAAGCATGCAGAAATGGTGATAGATGCTGTTAAGTCTAAGCCCAGTTCAAAACAAATTATATTTTTGAAATCATGGAATGAATGGGGAGAAGGTAATTACATGGAGCCCGATTTGCAAAATGGCAAAGAATATATTTGGGCTTTGAAGAAAGCGATAGATAAATCAATAAATCAAGAGTAAGGTCTGTAAATACTCAAATTGTTTTTTAATGTGTCTTATAGAAAAGATATACTCCGCAGGGTACTAGTTATTAATTAATAAAATAGTTCAATGTGACCTAAAGGGGAATATGGAATCTGGTAGTCACATGTGAATGTATATATTATATGAAAATATTCCATTGTATCAATACTTTAGATAAAAGTGCGGGGGGGCCATCAAGGAGTTTGCCTACGCTCTGTTGCGGTTTGCAGAATGATGAATTTAAAAATGTAATAGTTGCTTATAATTCATTATCTCCGAATACTAATTTGTTAGATGAAAATGCTATTGAGGTTAGATTGGTAAGCCCAGAAGTAAAGTTCATAGATAAAATTAATTGTAGTAATTATGTAGCTTCGATAGATTCTTGTACAAATTTAGTTCAATTGCATAATTTGTGGACATTAGAATTGCATAATGTAGCAAAATTGTGTCAAAGAAAAAATATTCCTTATATATGGAGTCCCAGAGGTGCGCTTGAACCGTGGTCATTATCTCAAAAAGCCTTAAAAAAGAAAATAGCTCTATTTTTTTATCAAAGATATGACTTAGAAAAAGCTATATGTATACATGCAACGGCTGATATGGAAGCTCAGCATATAAGATCATTGGGCTTTAATAATCCTATTGCTGTTATTCCAAATAGTATTGAAATAAATAATTATCCTTTAAAAAAATGGAATATTGGAGGACGAGATAAAAAAAAACTTTTGTTTTTGTCAAGACTCCATCCTAAAAAAGGGCTATTAATATTGTTTAAGGCATGGAAGAAGTTACCTGAGAATATAAGAAGTCAGTGGGAATTGGTAATAGCAGGTGAAGGAGATGCGGAATATACTTTTGAAAACATAAAAAAGATTATTCAAACAGAATATAGTGGTTTGCAAATAGAATTGGTAGGACCGCAATATGGAAAAGATAAAATCGATATACTCCATAGTGCCGATTTATTTATTCTTCCGACATATAGTGAAAATTTTGGTATGGCAATAGCTGAAGCTATGTGTTGTGGAATTCCAGTTATTACAACTACTGGAACACCGTGGGGCGTTCTGAAAGAAAAAGATATTGGCTGGTGGATTACTCCATCTGTTGATAGTATACTCTCTGTGCTACAAGAAGCACTTTCTTTGCCATTAGAACTTTTGGAGCAAAAAGGTACTCTTTCTAGAGATATCATCTTGAAAACATATTCAAGTGAAATTGTAACTGGTCAATTTCGAAAATTGTATAATTGGATTTTAAATCGTTCTATAGTTACCCCAGATTTTATATATAATAAATGATATGAATATAGCAGTAGTTGGAACCGGTTATGTTGGCCTTGTATCAGGCACATGTTTTGCAGAACTTGGCGCAAATGTGATATGTGTAGATGTAGATATTGAAAAAATTGAAAATTTGAATCGTGGAAATATTCCTATTTATGAGCCCAATATAGAGAGTATGGTGCTTCGTAATATAAAAGCAGGACGTTTGCGCTTTACTACAGATTTGGCTTCTGTTTTAGATAGTGTAACAATTGTGTTTAGTGCCGTAGGTACTCCTCCTGATGAGGACGGTAGTGCAGATCTCCGTTATGTATTGGAGGTGGCAAAGACAATAGGTCAAAACATGAATCAGTATTTAGTTGTAGTGACTAAAAGTACGGTTCCGGTTGGTACAGCTGAAAAGGTGAAAGCGACTATCCAAACAGAGTTGAATAACCGTGGCGTAAATATAGAGTTTGATGTGGCATCCAATCCTGAATTTTTGAAAGAAGGTAATGCAATTGACGACTTTATGAAACCAGATAGGGTAGTAATAGGGGTAGAGTCGGAACGTGCAAAAGAGGTGATGACACGGCTCTATAAACCTATGTTGTTGAATAATTTCCGAGTGCTTTTTATGGATATACCTTCAGCGGAGATGACGAAATATGCGGCGAATTCTATGCTTGCTACTCGCATTAGTTTTATGAATGATATTGCGAATCTTTGCGAACTATTGGGTGCTGATGTAAATATGGTGCGTAAAGGAATTGGTTCGGATAGTCGTATCGGCAGTAAGTTTCTTTATTCAGGATGTGGCTATGGTGGCTCTTGCTTCCCAAAAGATGTAAAAGCTTTGATTAAGACGGCATCAATAAATGGTTATACAATGCGTGTGCTGAATGCAGTAGAAGAAGTTAATGAGCATCAAAAGAATATTCTTTTTGAAAAATTCAATAAACATTTTCGTGGAAACATAAAAGGCCGAAAGGTCGCGATTTGGGGACTTGCTTTTAAGCCTGAAACAGATGATATGCGTGAAGCACCTGCTCTTGTTCTGATTGATAGCTTGTTAAAGGCTGGTTGTAAAATTTGTGCTTATGATCCTGTAGCAATGAATGAGTGTAAACGTAGAATCGGTAATGTAATCTCTTACGGAAATAATATGTATGATACGGTAATAGATGCTGATGCTATTTTTCATGTAACAGAGTGGAAAGAATTTCGTATGCCAAGTTGGGCTATTATAAAGAGAGCTATGAAAGAAAATCCGGTATTGATTGATGGTAGGAACGTTTTTGATTCATCTGATTTGGAAGGTTTAATATATCTGACAATAGGGTAGTAAATATATCATCTTAAATAACTAGTATATAAATTAAAAATATAATTTTTATGTCTGTATTTCAAAACAAAACTCTTTTAATTACCGGTGGAACAGGCTCTTTTGGTAATGCTGTCTTACGTCGTTTTTTAGATTCTGATATCAAGGAAATTCGTATCTTCTCTCGTGATGAGAAGAAACAGGATGACATGCGCCATGCATTGCAAAATCCTAAGGTGAAATATTATATTGGCAACGTGCGTGACAAATCCTCTGTAGATGTTGCAATGAATGGTGTAGACTATGTATTTAGTGCTGCCGCTTTGAAACAAGTGCCTTCTTGTGAATTCTTTCCGGTAGAAGCTGTTAGGACCAATATTATGGGTACTGAAAATGTTTTGAACTCAGCTATAGAACATGGTGTGCAAAGTGTAGTTGTCCTCTCTACCGATAAGGCTGCTTACCCGATTAATGCTATGGGAATGAGTAAAGCTTTAATGGAGAAAGTGGCAATAGCCAAAGGACGTGAGTTGGGGGAAAATGCTCAAACTACGATCTGTTGTACTCGCTATGGTAATGTGATGGCCAGTCGTGGCTCTGTGATACCTTTGTGGGTGGAACAGATGATGGAAGGTAGATCTATTACTATCACTGATCCCAATATGACACGTTTTATGATGACATTGGATGATGCGGTTGATTTGGTAATATATGCTTTTACCCATGCTCATAACGGTGATTTGTTTGTACAGAAAGCTCCTTCTGCTACATTGGAAACGTTGGCTCAAGCATTGAAAGAAACATATGCTAAAGCTGACGGAAAATATCTTGATACAGAAGTGAAAGTTATAGGTACTCGTCATGGTGAGAAGTTGTATGAAACTTTAGTAACTCGTGAAGAAATGGTTCGTGCTATCGATATGGGAGATTATTATCGTATACCTTGTGACACTCGTGATTTGAACTATGACAAGTATTTCACCAAGGGTAATGAAGAGGTTTCCAAGGTAGAGGATTATCATAGTCATAATACTCGCCGCTTGGATGTGGAAGGTATGAAGGAGCTGTTGTTGAGGCTTCGTTTTGTTCGTGAAGATATGGGGCTTGAGACAAAGGCTAAGACTCGTGAAATCAGAAGTGAATAATAAATATAACTATAGCTATGTTGAAAGTAATGACAATTGTTGGTACCCGACCTGAGATTATAAAGCTGAGCCGGGTAATGGCCGAATTGGACAAATATACGGAACATATAATTGTGCATACCGGACAAAATTATGACTATGAGTTGAATGGGATATTCTTTCAGGAACTTTGCATCCGTAAACCTGATTATTTTCTGGATGCTGCCGGTAAGAATGCAGCGGAAACGATAGCCAACGTAATTCGTAAGTCTGATGAGTTGATGGAGGAAGTGAGACCGGATGCTGTACTGTTGTATGGTGATACTAATAGCTGTATTTCTGTAATTTCGGCAAAGCGTAAAAAGATTCCGATCTTCCACATGGAGGCTGGAAATCGTTGCTTTGACCAAAGAGTTCCAGAAGAAATCAACCGAAAAATAGTGGATCATCTGAGTGACATCAATATGCCTCTATCTGAACATGCTCGCAAATATCTTCTGGCTGAAGGGTTGCGTCCGGAAACTGTAATAAAGACTGGTTCTCCAATGACAGAAGTTCTTTTATATCATAGAGATGAAATTGAAAAAAATACTGTTCTGGAGAAGGAAGGTTTGAAAAAGGGAGAGTATTTTATTGTCAGCACTCATCGTGAGGAGAATGTAGATTCGGAAGATAATTTTTCTGATTTGCTTGTTTCTTTAAATGCTATTGTTGAGAAGTATCATAAAAAAGTGATTGTATCTACTCATCCTCGTACCCGAAAGAAACTAGAATCTATTGGTTTTGTAAATTCAAATCCAATGATTGAGTTTATGAAACCCTTTGGATTTATGGAATATATCAAGCTTCAGCAGAATGCTTTTTGTGTGATTTCGGATAGTGGTACGATCACAGAAGAATCTTCTATCCTTCATTTTCCGGCAATAACAATTCGTCAAGCTCATGAACGTCCTGAAGGTATGGATGAAGGGACATTGATAATGACCGGATTAAATAGTAATCGCATTTTGGATTCAATAGATGTAGTTACGTCTCAATATGCAGAGAATGCAGATGCTATTCATTCTATCCCGGATTATGTGGCGAACAACGTTTCTAAGAAAGTGGTTCGTATCATTCTTTCTTATACTGATTATGTTAACCGTACGGTATGGCATAAAACATTCTAAACTTGCATTTGAATATTAGATGAAAAAAGTTTTATTGTTCGGTGCCACGGGCATGGCCGGACATGTAATCTATTACTATCTTCGAAGCACGGGAAAATATGATATCTCCAATGTGGTCTATCGTACTCCGCTGACAGAAGACAGTATAGTTGTTGATGTGACAAATCGTGATGCGGTCGCTGATGTGGTTCATAGAGTGCATCCAGAGATCATAATCAATTGTGTCGGTATTCTTATTAAAGGATCTATAGAACATCCTGATAATGCTATTTTGATAAATGCTTATTTTCCACATTTATTAAAAAGATTGTCAGATGAAGTTGGAGCCAAGTTAATTCATATAAGTACGGATTGTGTCTTTTCGGGAAAGAAAGGAAATTATACAGAAGATGATTTTAGGGACGCTGATGATGTGTATGGCCGTAGTAAGGCTTTGGGAGAGGTTATCAACAATAAAGATTTGACGATCCGCACTTCTATTATTGGCCCTGAACTAAAGAATAATGGCGAGGGACTGTTTCATTGGTTTATGCATCAGAGTGGTAAGGTTTGTGGATTCAGGACAGCTGTATGGGGTGGAGTGACTACTTTGGAGTTGGCAAAAGCTATTGATTATGCTTTAGATAGTGGAATTACTGGATTGGTTCATTTAAGTAATGGCATTGGTATTTCAAAATATGACTTGTTGTGTATGTTTAAAGAAATTTGGCAAAAACAGAATGTTGAGATCACATCCTGCGATGCAAATGGAGTAGATAAATCAATTAAAAAATCTCTCCGTTTTGATTATGAAGTTCCAAGCTATCATTATATGTTAGAAGAACAAGCTATCTGGATGAAAAAATATATTGATTTGTATACTTCTTATTAAATGACTTAATGAAGAAAAAGCTTTGGATTGTTTCTGAATTTTATTATCCGGTAGTTACATCTACTGGTTTCTATATGACCGAGATTTCTGAATATTTGGTTTCGAAAGGCATGGATGTACATGTAATCTGTACCGGAGCTAAATATAATGAAATTGAGAATTATCATCCCAAAAAGTTTGAAATACATAATGGAGTACATATTCATCGTGTATTGATGGCAGAAATAAATAAAAATAACTTTGTAAAACGTGCGTTCCGACTTTTTCTTTCAAGTATATTTCTTGCTTTTAAAATTTTGAAGAATGTAAAGCGAGGAGAGGAACTATTGGTGGTTACAAATCCTGCTTTTCTGCTGGCATTGATTCCTGTGATATCATTTTTTAAGGAGATTCACTATAAACTTTTAGTACATGACATCTTTCCAGAAAACTTGGTAGCAATCAAAAAGATAAATATATCTTCTTTAGGATATAAAATTCTAAAAATGATTTTTGATAAGTCATACGTCAATGCTGATCTCTGCATTTCCATTGGGAGAGATATGACAGAAGTTATCAAAAGAAAAACTAAAGGAAAGACAAAAGTAGAACTGATACCTAATTGGGCGGATAATAAAGAAGTTTTTCCTTTACGTAAGGAAGAAACTCGTTTGTATAATCAATTGGAAATTCCTGGCTTTATATTTCAGTTCGCAGGAAATTTAGGATATGCACAAGGCTTGGATAATATATTATCTGCCATTTCACTTGTGGAAAATAAGTATATTTCGTTTTTATTTATTGGCGGTGGGGCGAAAGCGGAAGTGATTAAAGCATTTGGTGAGCAAAAAGAGAATGTGATTTATATAGGATTTCAAGAACGTTCTATGCAAAAAGACTTTCTGAATACTTGTGATGTTGCGATTGTAACACTAAGTGATGGTATGTATGGTTTAGGAGTTCCGTCTAAGTCCTACAATATTATGGCAGCCGGCAAACCTATACTATATATTGGAGATGAAAAATCAGAGATTGCATTATGTATAAAAGAATATAATATCGGTTGGCTTGTAAAGCCTGATGATCCATATGGCCTGAAAAACATGATAGAGTATATCTATCAAAATAAAGACAGTTTAATATCTATCCAGAATAATGCTAGACTTGTCGCAGATACGGTATTTGCAAAAGAAAGAATTTTGAATCGATATTATACTTTATTGAGTTGATTCTTGGATTTTAGAAAATTGTAAATTTTTATGAAACTTTTATTCATAGGAGCCTCCGGGTTCTTGGGCAACAATATACATCCTTTTCTAGAAAGAGTGTATGATGTCATAACTGTTGGTCTAACCCAGCAAGATAATTATACAGTAAACATTGCTAGAGAGGTTCCGGAGCTACACGAACGTTATGATATTGTATTACATGCTGCTGGAAAAGCCCATTCTATTCCTAAAACAGACGCTGAACGACAGGCGTTTTTCGATGTAAATTTACAGGGTACGAAAAACCTTTGTGCAGCGTTAGAGAGAGTCGGAGTACCGAGAGCTTTTATTTTTATTTCCACAGTAGCAGTATATGGTTGCGATTATGGAGTGAATATCACGGAAGAGTATCCACTAAATGGAACCACTCCTTATGCTATGAGTAAACGTTTAGCAGAGGAGTATTTGCAGAATTGGTGTCGGAAACACAATGTTGTGCTGGGAATAATTCGTCCTTCTTTGATAGCCGGTCCTAATCCTCCGGGGAATTTAGGAACGATGATAACCGGAATTCGTAGAGGAATGTATTTTAGTATTGCAGGTGGGAAAGCTCGGAAAAGTGTGCTGATGGTACAAGACATTGCAAATTTGGTTCCTTTGTTGGTTAAAAAAGGCGGTGTTTATAATGTATGCGATAGCTATCAGCCAACATTCAGAGAATTGGAAACACTGATTTGTAATCAGATGAATAAGTCACTGCCTTTATCAATCCCTTATTGGCTGGCAAAAAGTATGGCTTTGATAGGGGACTGCTTGGGTAAGAAAGCTCCATTAAACTCATTGAAACTTAATAAAATAACCAAGTCGCTAACTTTTAGTAATGAGAAGGCAATGCGTGAATTAGGGTGGAAGCCAACAAATGTATTAGAAAACTTCAAGATAGAATGAGTATATGCTTTGGAATTGTAATGGCTGTAGTAGGTATAGCAGCTTTTTTATTTGTCTGTGTTCAGATATGGTTTTATTGGATTAATAAAAATGCATGATGTATTATGTAATTATTCTGGTTCTGCTATTTCTGGCAGAACTTTTTTATTTTAGAATAGCTGATAAGTGCAATATCATCGATAAGCCCAATGAGAGAAGTTCCCATACCCGGATTACTTTGCGTGGTGGTGGAATCATCTTCTATTTTGGCGCATTAGCTTATTTCTTGACTAACCATTGGGAATATCCCTGGTTCATATTAGCTTTAACCTTGATAACGTTTATCAGTTTTGTGGATGATATTCGTTCTATTTCCCAAAGCTTAAGGTTGATGTTGCATTTTACTGCTATGGTTTTGATGTTTTATCAATGGGGATTGTTTACTCTTCCCTGGTGGTGGATTATCGTAGCGTTAATTGTTTGTACGGGCATCATTAACGCTTATAATTTCATGGATGGCATCAATGGCATTACAGGTGGTTATTCGCTGGTTATCCTTGCTGCACTGGCTTATATCAATACTGAAATAACGCAGTTTGTAGAACCTGCTCTAATCTATACGGTTCTTTGTTCTGTATTGGTCTTTTGTTTCTTCAACTTTCGTAAGAAGGCGAAATGTTTTGCCGGTGATGTAGGCTCTGTAAGTATTGCTTTTATACTTCTTTTCCTGATAGGAAAGTTAATTCTCAAGACTGAGGATTTCAGCTGGATTATCCTGTTGTCTGTTTATGGCGTTGATAGTGTTTTGACTATCGTTCACCGACTGATGCTTCATGAAAACATAGGTTTACCACATCGGAAACACATGTATCAGCTTATGGCGAATGAATTGAAGATACCTCATGTGGCGGTGTCACTGGTTTATATGTTGACGCAAGCTTTGGTCATATTGGGTTATTTCTGTTTTGTGGGATATGGTTATTGGTATTTGTTGGGGATAATTGTATTATTGAGTAGCATTTATGTGTTATTTATGAGAAAGTATTTTCATTTTTATGTGCAACAAGGAAAAAAGTGAAATTATAAAAAGTACTTTTTCTTTTGACTATTTCCATATTAAGTGGTACCTTTGTGTTTATAAAAAAAGAAAAATGGATAAACCTAAATATTACTCCGAAAAGGGAGAACAGTCGCAAAAGGTGAGTGAACCGATGGCCGTTTATAATTCTACAGTTCGTAGTGCAGAAGAGTATTTGGAAATGATTCCAGAAGAAACTATGCGAATACTAATAGATTCAGCTATAGATGACTATGAAATGGGCCGTTGTACTCCTCATTCTCAAATGGATATTTGGGTAAAAGAAAGAATGGGATGGAAATAATTTGGTCTCGTTCTGCGAAAGAAACTTTAGCTACTGTATTGGATTATATTGAAGAGTATTTTGATTCTACAGTTGCTATGAAAGTTTATAATAAAATAAACAACCATGTTGATTTGTTAGTATCTTTCCCAAGAATGGGAGTTCGTGATCCTCGTTTTTCTATAGATGAAATGGAGGTTCGTTATTTGGTTAATACTCCTAATATTATTTATTATGCGATTATTCAAGATGTTATTGTAATTATTTCTGTTTTCGATGCACGCCGCTCCCCAGATACAATTAGTACAATGGTCGTCGATTTTATGAAGCAATATAGATGAATAGAATAAAGGAATTCTTAAAATAAACTCCCGGCAGATAACTAATATTCTGCCGGGAGTTTTTTTGTTACTTCTTTACGGGAACATTAGCCAGAATATCCAGCAAGTGTCTCCAGAATTTATCCACTGTAGGAATCAGCATCCGTTCATCGGGGGAATGTACGCCCTGCAGAGTCGGACCAAAGGATATCATATCCAGTGAAGGATACTTATCAAGGAACAGACCGCATTCCAATCCGGCATGGATTGCTTTTACCTTCGCATCTACACCGAATAAACGTTTGTAAGATTCGACTGCAATTTCCAGTATTTCGGAGTGAGGATTGGGTTTCCAACCCGGGTAGCCGTCACCGAAACTAACTTTGGCTCCACCCATATCGAATACGGTACGTACCATATTGGCAATGTCTTGCTTGGAAGAGGCGGTAGAACTGCGCTGGCTGGTTTCGATACGAATCACATTGCCCGGCTTCATCTTGACAGATGCAAGATTGGTGGAAGTTTCCACCAGTCCGGGGATGTCCTGACTCATGGCATAAACTCCGTGGGGACAAGCGTAGAGGCTTTGCAGCAAACGTTTGGTGGTATCTTTATCAATAGCTTTCGCACAAGCATTTTCCGATTCTAAAACGAGCTGCAACGTCGGATCGACTACGGCATACTCTGCCTGTACTTCAGCTGCAAATATATTCAGATCGGCACGCAGATCATGTTTATTGTCTTCCGGTATAGCGATAATGGCGTGTGCTTCGCGAGCGATGGCATTGCGCAGATTACCACCATCGATTTCGCATAGGTACATATCATACTTCTGGAAAGCCTGGCTCAGGAAGCGGTTCAGTATCTTATTGGCATTGCCAAGTCCCATGTGGATATCTCCACCGGAATGCCCGCCTCTTAAACCTTTCACTTGTACCTTGCAACAGAAATATCCGGCGGGTACATCCACCTCTTTATATATAAACTCTGCAACGGAGTCGATTCCTCCTGCACAGCCGATAAAGAGTTCACCCTCATCTTCCGAGTCGAGGTTCAGCAAAATATCCCCGTTCATGAAACCTTCTTTCAAGGCAAAGGCACCGGTCAGCCCGGTTTCTTCGTCCACTGTAAACAGGCATTCCAGAGGTCCGTGCTGAATACTGTCATCAGCAAGGATAGCCAGTTCAGTGGCTACGCCAATACCATTGTCGGCTCCTAGTGTTGTACCTTTGGCTTTCATCCATTCACCTTCAATCACAGTCTCTATCGGGTCGGTGAGGAAATCATGCTGCACATCGTTGTTCTTTTCGCACACCATGTCGATGTGAGATTGCAGTACAACGGTTTTCCGATTCTCCATGCCCGGTGTAGCGGGCTTTTTGATGAGGATGTTGCCGGCTTCATCGACCAGCGTTTCCAACTTATGTTTCTCACCGAATGCTTTCAGATAAGCAATCATTTTCTCTTCCTTCTTTGAAGGACGCGGCACTTGGCAGATTTCATCGAAATAATGAAAAACGCCTGCCGGTTTCAGTTCATTCTTTTCCATATTAATTCCTTTATGAATGTTCGTATTTAACCTCTTATTGCTAAATATGGTTAAATTAATTGGCTATTTTATAACCGCTTCTCTTTTTTTATGGTAAAAAAAGCGGGTTAGTCCATACAAAGCCCTATATTTGCACCCACAAAAATAGAGCAAATTGAATGCAAAAGAAAATTTTATTTTCATTTTGCTGAAATGCAGTCTGTTTTCGTATTACAAAAATAGTAGAAATGCTCGATACAGTATTGATAAGTTTGTTAATAGTTGCTATTTGTATTGCATTATTAGGTGTAAAGGTCTTTTTTGTGAAAGGCGGAAAGTTCCCTAACGGGCACGTCAGCGGTAATAAAGCAATGCGGGAGAGAGGTATTGGGTGTGCCCAATCGCAAGACAGGGAAGCACAGAAGAAGCTGCGTTTTTCTATTGATGAACTGGAAAAAGCCTTAAATGATAGTATGAATTAATAATTTTAAAACTATATTTTTTACAAGTTATGAAGAGATTGAACTACCTCGTAAACGGTTTGGCTGCTCTTGCACTTATCGTTTTATTTTCTCAGTGTGCAGGTAAAGCTGAAAATCAAACGGCAACTACGTCAGGCCAAGCTTCAGGTGAACTTACTGGAATGAAGATTGCTTATGTTGAAATAGACACGCTTCTGGCACAATATAATTTCTGCATCGACCTGAATGAAGGTATGGTAAAGAAGAGTGAAAATGTACGCTTGACGCTGAATCAGAAAGCTCGTGAATTGGATAAGCAGAAACAGGATTTCCAGACGAAGTATCAGAATAATGCTTATCTGTCTCCAGAAAGAGCACAGCAGGAGTACAACCGCATCGCCAAACTGGAACAAGATTTACAGACTTTGAGCAACAAACTGCAATCAGAGTTGATGAGCGAAAACGAAAAGAATAGCCTGCAATTGCGTGATTCTATCAATGCTTTCCTGAAAGAGTATAATAAGACAAAAGGATATAGTATGATTATCAGTAATACAGGTTTCGACAATCTGTTGTACGCTGACAGCATCTATAACATTACGAAAGAAATCGTAGAAGGATTGAACGCAAGATATTCTTCTCCGGCTCCTAAGAAATAAAAAAATCGATTTAGAATAGGGTCGTCCCCTTACGTTGTAATCACAATGTAAGGGGACGATTTTTTTATATCTGCACTTCAAGTTTATAAAAACGTACCATTCTTTTGAAGTATCTTCTCAAACTACTTCCAGAGGGAAGTTACCTATTTCTGTTCATGTTTTAATCATCTATATTTGTTCTGTGATTTTTAAACTCTAATTGGAAAAACATGATGAAAAAACTTTGTGTTCTTTTGCTCTTAACGGTGTCACTCTTTGCCAGTGCCAAAGAGTATACATTCTCACCGGGAGATGTGCAGGCAATGAAGCAGTTGCTGGGTAGTGGAAACTTGCAGCCGGGGGATGCCGTCGTACTGAAAGACGGAACGTATCATAATCTGGAAGAAATACATTTTACCGGTAAGGGTGTTTCTGGTAAACCGATTGTTTGGCGGGCTGAGAATCCCGGAAAGGCTGTTATTTCCGGTAAGTTAAGGCTGAAGATATATGGAGAGTATTTGCAACTGGAAGACTTGCTCTTTTATAAGGCATGGGCCATAGGGCATGATATGATTGATTTTCAAGGAGAAAAAGGTGTGTATGCTTCTTATTGCCGGATGACTCGTTGTGTGATTGATGAGTGCAATGATCCTCAGAAAGGTGAACGACCGAATGAAGGAGATGAATATTGGGTCGGATTACGGGGAACCAATAACCGGATAGACCATTGTTACTTTGCTAATAAAAGAGTAGGCGGACTGGTGTTGCAGGTATGGCTGAGTGCTGATAACCACTTGAATAATCATTTGATAGATCATAATTTCTTTGGTGAACGTCAGCCTTACGGTGGCAATGGAGCAGAAATTATTCGTATCGGGCATTCCTGGTCTTCCCAATTGGAATCACGTACGATTGTCGAGGATAATGTCTTTTTCAGATGTAGTGGAGAAAATGAGATTATTTCTGTGAAATCCTGTCATAATGTATTGCGTAGGAACTTGTTTTATGAATCTGCCGGTGGATTGGTTTGTCGTCATGGGCATTATAATGTGATAGAGTCGAATACATTTATAGGGCATAATCTGCGTGGAACCGCCGGTATTCGTATTATTAACCAGGGACATACGGTTTACGATAATTATATTAAAGATGTAAGGTCATTCGGATTGTTGGTACGTGTAGGAGTCTACGAACGTCCTACGGCAGAAACGGATGTGAAACAAGAACCATTAACTTCATACCATCGGGTAGAGAATGTGGATATCGCTTATAATACCTTTCTGAATAGTTCATTGGAGTTGGGATCAGGCCGTGGAGAAAAGATGCCCCGCAATGTTCGTTTTGCCCATAATCTGTTTGCAGGACAAACTCCTGATTTGAAAATAGTGAGGGCGGATGAAGTACTTCCCGGTTTCTTGTTTCTGGATAATGAGTGGGCATTTTCTGATAAGAATTCACTTTCGAGTGTCCCTTATGAACAGGTGAGAGAAGGTTTTAAGCCGGTTGATATGCCTGACGGTTTGAATCAAGAGGAAAAAGAACGGATAGATGCCTGTATCTTTACTGCCGGTCCGACATGGTATAAGGCGTTGAAAGAGAATGTTAACCATATCGATACGAATCGCTGATTTATGAGAAATACACTATTGGATATGAGGTCTATATTATCAAAAACTTTTCTTTTGTCCCTGTTATTGGGAGTGGTAGGAACAGGTATTCAGGCAGGGGAATTGTATCCCTGGCAACTGACGCGCGATTCTTTATTGTTGTTTGAAGGTTCTACTTATCGCTATACTGTAGATACTCCCGAAAATGAGGGCTTAAGTTCTACTTTGCCGTCAATTGAAGCTCTGAAAGAACAGTTGGTTCATTCCGGTTCGGGCGTTTATCGTCTTTTTACTTCTGCCGGACAGGAGAAAACAGAAGGTTTTCCGGTTAATGGTGATTACTTACAATCAGCCTCTAAAAAGCGTTTGCTTATAGGGGTACGTAAAGGGGCGTTACCTCCTGTGATAAAGTTGGACCGTACTGCATTTACCATAAAGACTGCGGGAAATCTGACACTTGATTTTTATGCCGGACAGCGTAGCCCGATGACTACTGTCACTATTCGCGTACCGGAAGGGATTGCTGTAACATTGGACAATACAACGGTAAATGTAATAGGTCGTGGAGAAGTGATTCTTCGTGATTTGCCCAAACAGTCTATCGGAAGAACCGGAACCAACTATTCGTATAAAAAGGTTGGGGATGTGGAAATTCGTAAAGATGGGAAGAAAGGTACCCTGTTAATATTTAAAGATTTGGATTTCCGTCCCTCTAACGGTCCTGATATCCGTCTTTGTTTCCACGGAGTGGCAATACCGGAAAAAGGTAATTATACATTCGAAGCTGATTATATAACCTCTCAACCGGAAGTTCTGTATAGTCCGGTTGCTACTGCAACATTTGAAGGAGTGACGACTGTCTCCGATTTTACCCGTACTCCCTTACAGGCATTTACATATAAAAAGAATTGGGATTTATCTTTCACTTCTTTCTACTGGACAGCTCCTCGTAATGCGGAGTCTGTGACTTTGCTATTGTCTGAGGATAAGGGAAGAACCTGGAAACCTGTAAGAACAGGGATATTGCCGGACGATGATTTCGCTGCTGCCGGCCGGTTGAATCCTAATCAATTGTATGCTTTTAAACTGCTTGTAAAAGGAGGTGATAACCAGGGAGAATCAAATATAGCCTGGTTCTATTCCGGTTTGCAGGATATTAAGACTACAGGAGTGAAAGGAGATGGAATAGCAGACGATACGGAAGCCATAAACAAAGCTATTATAGAGATGAATAAGTTGGGTGGGGGGATTCTGCGATTTACGGCAGGCACCTATAATGTGCGGACGGTTCATCTGTTGAGTAATGTCTGGTTACATCTGGATGCAGACGCTACCATTCAGGGACTTCCGGGTGGTGATGCGCCGGAAACGACTTGGTTTAGTGACCGGGCTTACCGTTCGGGACTTTCTCCTACCGATCCTCGCCCTTATGCTGATCCGGAGAACTATCTGACGAAGCAGGATGTGGGGCATACATTTTTCCGTAATGCAATGTTCTTTGGAGAACGCATTGATAATGTGAAGATTGTGGGTACAGGCCGTATCACGGGTAATGGTAATTTGGTTACTTCTGATAAAGTCATGAATAATGCTCCCGAGAAACGTTGCGACAAAATGTTTTCTTTAAAACTTTGTACCAATATTGAAATTGGAGGCTGGAACATAGATAAAGATATGTGGTATGATCCGCAAAAAGATGAGCCTTACTACATAGATACGGATAACCGGAAGAATTATGATGTCAGCAATATGCTGCATATAGATCAGGGCGGGCATTTTGTTTTGTTGGCTACTGGTACCGATGGTATTCATGTGCATGATACCTATTTTGCCAAACATAATACCCGGAATGCCCGTGATATCTACGACTTTATGGCGTGCAATGACGTAACGGTGACGAACATTTACTCGCGTGTCAGTTCGGATGACATTGTGAAACCGGGTTCGGATTGTTCATTAGGTTTTACCCGTCCAGCACGTAACTATATGGTACGCAATATCGTTGGAGATACCAATTGTAACCTGTTCCAGATAGGTTCGGAAACAGCGGATGATATTCAGGACTTATACGTGGATAATATTTATGTACTGGGTGCCAATAAAGCAGGTTTCTCCATATCTACCAATGATGGCGGACATATAAAAAATGTCTATCTGAATAGTGGAAAGACAGGACCGATACATTCCCGTTCGGTGATGCATCGTACCCGTGCTCCGTTCTTCATATCTATATCCAATAGAGGCCGTGTGTTGGGTGCTGATGTAGCTCCTTTCACGTTCACAGAAAATGGAAATGTTCGCAAGGAACTACTGGTGACCAACTCTAATATCGGTGAAGTGGAGAATATTGTGATTTGTGGTGTAGACATTGATGAAGTATACGGAGGGAGTTCTTTCCGTGGAGGTCGCTGGAAAGCATACGATGGTTCTCAAAATACGGCAACCCCCATCATTGCAGGTTTTAAACTGCCGGATACGGAAGTTGTGGAAGGAGGACTGACATTTCGTTTGCCGAATGGCCAGCATACCGGGTATATTAAGAATGTACAGTTCCATGATGTAAATTTACTTGTGAAAGGCGGACATCCGGTAGAAGATGCAGAAGCGTATCCGCCTGAAATCGGAGTAGGACGTTATAATGTAGGTGATTTGAAAATACAACCGTCTTTTGGTTTCTGGGCGCGTCATGTGAAGGACTTCCTATTAGATAATTGCAGTATCAGTGCTGAGCAGAAAGATGGTCGTTATGCAGTAGTAATGGATGATGTGATTGGCGCTGAGATCAGGAATCTGAAAGTGAAAGAAGGCATTACGGATAAAGAAAACGTAAAAGTGCTTCGTAGTGAAAAGATTATCATCAAATAAGAACAGAGAAACATGAAGAAATAATAGATAATGGTGAGAAAGTATGAAACGTATTTATTTATATTTTAAAGAAAGGACCGAGAAAGGGGAATTTACTTCCAGAGGGATACAGATACTCTTCTTTTGGGGACTCGGTCTTTTTTCTACTATCTGGTTTTTGGTACGGGTTATTCCGAAACCTTCCCGTGCCAGTTATCCATGTATGCAGACAGCGGCACCGCTGATGTCTGCATTTGTCATGTACTTACTCTCGTTCACGGGAGTCTGGGTGAGTCTGCGACAGTTGCGTGAAGCATTCCGTAACCGGAAAGTAGTGGTAGGGGTTTTTGCTTTTGCAGGTTTTTGTTTCTTCGGTGCTTTGATGTTGGTAGAAAATAGCACTGACATGCTGGCACAAACTTTTCTTCCGACTAGAGAACCGCGTATGGCATGGGGTAAGAATAATCCGGTAGGGGAGGCGAAAGGTATTTATCCGGGTCGGGTGGTATGGACTCATGCGCCGGGTGCCGCTACGTGGAAGAAAGGGGAGGGCTTTTGGTTTGAAGATCGTTGGAATAATCAGGCAGATGCCGACTGGCTTCTAAACCAGTCTCTCTTGTCCTTGACCGGAGAGAAAAAAGAAAAGGCAGCCTGGAAATCCCTTTTTATTTATTTCAATCAACAGCATGATAAGGGGCAGCGTGGATATAAGAAAGGAGAAAGAATTGCTATCAAGATTAATCAGAATAATACTTTCTCCCATGAAGATTGTGAGCAGTTGAATGCTTCTCCGCATCTGACGCTTGCCTTGCTTCGTAGTTTGGTGAATGACGGCGGAGTGCCTCAGGAGCAAATCACAGTATTTGATGCCAGCCGTTTTATTACGAAAGCTCTTTATGATAAATGTCATGCCGAATTCCCCGGTGTTGTATATCTGGATAATGAAGGAGGAAACGGGCGTACCCAATCTACCTATACGGCAGATGCAATTCCATATTCAACTGATAATGGCCGTTTGGCGCGAGGATTGGCAAACTGTGCACTTGAGGCTGATTACCTGATCAATATGGCATTGCTGAAAGGGCATGGCGGACAGGGAGTAACACTCTGTGCGAAAAACTGGTATGGAGTAACGGATATCAACCGTGACTTCCGTAAAAATCAGCATAACAATTTCAATCAGGATCGTGGTGGAAAACCGCGCTATATGACCTTTACCGATTATATCGCACATAAGGATCTGGGACAAAAGACAATGCTCTTTCTGATAGATGGCCTGTACGGTTCGGAAAAGGTAAATGGGGCGCCTTCAGGTAAATGGAAGATGTCACCGTTTAATGGAGACTGGCCTTGCTCACTTCTGGCTTCCCAGGATCCGGTAGCCATTGATGCGGTGGGCATTGATTTTCTGAGTGCAGAGTTTCCGCGTATGGCCGATGTGGATTATTGCGATATGTATCTGGTGGAGGCAGCTCTGGCAGACCGTCCGTTATCCACTACTTTCTATGATCCGGAAAGAGATGGTACAGGAGTTGGCAGTCTCGGAGTCTTGGAACATTGGAATAATCCGGAAGAAAAGAAATATAGCCGTAATATGGGGAAAGACATTGGAATAGAGTTACTCTATTTACATAAATAAGACACTGTCTGCTTGGTTGAGACGATTTTTCAAGTATTTGATGAAATACTGATAATCGTCTCTTTTTTATCTGCCTATTTTTGTAACCATGAAAGATAATCCTTTATATCTAATGAAATGAATACAAAAATAAAAAGATGGTTTTTTAAGACTTGTCCGAAGAGTGGACGAATCGTTGGAATCAACAAGAAAAATGTTATTTTGAAGGTTTGCTTTCCTCTGTTCGGATTAGCAGCTCTGATTTGGTTTCTGATACGGGTAGTACCCAAACCTTCCAGAATAGAATATCCTTGTCAGCAAATTGCTGCTCCTATCGCTTTCTCTTTTGTAGCTTTCATCAGTAGTACATTGGTTGGGTTTGGTACGTGGAAACGTTTCAAATTCTTGTGGCATTCCCGTCGGTTCTATATGGGGCTGTCCGTATTGGCAGTCGGTATATTATTATCGGGTACATTATATATAATGTCAGTGGATAATTCTCTGATGGGGCAGGTCATTCGTAAGCAGATAGATAATGGTACTGATATGGGACGTTTTGTGCCTATTGATGCTCCCAACACTCCGATGGGAGTAGCCAGAGGAATTCATCCGGGGCGGGTGGCATGGGCACATGATCCGAAGGCGGCTGCCTGGGATGGAAAAAGAGGACTTTATTCGGATCCGGATAATAATAGTCAGACACGTGTCGATGATATGATGGAGGGAGTGATTATTGCGCTGACCCGCCAAAATACGATTGATAAGGCATGGGATGAATTGTTCAGAACCTTTAATTATAAGAAAGGTAAGGGAGCGGTAAAGTACAAGAAAGGTGAGAAGATTGCTATCAAGATTAATCTGAATGACAATGGTGGAACTAATATCATTGATGCTACTCCACAGTCAGTGTATTCTTTGCTGCATCAATTGGTGGATATCATGAAGGTTCCTCAGAGCTGTATTACGGTATATGATGCACAGCGTCGGGGTATTTCGGCTGTTTACGATTATGTACAACCGGTTTATCCAAATGTCAATTATCAGAATTGGGGAGGATTTGTTCCCGATGTAATTCGTTATTCCAGTGAGATTACTGATGCCGGTGCCAGAAGTTTGGCACGTGCGGCTTACGAAGCCGACTATATGATTAACATGGCATTGATGAAAAGACACTCTGAACCGACCGATAAATGGCGGGACAGTGCCGGACAGACAGCTATAACTGCTACCGGTAAGAATCAATTCGGTTCAATAGGCAATGTACCGCCCTTGCATCTTTCTATTCGTGATTGGTCTTCTTTCCGTGGTATGGGCACTTATAATAGCATTGTCGATCTGATGGCTCACGAGCGTATAGGTGGAAATACCTTGGTGTATTTGGTGGATGCTATGTACGTAAATCCCAAGCATAACGGGAAAGCGGTACGTTTCCAACTTCCTCCGTTCAATAATGGCTGGACTTCCAGTTTTCTGGCTTCCAATGATCAGGTCGCTATCGAATCAGTGGTACTTGATTTCATTTATTCGGAACTTCCTTTATGTGCCAATGCCGACAATTTTCTTCATGAGGCGGCAAATATAGGGAATCCTCCTTCGGGGATAGTTTATATCGGAAAAGAGCAAGGTAGCCTGGGAGTACATGAGCATTGGAATAATCCAACGCACCGGATGTACAGTCGTAATCTGGGTACAGGTAAAGGGATTGAATTATACAGGGTTCCGTTGGATGAAAAGCGTCCGGCAATAGAATACTTCTACGCAGATAAAAATGCCTTGCATTATAAAACATCCCATGCAGATGAAGTGCGATTGAATGGTAAACATCTGGAAGTTGCAGAAGGCGTCATTCCTTTATCTGTTTCTAAGACGACTGAGTTTAATCTGGAGACTTTGGCAAAGGGAAAGGTAACATCTTCACAACGTGTAGTGGTACGTCGTTTGAAGAATATAGAGATATGCCAGGCTAAAGATATGGAAAGACAGGGATCTGCATCCTTGAATGAGGATGGTTCGGTAGAATTCAAAGGCGAGAAAGGAAGTTCTGAAGGAAGTGTGAGTTGGAAAGTCAACATTCCACATAAAGGTGAATATTATTTGGTAGTATCTTATGCGGGTGGCAATCCGGTTCCTTCTTACTTATATATTAATGGGGAGAAAATCAGTGAGAATATCGGTTATTTGGCTACATTTGGTGGGAAACGCGGAGAGTTTGTATTTCCTGTAGCGTTGGCTAAAGGTACCAATGAATTGCGTTTGGAACATCCGGGACGGCGCAGTAACAGGATCTATACAGTGAATATTGCAAAGGAAATTAAATAGTTAACTTACATATACTAACCATGAAAACGAAAAAGAATTTATTACTGTTGTTAATGTTACTTGTTCTGCCATTTACGTTGCAGGCTGAAACATTTAATGTAAAGAAGTACGGTGCTCGGGGAAACGGCAAAAAGATGGATTCGCCCGCTATCCAGAAAGCAATTGATGCTTGTCATAAGGCAGGTGGTGGAACAGTACTTGTGCCTGCCGGAACCTATTTGTCGGCTACTATCGTGCTAAAAGATAATGTGACTTTGCATTTGGAGAAAGATGCTCTTATTCTGGGCACTACCGATTATAAAGCTTACGATAACCTTGATCCTTTTACCGAAGGTCTGGGCATTGATGTCGGTTGGGCATTACTGGTAGCGGTAGATGCTAAAAATGTTGCCTTGGAGGGTGAAGGTGTTATCGATGGTCAAGGTTCGGCTTTGAAAGAACGGCATATAAAAGTTGATACCCGTCCGGAAGGACAGCGTTGGGGATTGCGTCCTTTCTTGCTTCGTTGGGTTCGTTGCGAAGGTGTGCGCGTGGAAGGAGTTACTTTAAAATATGCAGGTGCCTGGACTTCCCATTATTTCCAATGTTGTAATGTGAATATCCACAATGTGACGATACGCAGTTTTGGAGTAGCTCATAATGATGGTATTAATATTGATGGTTGCCAGCATGTACGTATTAGTAATTGTGATATTGTCAGTGGCGACGATGCACTTTGTTTCAAGACCACTTCCAGCAAGATGGGGTGCGATGATATCATTGTTACGGACATGAAGCTGAAAAGCAATCAGGCGGGCATTAAGATGGGAACCGAATCCATGGCAGGATTTGAGAACATCAAGATCAGCAATTGTCATATTTACGATACCAAGAATGGAGGTATTAAGTTATTCTCTGTAGATGGAGCCCATCTGCGTAATGTGGAAATCTCTGATATCACAATGGACGAAGTACGTACTCCGATGCTGTTTCGTTTGGGTGCTCGTCTTAGTGTTTTTCGCAAAAAAGAAGACCGTCAGCAACCGATTGGAGTCTTTGAAAATGTGACTATTCGCAACGTAAAGGCAGTGGCTGCCGATAAGGCTCAACTGACACCTCCTTCCGGCATCCTGATTACAGGTATTCCCGGACACTATATCACAAACCTGACTTTGGAAAATATTCATATTCGTTTATTGGGTACAGGAACTCCTGAAGATGCCTTGTCTCAGGTGCCTGAAGCTATAGACAAATATCCTGAAGTGAAAACTTTCGGACCTAAGATTCCGGCATACGGGGTATGGGCACGCCATGTGAAAGGATTGAAACTGAAGAATGTTACGTTTGAGTTGAAGAATCCCGATGCTCGTCCTGAGATTATTTGTGAAGATGGGGATATACAGATTTACAAATAATCGGTGATTATGCGAAAAACTATTTGTGCAATATTGATGGGGTCTTGTGCCTTGGCTTATGCCAATGCACAGACACTGTTTCCGGTCACCAGTCCGGATGGCTCTATTTCTTTGGTGTTGAAACTAAAAGAAAAAGGACTTTATTATGAAGTAGAGAAAAACGGAGTGAAGGTATTGGTAGAGTCGCCTGTGCGTCTGACCATAGATGAATCGGAACTTTGTAATTCGGTCGATGTTCTGTCTTCAGATACATATAAGACGGATAATACCTATCCTATCCGGGGCAGTCATTCTTTGGCGGTAGATAGAAGCAATGGACAAATTATCAAGTTACGAAATAGTAGTTTGAAGACTGATTTCTCTTTGGAGGCGAGAGCTTATAACGATGGTGTCGCTTTTCGGATGATACTTCCCGGTAAGCAGGGAGAAATAAGAACGCCGGATGAACATACATTATTTACATTGCCGGTGGGGAGTACGGTGTGGTATCATGATATGTATTGTCACTATGAAGGTATCCATCGGAGAAAGGATATCTCTGAAATTATGCAGGGAGAATGGGCTGCTCCTCCGGTAACGGTGCAATTGCCGGGAGAATCCGGTTATCTTTGCATAACAGAATCCGCTTTGATGAATTATGCCGGTATGTCATTGCAGGCAAATGGTAAGAATGGTTTTGAAACGAAACTGGGACATGCGCAACCGGCCGGATATCCTTTTGCCCATGATTATAGTCTGGCGGAAGCCCGGCGGTTATCGAAACCGGCAGCTTTGGCAGCTACTATAATAACTCCCTGGCGTACAATCATAATAGCTGATAATCTGAATGAGTTGGTGAATTCCGATTTGATAACCAACTTGGCTCTGGCACCGGATAAACGACTATTCCCTAAAGGAATAAATACGGACTGGATTAAACCGGGACGTTCCGTATGGTGCTGGCTGGATGGTGGAGCACGGACAGTGGAGGGAATGAAAGAATTTTCTAAACTAGCCGGAGAATTAGGGTTTGAATATAATACGGTAGATGCTTTTTGGTATCGTTGGACAGATGAACAGTTAAAAGAACTAGTGGATTATTCGGCTCAGTTTGGAGTTAAAATCTGGTTATGGCGTCACGGCCGGGATATGCGTGATCCTAAAAAACGCAGAGAATTGTTTGAACGCTGTCACAGATTAGGAGTTGTCGGCTTGAAACTTGACGCGTTCTCACATGAGTCGAAAGAATTTGTCGATTTATATCAGTCATGTCTGAAGGAAGCGGCGGAATATAAACTGATGCTAAACATTCATGGCAGTAATAAACCGACGGGTGAAGTGCGTACGTGGCCGAATGAGATGAGTCGTGAAGGTATTCGTGGCTTGGAATATGGGAAAAATCAGTATGAGTGGAGCACGCATAATACAACCTTGCCTTTCACTCGTCTGGTAGCGGGAGCCGGAGATTATACACCCGTTATTTTTGGAGAACGTCGTTTGGAAACGTCATGGGTACATCAGTTAGCTACGGCACTTGTTTTCAACTCTTCTGTCATATTCTTCGGTTCACACCCGAAAGCGATGTTGGATAATCCGGCTGTGAAATTATTGAAGCAAATACCTGCTACCTGGGATGAGACGGTGGTATTGCCATCCAGTCGGATAGGTGAGGTTGCGGCATTTGCACGAAGAAGCGGAAAGACTTGGTTTTTGGCTGTGCTGAATGGACAAGAGGAATGTTCCCTGCAATTTCCTTTATCATTTTTGGGTGACGGATGGTATGAAGGAATGGTTTTGAATGATCGGCCGTCTGATGCTGCCGCTATCAAGACAGAACGTGTCTTCTGTAGAAAATCTGATGCTTTGACGGGACACATGCGTACAGGGGGTGGATATATTGTGATGTTTACTCCTCAAGAATAATTAATGATTAATGATGAATACCATGAGAAAACTATTGAGAGCAGCAATGTTGCTGTTGGCGGTATTAATGGCCGCTTGTACGGCTCCCGATACATGGGAGTTGGTGTCCAAGGACAATAATATCCGTTTCGTCCTGGCAAACAAAAAGGATAAAGGTGAAGTAAATCTTTGCTATTCCGTTTATTATAGGGATACGCTGGCAGTAGAGAAATCTCTTTTAGGGCTGGTTATGGATAATTGTGAGTATGGAAAAGACGCACAATTTGTTTCCGCTTCTGCAGTGAAAGATATTTCTAATGCTTATCAGTTAAAATCCGGTAAGAAATTGAATACTACGGATGAGTGCCGTGAGCAGATTTTTACTTTCCGTAATAAAGAGAATAAGCAGTTTAATTTGATCGCAAGGGTATATAATGACGGAGTCGCTTTCCGTTATGAACTACCCGGAGAGGCTGGACAGATGCATACTATCCAGACCGAGCATACAGAATTTGCCGTACCCGTAAATGGAAAAGCGTGGATACACCCGTATGACTGGAACGATCGTCATAAACCGAGCTATGAACAATATTGCCGGAGTGAAATAGATATCCGTTCGGAATGTGGGCATGGGCGTGGTTGGGCATTCCCTATGCTATTCAATACCAACGGAATCTGGATGATGATCACAGAAGCTCATCTGAATGGCTCATATCCTGCTACTCATATAGATAATGCCGGAACAGATAAAGCATATAAAATCCGCTTTCCGGAACCGGATGAGCCAATTGTACCGGATGCAGTAGAGCCGGTATCAGAATTACCGTGGTTCACTCCTTGGCGTGCCATTATCATAGGGGATGATCTGAATACCATATTCCAGACACAAATGGTTTCACATCTGAATCCTGCATCTGTAGTAAGCGATGAATCCTGGATAGAGGCCGGACGCGCTTCATGGAGCTGGTGGTCTAATGGCAGCACTCCCCGTGATTATAAAGCACAACTGAAATATGTGGATCTTAGTGCAGAAATGGGTTGGGAATATATGCTGATTGATGCCGGCTGGCAAAACATGGGCAACGGTGGCACTATGGAAGATGTAGTGAAATACGCACAGAAGAAAGGAGTGGGGGGCTGGTTATGGTACCATTCCGGTGCAGGGCGTGACAACGACTCTATACCGACGCATCGTCTGATGAGTGATCCTGAATTACGTCGTGCAGAAATGAAACGCATCAGTGAAATTGGAGTGAAAGGAATCAAGGTCGATTTCTTTGATACAGATAAACAACGTATTATCCAACTTTATCCGGCTTTATTGAAAGATGCCGCGGACAATCATTTGCTGGTAGATCTTCATGGTGCCACTTTACCCCGTGGCTTTGAACGTACGTATCCGAATATGCTGACTACGGAAGCTATCCGGGGTGCAGAAACCCTGGGACGTCAGGAACGTTGCGACCAGGCGGCAAAACATAATGCTACTGTACCTTTCACACGCAATGTAGTCGGTTCGATGGATTACACTCCGGTGACTTTCTCTGATAAAGTACGCCAAGGGGTACCTGCTATACGTAAGACAACTATGGGGCATCAGTTGGCTCTGGCAGTAGTCTTTGAATCAGGTTTTCAATGTTTTGCTGATAAGGCGGAGTCTTATCTTTCTCTACCGGAACAACCGAAACAATTCCTGAAAGAAGTACCCGCTGCCTGGGATGAAAGTATCCTGCTGGCTGGTTATCCGGCTGATTATGCTGTTGTGGCTCGTCGTTCCGGTGATGTCTGGTATATTGGCGGCATCAGTGGTAAGGAAGAGGAACGTGAAATAGAATTTACCTTGCCTGCCGGATGTGAAGGTAAACCATTCACTATGATTATAGATGGAAAAGATAAGGATAGTTTTGACTACATGCCTGTGGAGAATATGAACGGAACGGTAAAAGTGAAGGTACTTCCGAACGGTGGCTTTGCCGGTATAATCCGATGAAATGAGAATAACACTATTATAATAAAATGAAGAGAATGAAGAAGATTTTGATTGTAGGGGCAATGGCTTTGTTGATGCTATGTCCTGCTAAAGCACAGATAGCCTGGCAGCAAGTGGAGCCTGGCGTTTGGAAAGGCGTGGTAGGTACTCCTGAAGAGTATTCATTACTGGGAGTGGCCGGTGTCACACCGCAAAAGGAAGGTTTTGCCCGCTTACCGGAGGTGACATTACCCCAATTAGCGAATGAAATTGTGGGTTCCATACAGGATGGTAAAACAAGTCTCCGTATTCCTTTGCAACGTAAGGAGCAATTGTACGGCTTTGGACTGAACTTCCAGACGGTACACCAGCGTGGCAAGATTCTGAACCTGCATGTAGACCATTACGGTGGACGTGACAACGGACGCACACATGCTCCTGTTCCCTTTTACATTTCCAGTTCCGGTTATGGGGTACTGATCAATTCGGCACGTTATCTGACGGTGTATGCTGGTAGCGGCGCACGTAAGGATAGTCCGAATGCTCCGGTAGCCAAGGATCGTAATCTGGATAAGACCTGGACATCCGCTCCTTACTCGGATGCCGTTTCTATCTTGGTTCCTGCCCCGGGTGCAGAAATTTATCTGTTTGCCGGACCTACTCCTATGGATGTTGTCCGTCGTTATAACCTGCTCTGTGGAGGTGGTACATTGCCTCCGCGCTGGGGATTGGGCTTTACGCAACGTACAAAGAAGCTCTATACAGCTGAAGACGTGAAGAACGAAGCGGATGAGTTTGAACAACGCGGTTTCCCGTTGGACTTTATCGGACTGGAACCGGGCTGGCAAAGCAAAGCGTATCCTTGTACCTTTGAGTGGGACGCTACCCGCTATCCTGATCCCGCCGGCTTTGTGAAAGATATGTTGGCTAAAGGAGTACGCATCAACTTATGGACAAACCCATACGTATCTCCCGATTCAAAGATATATAAGGAAATGTATCCGGTAAGTGGCTCACACACCGTATGGTGTGGTATCGTGCCCGACTTGGCAGGCGAGAAAGCCCGCAAAATCTGGATGGATAAACTGGAACAGGAACATGTGAATATCGGTGTCAGCGGTTATAAAGTGGATGAAGTAGACGGATACGACCGTTATTTGTGGCCGGATGTAGCTACTTTCCCCAGTGGAATTGCTGCCGAGCAGATGCGCCAGACTTATGGTTTGTGGGTACAACGCACTACTGCGGAATTGTACAAGAAACGTAATCAACGTACCTTCGGATTGGTTCGCGCATCGAATGCCGGTGCTGCTTCCTTTCCCTATGTGATTTATAATGACTATTACAGTCATCAGGACTTTATTACTGCTTTGATTAATTCAGGTTTTAGTGGTGTATTGTGGACTCCGGAAGTACGTAGTTCCAGTTCATCGGAAGACTGGCTACGCCGTTTCCAGTCTGTAGTATTCTCACCGATGGCAATGATTAATGCTTGGGCAAGCGGAACAAAACCCTGGACTTTCCCCGAAGTAGAGAATCAGATAAAAGAGTATGCTATGCTGCGTATGCAGATGATGCCTTACTGGTATAGTGAATTTGCACGTTATCATTTTGATGGTATTCCTCCGTTCCGTGCCATGAATCTGGAACCGGGTTTCATTCCTGAACAAGGAACTACAGCGAAACTGTCGGATGCAAATCTGGAAGAGAATCCTTATCTGGAAGCTGTTTCCAAGGAAATTAAGGATCAGTATATGGCTGGTGAATATCTGTTGGTGGCTCCCATGTTCAAAGGTCAGAAAGAGCGTACGGTGGTATTGCCTAAGGGAGACTGGTACGATTTCTATACGGGTAAATATGTGGGCAATGGAGAGAAGATTACTGTTACGCCGGGCTTGGACCGTATTCCGGTATATGTAAAGGATGGAGCTATCCTGCCATTTATGGAGGCCCGTCTGCATGCACCGAAAGCAGGAGAGAAGGTGAATCTGGAAATCCGTCATTATGGAAAAGCAGATGGTTCTTACCGTCTGTATGATGATGACGGAGAAACATTCGATTATGAGAAGGGCGCCTATTCCTGGCGTGATATCACTGTGACACGCGATAAGAAAGGCAAGCTGAAGGGGGCTATATCCAAAGCAGAAAAAGGTAAGCCGAACAGTATTGCCAATGTTACCTGGAAGTTTATGACAGAAGAATAATAAGATCATGAAGAATATATTGACGACCTGTTTATTTCTCTGCCTTCTCCTCACGGTGCATGCAGCAGATAATCCGAATGTGAAGAAACTCTTTACCGTTACATCCGGCGAACTGAAACTGACCTTTATGGTGGGTACGGACAATCGCCTTTACCAATTGGGTTTTGGGGATGCTGCCCGTGAAGTAGAGCCTCCTGCTAAGATGCCCTCACGTGAATGGGAGTTTCTTCCTCCTTATGGAAACGGTGTCCTGACAGAACCGGCTATTCAGGCAACTCATGTAGATGGAAATACATCTACGGAACTTCACTACACCGGACATCGTACGGAAACCTTGGCGCCGGGTATCGAACAAACCGTTATTTTACTGAAAGACCCTGCCTATCCTTTCACCGTAGATATCTATATCAAGTGCTATACAGACAATAGCATGATGGAGATATGGAATACCGTTACGCATAATGAGAAAGGTAAAGTCATTCTGCATCGTTTTGCTTCTGCTGCTCCGGTGGTAAAGGCAAAGGAATACTGGCTCTCTCAATTCTCCGGTAACTATAAGCGCGAAGCAACCCTCAATGAAGAACGGCTTTCGGAAGGAGTCAAGATTCTGGATTCCAAATTAGGCATCCGTGCGCATCAGATGCGTATTCCTTCTTTTATCCTCTCACTGAACGGACCGGCTAAAGAAAATGAAGGTGAAGTACTGGCTGCTTCTTTGCGTTGGAGCGGCAGTTTCCAGTTTGCTTTCGATGTAGACTGGAACAAGAACCTGCGTTTGTTGACCGGTATGAATCCTTTGGGCTCACAATACAATCTGGAGCGTGGTGGCACATTTACTACACCCGCCATTCTCTACACGTATAGTAAGCAGGGTAAGGGAGAAGCCAGCCGTCGTTTCCATCGTTGGGCTATGGCAAATGCCATCCGCGATGCAGAGAAAGACCGCCCTGTATTGTTGAACAACTGGGAAGCTACGCACTGCGATTTTGATGAAGACCGCCTGAAGCAACTCTTTGACGGTGCCCGCCAGGTAGGTGCTGAACTTTTCTTATTGGATGATGGCTGGTTCGGTAATGGCCCTTACTCCCGTGATGATGATAAGCACGGTTTGGGAGATTGGGATCCTTCTACCAAGAAGTTACCCAAAGGTTTGTCATATATTGCCAAAGAAGCATTGAAGCGTAAAGTTGGTTTCGGTATCTGGCTGGAACCCGAGATGGTGAATCCTCAGAGCGAACTTTATCAGAAACATCCGGATTGGATCATTACTCAACCCAAGCGTGAACCGATACTGGGTCGCCATCAGGAAATACTGGATCTTACCCGCCCCGAGGTACAGGCTTTTGAGTGGGATATTATCGACAAAACCTTGCGGCCTAACCCGGATATCACTTATGTGAAGTGGGACTGTAACCGTTACATCACCCAACCCGGATCTTCTTATTTGCAGCCCGCCGATCAGAGTCATCTCTGGATAGACTATAACTGGGCGCTTTACCGTCTGATGGATCGTTTTGCCAAAGGTTTCCCCAATGTGATGGCCATGCTTTGTGCCGGTGGATCGGGACGTGTGGATTATGGTGCAATGCCTTATTTCCATTCCTTCTGGCCCAGTGACAACACAGACCCGTTGGGACGTATCAAGATACAATGGGGCTTCTCGCATTTCTTCCCTGCAAATACGATTTCCGCTCACGTTACCCGTATGGGGAAACGTCATTTGAAGATGGCCATAGATGTGGCATTGAGTGGTGCATTCGGAATAGACCTGGCATTGGATAAGGCTACGGCTGAAGAACGTGCGCAGATTGCCGATGCTGTGAAACTATATAAAGAACGCATCCGTCCGTTGGTGATGCATGGTGAACTTTATCGCTTGGTTTCTCCCTATGAGTCTCCATTGGCTTCTTTGAGTTATGTTTCAACAGATAAGCAAAAGGCAGTTGTTTACTTCTACCAGACTAAAGATGGTAATGAACCCCGAGTAATGCTTGGTGGCTTGGATGCCCATAAGAAATATCGTGTGGAAGAAGTCAGTCTGGCCAAAGGAGTGGCTTCCCGTTTCCCTGCCAATGGTAAGGTATTTACGGGAGCAGAACTGATGGAAAAAGGTCTGGAGAATCCATTGAATACCCAGTTTGAGAGTGCAGTATTGATATTAGTAGCTAACAATTAAACACAATAACCTTATGGACTTGAGAAGAACCTTATTACTTTTCTCTTTCATCTTTACCGGTTCGCTGGCCATTGCACAACCGAAAGATCGTTGGACTATCCAGGATGGTGGAGCCATCCGCTGGAGTATCAATGATAATATTCCACATGACGATCATTTGGAAATGAGTGGACAGCAACTTTCTGTTGTCCTTCGTTACGGTGTGGATGCACAGAAGCGTTTTCATCTGAGCCGCAGTCTTGTTTTTCCTATGCTTCGTATGCATCCCAACAAGACACAGAACAATCTGAAGCAACGCTTCGATGTGAATATTCCCGCTTTAGTTACAGTGGACGATCAAACTCTGCTGAATGAAGAAGTACGCGACGTTACCTTCAATGGCATTATGCGTGTGGAAAGTAGTTTCGGTTATATTTACCGGCGTAAAGAACTGAAAGATGCCGTACAGTTGACTCGTGTACTTTATCCATCCACCAACGCCGCGCACTATTGTGAGGAATATACTTTCAAAAATAGCAGTCCGAATCAGATAACGTTGCGAGTGCCTGAGTGGAATGTAACATATACTACTCCTGAGGAAGCCGGTGTATATGGTGCTTATTGCATTGAAGCCGCTCTTTCCAAAAGTGGTGTCTTTGTTTTGAAACCGGGAGAGACGCTTGAATTCTATGCAATCTTTTCCGGAAGGAAACTGGCGGATGCTTCGTCCGGACTAAACAGCACCGGCCTTTCACACATCAACATCCTTAGTGAACGTGCCGCGCGTGAAGCGCTTATCAGTCAGTGGTGGGGCAATCTGGTTTTGGAGACTCCCGATCCCGTGCTCAATCGCATGTTTGCCTTCGCCAAACTGCGTGGTGCTGAAAGTATCTACCGTACGAAAGGCGGATTGATGCATGGTCCTGGTGGTGAAGCTTATTATGCGGCTGTCTGGGCTAACGACCAGGCAGAGTATATCAATCCTTTTTTCCCTTTCTTGGGTTATGAGATTGGTAATGAGTCCGCATTGAACTCTTTTCGCCATTTTGCCCGCTATATGAATCCGGAGTATAAACCTATCCCGAGTTCCATCATCTCCGAAGGTGTCAGCTTCTGGCATGGAGCCAAAGATAGGGGAGACGGTGCGATGATTGCTTACGGTGCCGCACGCTATGCGTTGGCTCGTGGAGATAAGGCGGAAGCGCGTGAACTGTGGCCTCTGATCGAATGGTGTCTGGAGTATTGCAACCGTAAACTAACTCCCGCCGGCGTGGTTGCATCGAATTCGGATGAATTGGAGAACCGCTTCCCGGCTGGTGATGCAAATCTCTGTACCTCTACGCTTTACTACGATGCTTTGCGTTCAGCCGTTATGCTGGGGCGTGAATTGGGAATATCGGCAAAGCAGTTGAATACGTATCGTGATCAAGCGAATGCTTTAGATAAAGCCATAGAAAAACATTTTGGTTATGAGATAGAAGGTTTCCACAGTTACCGCTATTATGAAGGTAATGATATCCTGCGTTCCTGGATTTGTATGCCTCTTGTTATGGGTATCTACACCCGTGCGCATGGCACTATTGATGCGCTCTTTTCGCCCCGCCTATGGACGGACGATGGGTTACTGACGCAAGCCGGTACCGAAACCTTCTGGGATCGTAGTACCCTTTATGCCCTGCGTGGCACCATTGCTGCCGGAGAAGTGGAGAAAGGTATGAACTTCCTCAAGAAGTATTCACATCGCCGTTTGTTGGGCGATCATGTGCCTTATGCCATTGAAGCGTGGCCCGAAGGAGATCAGCGTCATCTTTCTGCTGAAAGTGGATTGTATTGCCGTATCTATACTGAAGGCCTGTTCGGCATCCGGCCTACAGGATTGCGCAGTTTCGAGATGACACCCCGTTTGCCACAGGGGTGGGAGTATATGAACCTGAACCGTGTCCGTGCTTTCAATTCGGAGTTTGATATTCGTGTATCCCGTGCAGGAAAGAAGCTGCATGTAGAAGTCTTGAAAGGTGGCAAGCCCATATTAAGGAAGAATATAACGGAAGGTGTAGCAGTGAGGGTGAATCTATAATGCATGCAGGATAGATAAGTGCAGGAGGCATCTTATCATCAATGCCGATGATGCCTACCATCAATACGGATGATGCCTATCATCATCCGTATTGATGGTAGGCTCTGTCGTAACTTCTGATAGTATGTGTTTACCACTAACCCTTGCTCATCTTATTCTATTTCCGTACCTTTCTGCACTATATTTTATGTAATTTCTATGCTTTTCTTATTTTTGTGCAGTAAATATATCTATGCTGATGAAAAGGAAAATATTGTTGATGTTGTTAGTTTGCTCATTCTCAGTGTTGTATGTGTGGGCTGAACATTCTAAATATTCATTCTATTATAGCCAGAAACTGAATGAAGGGATTTCCCAACTCTCCGTGATGACCATTTGCCAGGATACCCGGGGATATCTTTGGCTAGGGACGCGTAATGGACTGAATCGTTATAATGGCAGTGAATATACTGTTTTTCGTCACCATCCGGGAGACTCTCTGAGTTTGGCAGACAATGAAGTCAATGAAATACGCGAAGATCATAGCAAGAATTTATGGATAGGTACCAGTCGCGGACTAAGCCGGATGTGTCTTCGCACCGAACGTATCCGCAATTATTTTAGTGTAGATGGACTCTCCAGTGCAAGTATCCTTTCTCTTTTGGTTGATAGTTCCGGCAAAGTATGGGTGGGTACCCGCAGTGGGCTTTGTTGTTATATTCCCGAACAAGACAACTTTAAAAGGGTGGAATTTGTAGAGAACTTCAATAGTTCCGTCACTGCCTTGATGGAGGATAAGGCAGGTAATTTCTGGATAGGTACGGCAGTGAACGGAGTTTACCAGTGTAACAAACAGATGCAGGTGATTAATCACTATGACCGTCATGCCGGCTTACCGGATAATAGTATTTCCACTCTTTATGAAGATTCTTATCATCGCATCTGGGTAGGTTGTCAATTTGGCGGACTGAACCGCATTGATGTCCGTAACCATAAAATAACTTCTTATACATCTGCCAATAGTGGTCTGAAGAATAATTATGTCCGTTGCCTTGCCGAATGGGATGGAGAGATATTGATTGGTACTTTCGACGGTATTTATGCTTATGCGCCGTTGAAAGACCAGATTCGTAAAGTGAGCAGTTATGACGAACCCGGACGTGGCTTGGGGCATTTTTCCATTTATTCTTTTTGTCGTGATCATACCGGTACGTTGTGGATTGGTACTTTTGCCGGTGGTGTCACTTGGTTGAGTTCTCTTACCGACCGTTTCATTCATCATACTCCGGGGAAGATGGTGAATCTGCAAACGGGAATCTACGGTACGGCTTGTGTCGATAAACAGAAAAATTTATGGATAGCTACTGAAGGGTATGGATTATTGCAATATGAAATTTCGACAGGGGAAGGGCAGTTTTATCTGATTGATAAGGATAGCTATTCTGTGCATAATTCGAATGTTATCAAAACGGTGTATGCTGAGGACGATTGTATTTGGTGTGGTACGGTATTAGGTGAGGTTTATCGTTTTGATCTTGCTACCCGGCGTTTTTCTTTATTCTATAAATATCCCATAGAACTTGCTATTTATGGTATTGTGCGTGATGCAGGCGGTAATTTATGGGTAGGAACTTCAAAAGCCGGATATGCACTGACCTGTTTTACTCCTTCCGGTGAGCGGAAGACTGAGTTTACCGGATCGGAAGGAGAGAAATTACACTTTTCTTCCGTTCGTTGCATGGAGGAAGAGAGTCCCGGTGTGCTACTGATAGGTATGCGTTCTGCCGGACTGTACCGTTTTAATACTCATACAGGTGAACTGACTGTATTTCGTACATCTCGCCCGGAACAGGAAATGCAAATTCCAAGTAACTATATATCTTCTATATTATCAACCAGATCCGGTGATGTATGGGTATCTACCTATGGAGGCGGTATTTTCCAACTGGATAAGCGGGGAGGTGTGCTTCGCCGGGTAACAGAGAAAGAAGGACTGATGGGAGGGGATATTTGTAAATTGCTGGAAGGAGCGGACGGGAATCTATGGATGAGCTCGTTGCAGGGAATTTCCTCTTATTCTCCGTCCACCGGGGAGATTAAAAACTTTCCATTCAATAATGGTATTCATTTGCGTGAATTTACATATCGGGGTGGGGTAGCCATGCCGGACGGTACATTGTGTTTTACCGGTAATGATGGCTTTATCACTTTTTACACACCGGAGATGCCGATGAATCGTTTTGTGCCGCCAATCGTATTGGAAGACCTGTTGGTGAATAATCGTGTGGTGCGAGCAGATGATGGAACTGGAATCTTAAGTGGGTTGCTTAATGAAGCGGAGGTTATTAATTTACGGTACAATCAGAACAATCTGGCTATAGGATATAAAGCGTTGAATTTCATCAATCCGGAGATGAACCGGTATGCCTATAAGTTGGAAGGATATGATGAAGACTGGAATCATGTGGGAGAACGCAGCACGGCTTACTATACCAATCTGCGTCCCGGCAGCTATCTTTTTCATGTCAAAGCTTGTAATAACGATGGGGTCTGGAATGAGGAAGGGAAGACTTTGAGGATTGTTATTACCCCGCCTTTATGGGCTACTTGGTATGCTTTCCTGATTTATGGATTATTGGTGATAGGAGTGCTTTACGCGATATTCCATTATTTTAATGCCCGCCGCCGCTTGCGGGAAAGACTGCAAATGGAGCAGAAGGAGAAACTTCAACAGGAAGAATTTCATCAGGCAAAGATGCATCTGTTCACGAATTTTGCCCATGAGTTACGTACTCCCTTGACGCTGATCATCACTCCTTTTGAAGAACTGGTGAAGCGGATGGATATGACTATGGAACTGCGGGATAAACTGATGGTTATTTATAAAAATGCCCAACGGCTTCTTTTATTGGTTAATCAGCTGTTGGACTTGCAGAAAAACCAGAGTGGTACGATGGAATTGCAAGTCACGGAGAATAATGTATATGAATTTGTCACGGAGATCTATTGTGCGTTCAATCAGATAGCGCAAACCAATGAAATCACTTTTACACTGGATTGCCGGGATCGGGAGTTTCAGGCCTGGTATGATAAGGTGCTGCTTGAGAAGGTCGTATTCAATTTACTGTCCAATGCATTCAAGTATACTCCTTCCGGCAAAGACATACGTATGTTGGTAGAATGTATTCCGGCTGGAGAGTTGGAAGAATCGTATCGAAAAGAAGTAGCCCCTTCTGCCCTGTATATGATGTTGCAGGTTGTGGATGCCGGTTGTGGAATCCCACTGCAGGAACGGGATAAGGTGTTCACACCTTTCTACCGGGTACCTGAAACGGCAGGGGTAAATGTACCGGGTACAGGTATCGGGCTAAGTCTGGTGTATTCCATTGTAAAGCTACATAAGGGAGTGATACGTATTGAAGACCGGGAAGATGGGACGGAAGGAGTACGGTTCATTGTTTTGCTGCCCGTTTCCCGTGAAGCTTTCACAGAGGAAGAGACGGATGCTATGCCTGTGGAAACGATTGGTGATACGGCATTTGCACAGCCGGTGGAGAAACCGCAAACATCTCCCATTGGAGAAATTGCACCTAAAAAGTCGGTGGTTCTCTTGGTGGAAGATGACAAAGATGTACGGGATTACCTGCATAAGTCCTTGGAAAATGACTATGAAATCATTGAAGCGGCAAACGGTATAAAAGGATATGATAAGGCAGTACAGTTCTTCCCAGATTTAGTGTTGAGTGATATTATGATGCCTAAGCGGAATGGGCTTGAACTCTGTTCCATGATTAAGAATGATATCCGTATCGGACATATACCGGTGATACTGATGACTGCACGTTCCATGGTGATGCATATCAGGGAAGGTTTTGAGGCAGGGGCGGATGATTACGTGATTAAGCCTTTCAGTATGGATGTGCTTCGGATACGTATTCAAAGCCTGTTGCAGTCGAGGGAGCAATTAAAAAAACTGTATGGCAAACGCTTTTCGCCCGAAGTAGTAGGGGTAAGTACTACCTCAGCGGATGAACGTTTTTCACAGAAACTGTATGAGATTATTGAGAAGAATATATCTGATCAGAATTTGGGTATAGAGATGCTTTGTGACCAGATTGGTATCAGCCGCGCCAATCTCTACCGTAAAATCAAAGCTATATCAGAGCTTTCACCCACGGAACTGATACGTAATAAGCGCTTGGAAGTGGCCTTGCGTTATCTGAAGGAAACGAATATGAGTGTTTCGGAAGTGGCAACTTTGTTGGGATTCAACAGTCATTCCTATTTCTCCAATTCGTTTAAAGCATTCTATGGGTTCACACCTACCGAGTTCGTACAGATGAACAGTGCGAACAAAGAGAAGATGTAAGACGAAAAATAAGATTTAAGGCGGAAAGAAGTTTCCGCCTTTTTTGTCTCAAACGATTCTCACTACCGTCTCAAAATGCTTACTGCATTTGTTTTGAGACATTATTGCAAGTCAATGATACACGATTGATAACCCTCAGAACAGTGATGCCCTATCTTTGTGATGTGAAAAACAAGCTTAATTCAATCACTATGAAGTATAAAAGTCGTAGCATCGCAAAGGTTATAGTGCCTGTGTTTTTAGTGGTATCTCTATTTGCATTTACTACTCATACTACGGAGCAGCCGGAAGGAACTCCATTGTTTATAACGGGTATCACTCCTTATAAATCCGGAATGATCGTATCTCAGAAGGGCGTTCAGAAGGTTTCTATTTATTCATCAGATTATAAAGAACGTTTGCAAGAGTGGGAACTGGATGAAGTCCCTACCGGGGTTGCTACAGATGGAGATCAAATTTATGCAACGGTGGCAGGTGAACATAAGAATGGTGTTTATTTCCTGTCTGCTTCCAATCCTTCGGAGAAAGTCTTTGTGGAAACAGCTTCCGGTGCCTGTGCTCCGTTGGTAAATACGGGTAATGGCAAGTTATATATTTGCAACCAGTTTGCCGGTACGGTGTCTGAGTTGGATAAGAATGGAAAGAATGTAGTAAGAACGGTGAAAGTATTGCGTGAACCGAAATCTGCTGTTTTTGATAAAGAAGGAAAACACCTGTTTGTTACCAATTTCCTGCCTATGCAACGGGCGGATGTAGATACTGTAGCTGCTTGCGTATCAGTGATTGATATGAACAGTTTCCGAAAGATAAAGGATATTCAACTGGCTAACGGAAGTAATGCCTTGCGTGGAATGTCGCTTTCTCCGGACGGGCGTTATTTGCTGGTTACTCATAATCTGGGTCGTTTCCAGGTTCCGACATCCCAGTTGCAACAAGGCTGGATGAATACCAGTGCCATCAGTATCGTTAATCTGGCTACTCTGAACTTTGAGGGTGCCGTGTTGCTGGATGAACCGGAACGGGGTGCAGCAGGTATATGGGATGTGAAGTGTACGGATGATAAGATTGTGGTTAGCCATTCCGGTACCCATGAGGTCAGTGTGATAGATTATCCTGCATTTATTCGGAAATTTGAGCAGTATCCTCAAAAGGATGCTTTAGCGTATGACTTACGCTTTTTATACGGTATGCGTAAACGCGTAGCCTTGGTAGGTAATGGACCGCGTTGTATGATGTTGAAGGACGGAACTGCCGTTGTTCCTACTTATTTCTCTGATACATTGAATATCGTGGATTTGAATACGGCAAATGTTCAGTCGGTTGCTATGGTGAAGAATCGTACGGAAAGCAGAATACAGCGTGGTGAGAAATACTTCAATGATGCGGAACATTGTTTCCAGAACTGGCAGTCGTGCAATGGATGCCATCCGGGAGATGCGCGTATGGATGCCATGAACTGGGATTTGATGAATGATGGCATTGGTAATTCAAAAAACTGCAAGAGCCTGTTATTCTCCCATGTCACTCCACCATGCATGATTTCCGGTATTCGTGCTCATGCCGAGATAGCGGTTCGTGCAGGATATAAGCTCATTCAGTTCAGTGATCTGCCGGAAGAGTTTGCAGAGTGTGTGGATGAGTATCTAATGTCATTGAAACCGGTTCCCAGCCCTTATCTGGTGAATGGTGAGCTTTCAGAAAAGGCTAAACGGGGGCGTAAGGTTTATGAAAAGTTTAATTGTGACGAATGTCATTCCGGTCCCTATTATACGGATATGAAGATGCACCGCATCGGTGAAGATATCGAGTTTGAGAATGGGTGGGATACGCCGACGCTGCGTGAAGTCTGGCGCACAGCTCCTTATCTTTTTGATGGACGTGCTGCTACCATGGAAGAAGTATTTACGGTGCATAAGCATGGCATTGAAAAGAAAATATCAGCTAAAGAAGCGGAAGAACTTGCCGAGTATGTGAATTCACTTTAATAGGATAAGAAAGAAGACCATGATTACACACGAAAATATAGAGATTGTTCATCATTTCCTGCAAGTTGCTAAAGCTCCTTTTAAGGAAATGCTGATGCAATTATTGGCGGAATACAGGGCGGTTTATACACCGGTACGCATGGTGATATTCGATGCACCGGTGGATAATAAAGAATATGTAACCCGTTTTGCTTGCATCAAGGAGGCGGTGAAAGAGCTTTTTAAAGAAAAACAACCTTCTGTAAGCTATGTGGCACAACCTCCTCAAACTATGGGCTTGGTGATGGAAGTGCATGAAGTGCAGTTGACGGAACAAGATCATATTGAATATCGGATACTGGAAGATTTGCCTTATATCACTATCGAAAGAGAAGGATGTAAACGCTTGTTCCTGAGCGGTGTGACGGGAGATGTACTACGTCAAAACATCCGTGAACAATCTCATGGCGTATTTTCCAGGATAGCCGGAGTATTGGAAACGGAAGGTATGCCGGTTTCTTCAATCATACGTCAATGGAACTATATTGAAAAGATAACAGCTTGTGATGCAACCGGACACCAGCATTATCAGGATTTCAATGATGCACGTTCGCTATTCTATAATGGTGTGGAGTGGATCACCGGTTATCCGGCTGCTACCGGTATCGGGACTCAGTGGGGCGGCATTATGATTGATGTGGATGCCTTACTCTGTAAAGATGGAAGTGTCCGGGTTCTTGGGGTGGATAATCCTTTGCAGATTGCCGCTCATGCTTATTCACAGAATGTATTATTGGGAGAAAAGGATGCCGCTCTTCCTCAAAAGACCACTCCGAAGTTTGAACGTGCCAAGGCTGTATGGAAAGAAGATCATGGTTTCGTATATGTATCGGGCACAGCCGCTATTCGTGGTGAGCAGAGTCTGGAAGGCGTTGGTATTGAACAGCAAACACTGACTACCTTGGAGAATATAGAATATCTGGTATCCCGTGATAATCTCAATCGTTCCGGTATTCCTGCTACGGAGAATGCTACCCTTATCACCTTCCGCGTGTACGTGAAACGTTGGGAAGATATGGAAAAAGCAAAACAGGTAGTGACAGAGCGATACCCCGATTTACCTGCCATCTATACTTTAACAGATGTGTGCCGTTCGGAACTATTGATAGAGATAGAAGGAATGGGAATATTATGCTGAAACTGATTATTAACCATTAAAATAGATAAGTACATGAGATTAAAGCAAGTATTAACCTTGGCATTAATTGCCGCCTGCGGTATGGGACTCGTTGCCTGTACGGCAGAATCTAAAAAAACAGAACAAGTTATGACACAAGAAAAGGCAACGTATCAGAAGAAGTACACGAACGCTGACTTCTACAAAGACGGAAAGTTTGATCAGGAAGCTGCCAAGAAGGCATTCCTTGACATGTTTGAATTTTATGGTGTGCCTTACACTCCGCTGATGGAGAAAGATATCTGGTTTACAGATTTCGGTTTGGGTGACTTTGAGAATGTAGGTATGGGAGGCATCTTCTGGGTAAACGACCCTGAATATGGCTACTTTGCACATGCTATTTATTTGTTGCCGGGACAAATGATTCCGGAACATGCACATGTGAAAACGGCATTCCCGGCAAAACACGAGTCATGGATGGTAAATCACGGCTGGGTTTATAACTTCTCCGAGGTAGGAGAGGAGACTCCGAATGCTCCTGCGGTTCCGGCATCTCACGGTCCTATCAAGAGTAAGAATTTCGTGAAGCAGAATGTGGGTGATGTCCTTCGCCTGAAAGAACTGGGTACTTTCCATTTTATGATGGCCGGTCCTGAGGGAGCCATTGTAGATGAATGGGCATGTTACCATGATAACGATGGTCTGCGTTTCACTAATGGACAGGCTGCTTTGTAAATCATTCAATAATTAAGAATACCATGAGAAAGATTAATCATTTTGGAATACCAACCACCACACCGCAACCGGGTGAGGTATATGTGGAAGGATTAAAGGTATGGCTGACTAACTTTAATGAAAGTCCCAATAAGATAGAATATTTGCGTTTTGAAGAAGGTAGCTGGATGCCTGAACTAATTCAGAAAGTAGCACATATCGCTTACGAAGTAGATGATCTGGCGGCTGAACTGGAAGGTGCAAAAGTATTGGTTGAACCGATGCCGGGCGGAGAGAATCTGACAATTGCTTTCATTGAAGAAGAAGGTATTGCTTTGGAGTTAATGCAGTTTGATAAATAATCAATTAGTAGAAAGAAATTATGATGAATAAATTCATAAATGATCCGGATAACCTGACAGCTGAATTGCTGGAAGGATATGTAATGGCTTATAGTAACCAGGTAGCCATTGGCGGAGAAAACATTATTGTGCGTGCACATGCGAAAGCTGAAGATAAAGTAGCTGTGATCACTTTGGGTGGTTCCGGTCATGAACCTGCATTAAGCGGTTTCGTGGGCGACGGAATGTTGGACTGCTCTGTAGTCGGTGATATTTTTGCTGCTCCGGGTGCGCAACGTTTGTTCCAGGCTTTGCAGATGTTCAAACGTGAGGCTGGTATCTTGCTTGTGGTGTTGAATCACTCCGGCGATATCATGAGCGCAAACATGGCGTGCCAGTTGGCTGAACGTACGGGCATTAAGGTAAAGACTATTCTGACACACGATGATATCAGTGCAGGACTGGATGCACCGGATGAAGATCGCCGTGGTCTGGCAGGTTGTGTTCCTTTGATTAAAATCGTTGGAGCTGCCGCTGAAGAAGGTAAGTCGTTGGACGAGATTATTGAAATAGGTGAACGCTTCAATGCACGCTTGGCTACGTTGGCAGTGGCAATGAAATCCTGTACCCATCCGCAAAACGGTATGACTATCTCTGACCTTCCGGATGGTGAAATTGAAATCGGTATGGGGCAACATGGAGAAGGTGGAGGAGGTCGCAAGCAACTGGTTTCTGCCGATGAAACAGCCGAAGAAATGATCGGTTTGCTGATGAAGAAACTCCAGCCGAAAGCCGGTAACAAGGCCCTGTTAATTATTAACGGTGTAGGAGCAACTACGCACATGGAGATGAATATCGTTTATCGCAAAGCTCATCAGGTGTTGGAAAATGCCGGTATCGAAGTGGCTGCTGCCCGTATCGGTGAGTTGTTGACCGTTCAGGAACAAGCAGGTTTCCAAATGATTCTTGGTTTGCTGGATGACGATCATATAGATTATCTGAATAATAAAATGTCTAATGCTCCTTATTGGACGACTATTGGTAAGTAAGAGATGGATAAACTGACTATAGATGATTTCAAGAAGATGCTCCGTAATGCGCTGGTGTGCATTACGGAGCGCTCCGACGAATTCTCAAAACTGGATGCGGTATTGGGAGATGGCGATCATGGAACAGCTATCGTTCAATCCATGTCGGCCCTTGTTGCTACGGCTGATAAGGGCACTGAATTTAAGTCGATGCTGAATGACATGAGTTTTAACCTGATGCTTGAGATCAGCGGTTCGACCAGTACATTACTGGGGGGATTTTTCCTGGGAATGAGCGACCATGCAGAAGGTACCGAACTGGACGTGGCAGGCGTAAAAGCTATGTTTGCAGGTGGACTGGAAGGTGTGAGAAAACAAACAAAAGCAAAACTGGGAGATAAAACAATGATGGATGCCCTGATACCGGCGGTGGAAGCCATTCAGGCTTGTGATTCTGCTGATGTGAAGATTATCCTGACAGCGGGTGCTAAAGCGGCTGTGAAAGGTGCTGAAGCTACCAAAGAAATGAAGGCAAACTTCGGACGTGCCCGTAATTACGGCGAACGCTCTATCGGGTACGCAGATTCCGGGGCTTCATCCTGGTCGTGCATGTTTGATGCGTTCGCAAAAGCTTTATGATAAATAACTAATGAAAAGATAAGAAATGGCTGATTTAGATGATTTAAGAGAAGGCTGCAATTTCGGTTTGGGGGTAGCTGCTACTAATAATAGTTTTCATGTAAAAGGAGCGGAACATCTTCCGTGGGGTATGAAGGATCGTTTATCGCGTATTTTCAATCCGAAGACAGGCAAAACCGTGATGCTGGCATTTGACCATGGTTTTATTATGGGACCGACATCCGGTTTGGAGCGTATCGATTTGAACATTGTTCCGTTGATAGAATATGCGGACTGCCTGATGTGTACACGCGGCATTCTTCGTACGGTGATACCGCCCAGTACCAATAAACCTATTTGTCTTCGTTCGGATGCCGGCACTTCTATTCTTACAGAACTGAATGACAACGTATTGATTGACATTGAAGATGCAATACGTATGAATGTATCGGCTATGGCAGTTATGCTGTCTATCGGAGATGCGGCCCACGAAGCAAAAACGGTTGCCAACTTGTACAAGGCAGTAGATAAAGGTACCCGTTACGGAATACCGGTGATGGGAGTGACGGCTGTTGGTAAAGATATGGCACGTGATGCCCGTTATTTCGGTTTAGCTTCCCGTATCGCTGCCGAGAATGGAGCGAATATCGTGAAGACCTATTATTGTGATGGCTTTGAAAAGGTAGTGGCAGCATGTCCTGTTCCTGTGGTGATTGCAGGTGGAAAGAAACTTCCTGAACTGGAAGCGTTGGAGTTGTGCTATAAGGCAATCAGCGAGGGTGCTTCCGGTGTGGATATGGGACGTAACGTGTTCCAGTCGGAAGCTCCTGCCGCTATGATACAGGCCGTTTATGCAGTGGTACACGAAAACCTGAAACCGGAACAGGCATTCGAACTGTTCAATGCACTGAAGAATAAGTAACACTGATTACAAAAAGAATGATGAGGGTTTATATAATTATTTGGATCATTCTTTCCATGGGATTTCGGGCGGCAGCACAAGATAAACTCTTGGTTGCCGGTTCCGGAAATCCGAATATCCTGCTGCTGGATAAACAGACGGGGAAAGTGGAATGGCAGCATGCTTTGGAGAAAGGGGAAGAATGTAATGCGGTTGCTTTGACCCAGAAGGGAGAAATCTTGTATTCGTATAAGCGGGGAGCAAAACTTGTGACATGGGATCATCAGGTGGTCTGGGATTATAAAACACCGGACAAGACGGAATTACAATCAGCTACCTTGTTGCAGAACGGTGGCGTGTTATTGGGAATATGTGGTGTTCCTGCCCAATTCATAGAATTGGATAAGAAAGGTAAAGAAGTAAATAAAGTAACATTGAATTTGGAAGTGGAAAGACCCCACAGTCAGTTCAGACAGATATTCCAGCTCCGGAACAGCAATTATCTGATACCGGTAATGGCAAAACAGAAAGTGTTGGAAGTAAGCCGTAAAGGGAAGATCATCGCTGAACACCAGATTGAGGGTAAGGCATTCTCGTCTCTTGAACTTCCTGATGGAAATCTGCTGTTGCCTTGTGGAGACAATCATTGTTACATCGTGATCGACCGCAAGACAGGCGAAGAGTTGAAACGGGTAAATGCACTGGATATTGAAGGAGTTGCTTTATTGTTTGTAGGGCAGATCCTGCAATTGAAGAATGGGAATCTATTGATTTGTAACTGGTATGGACATACGAAAGATGCCACGGTGGATGAACCACAATTGATAGAGATAGATAAAAACGGTAAAGTGGTGTGGAGCTTGCATGATAAGAAGAATGTCGGTAAGATATCCGCTGCCTGCTATATAGACAATTTCCGCTTACCGAACTTAAAATAGGAGATTAACTTTAGAACAAAGTATTATGAATAAGAAATTATTAGTAATGTCTGTATGCATTGCCCTGTCGCTTCCCACTATGGCACAGCGAAGGGCGAGTGCGAAGGTGAAAGCGCCTGCTACGTGGGCGGAAAGCATTGCTGCGGCTAAGAATCAGGCCCATGCGGAAATGCAAAAGACCTGTTTGCCGGTTGCATCGAAGGTAATTAAGGCAAAAGAGGCGGCAGTGCCTTTCTCGGCGGATATAACCGGACTGGATGAAATGGTGCTTTATACCTGGGGTACTGTAGATGGTACAGGAGATGATCAGGCTGTATGGGCAAATGCTAAATTAGTAGCGACAGATGGCTCTTCGGTTTGGCTGAACGACTTGAGAAGTACTTTCAAGAAAACAGGTAGCGGCAATCTGCGTTTTAATGAGAATGCCAAGGGACAGGATGTAGTCATGAAAGGCAAAACCTACAAACGCACGATCATGGCAAATGCCAATGCGCAAATCGTGGTTCCTCTGGATAAGAAATATACCCGCTTTGAGGCGGAGATCGGATTGGAGAACCGCTCTTCTGCGGGTACGGTGATTTTCCGTCTCCAAGGGATTACCGGTGCCGGAGCTGCTTCGGATCTCGTTGCCAAATATCCGACTGAGGCTACTTTGTTTCTGCCATTCGGTGGAAGCGATATGAAAGCGTTGGTTACGACCTATGATGCCGGTATCGAAAAACATATAGCAACGGAAGTTATTAATCTGTTGAATGATAAATCTTATTTCACTGCCCAGGTTGCACAGATTGTTTCTAAACCAACCTTGGACGATCAGGTTATCGGCTATTTGAATCTGGCACAGGAGGCTATGAAAGTATATCAGTTGCAGGAATCTCTGTGTTGGTTGAATATGCGTGCCATTGAAGAGGCTTATAATGACATGGTAAAAGATGCCGGTTATGATAAGAATACGAACCAGGCCAAGCTTGCCGAACTGAAGTTACTGACCGGAAAAGGTTTCTCCGGTATTTATAAAAATGAGGCTTCTGCCTTGGAAGCTGCCAACAAAGCTTTGCAATTGAAGCGTGATATCCTGCTGGCAAATACAGCGCTGGATATGGATAAGATCATTGTCGGCCGTTATAAGATAGGTACTTCTGCCCGTCAGGTGAATCCGCGTGCCCTGGGTACTCAGAATAACAACTGGTCCAACCAGACTTCCGCTTCACGCGGTGGATTTAATGCTGAGATTGCGGAGTTATCCAACTTGCGTGGAGATGTTAAGACCCGTACTATCTTTAAACCTACCAACGGTTCCTCTGTGCCTGATTTGAAATTACATTGGGATGCTGACCGTTTGATGTTCTCTATGGTAGATACCGACCGCCGCTGGCAAGTATTTGAAGTGAAATTGGATGGTACCGGTTTGAAGAAACTCATAGAGACTCCGGAAAAGGATTTGGAATTCTTTGATGCTACTTATTTGCCTTCCGGTAAGCTTATCGCTGTATCCAATATCGGTTATAACGGTGTACCTTGCGTGAATGGTAATGACGAAGTAGGTAATATGTGCTTGTATGATCCGAAAGATGGTTCTTTGCGTCGTCTGACCTTTGACCAGGATGCCAACTGGGCACCAACGGTTATGAATAATGGCCGTATCATGTACACACGTTGGGAATATACGGATTTGACCCACTATTTTTCCCGCTTCGTAATGCACATGAATCCGGACGGAACGGAACAGAAGTCTTTGTATGGTAGTGGTTCTTACTTCCCGAACAGTACGTTCGATGCCAAACCGCTGCCCGGTAGTTCGTCACAGTTTATCGGTGTGATTTCCGGTCACCATGGTGTGACACGTTCCGGCCGTTTGATGTTGTTTGATCCTTCAAAGAGCCGTAAGTCAGAGAAAGGTATGTTGCAGGAATTGCCTTTCCGCGACCGTAAGATAGAACCGATTGTAAAAGACCGATTGGTGGATGGCGTTTGGCCTCAGTTCATCAAGCCTTATCCATTGACGGATAAATATTTCCTGGTTACTGCTAAGCTGAATGAAAGCGCCCTGTGGGGAGTCTATCTGATCGACATATACGATAACCTCACGCTGATTGCCGAATTTGAAGGTGAAGGCCTTATTTGTCCGACTCCTGTAGTGCAACGTCCGGTACCTCCGGTGATTCCTGAAAAGATTAATCTGGCCAGTAAGGAGGCTACCGTATTCATTCAGGATATATACGAAGGTGAAGGTCTGGAAGGTGTGCCTCGTGGTACAGTAAAAGCATTCCGTGTGCTTGCTTATGAATATGCTTATAACAAAACTCCGTCCGACCATTGGGCGCAGGGTATTCAGAGTGGTTGGGATATCAAGCGCTTGCTGGGTACCGTTCCTGTAGAAGAAGACGGTTCTGCGATATTTAAGATTCCTGCCAATACGCCCATTTCATTGCAGCCGTTGGATTCGGAAGGACGTGCCATTCAGTGGATGCGTAGTTGGTTGACCGGTATGCCGGGAGAAACTGTTTCTTGTGTAGGATGTCATGAAGACCAGAACCAATTGCCTATACCGAAACGTGTGAAAGCTTCGGCTATGGCACCTCACGAGATTACGAAGCCGGAAGGTGGCGTACGTTCTTTCACTTTTGATCTGGAAGTACAGCCGGTGCTGGATCGTGCTTGTATTGCCTGCCACGATGGTTCTAATAAACTGGCTGACTTTACAGGTGGAAAGATAGATAAGTTCTCTGGTTTTGGAGTCAGTTACCTGAATCTGCATCCTTATGTATATCGTCAAGGTCCCGAAGCGGAGATTGAAGTGCTCGATCCGTATGAGTATCATGCTTCCGTGAGTCCGTTGATCAAAATATTGAAGACGGGACATCATGGAGTGGAACTGACCGACAAGGAATGGCAGGCTCTGTACAACTGGATTGATTTCAATGCTCCTTATCATGGCAAGTTCAAGGCCAATGAATTTAAGGGAGTAGAGCAAATCAGTCGCCGTACGGAATTGACGGAGAAATATGCCCGCTCCGGTGTAGACTGGCAGTCAGAGATCCGTTCGTATGCCAAATACCTGGAAGGACAAGAGAAACCGGCTCCAGTGAAACCGGAAAAGAAGGAGTATAAAGACAAGGATGTAAAAGTCAAAGGCTGGCCGTTTGATAAAACTGCTGCCCAGGCTATGCTTGCTAAAGAAGGAGAAACGAAGATGAGCATTGAATTGGCTCCGGGAGTAAAGATGAATTTTGTCCGCATTCCTGCCGGTTCATTTGTGATGGGTAGCAATAGAGGCCATTCCGATTATTCTCCTGCTCATAAGCAGGTTGTGAAGAAAGGATTCTGGATGGGTGAGATTGAAGTCAGCAATGAACAGTTTCGTACAATCTTTCCGGAACATGACAGCCGTTTCATTCGTCAGTTGTGGAAAGATCATGTACACCAAGGATATCCTGCCAATAACCCTGAACAGCCTGCCATCCGTGTGAGCTGGGAAGAGGCAATGGCATTCTGCAAGAAACTGAGTGAAAAGACAGGTAAGACCGTCACTCTGCCTACCGAGGTTCAGTGGGAGTGGGCTTGCCGTGCAGGTAGCGACGGTGAGTTTTGGTATGGTTCTTTAAACACAGACTTTGGTAAGTTTGAGAATCTGGCCGACAAGCATCTGAATCAGATGGCGGTAAGAGGAGTGAATCCGATGCCGATGCGGGAGACTGACCCTTGGTATAAGTACTACACTTATCAACCCAAGGAGAATGGTGTGGATGACGGCAATATGCTGATGGTGAAAGGCGGCGGATACCAGGCTAACGCGTGGGGACTCTATGATATGCAGGGTAATGTTGCCGAATGGACATCCTCTGATTATCTGCCTTATCCTTACAATGAAAAGACGCAAGGAATGGGTACGGAGAAAGTGGTTAGAGGCGGATCATGGAATGATCATCCAAAAGCGTCCACCACATATTACCGCAGATCGTATTTGCCTTGGCAGAAAGTATATAATGTAGGCTTCCGTGTGATTATCGAAGATTAATATGTGATTGAATAAACCGGCGCCTGAACTCTTGACAGGAGAGATTGCGCCGGTTTTTTTATGAATTGATATGGAGAATGGAAATATGAAAACTATAAGTTTAGTGGCCGGTCCGTGTAGTGCGGAAAGTCGTACACAGATGTTGGAAACAGCAAGAGGACTGAAAGAGATAGGCGTTGGCACTTTACGTGCCGGCTTGTGGAAGCCCCGTTCGCGCTGTGGAACATTTGAGGGAGTTGGCGAAGAAGGACTGGACTGGATGCGAGAGATACAACAGAAACTGGGACTTCGGGTTATGACTGAGGTGGCACTTCCCTGCCACGTGGAAGCTGTACGGAAAGCCGGTCTGGATATGATCTGGATTGGTGCACGTACTACGGTCAACCCTTTTATGATGCACGAACTGGCAGAATCCCTGCGCGGGTGCGATATGCCGGTATGGGTGAAGAATCCTGTATGTCCCGACGTAGACTTATGGATTGGTGCGGTAGAACGCCTTCAACAGGCCGGACTGAAAGACATCCGCATCATTCATCGTGGCTTCTGCACGGTAGATAGTTCTCCTTACCGCAATGCCCCCCTTTGGGAGTTGGCGGAACGTTTTCATACTCATTTTCCTGAATTGCCTTTCTACTGTGATCCGAGCCATATCGGAGGAAAACGTGAATTATTGGCGGCTATTTGCAAGAAAGCCATATCTTTGCACGCCGACGGTCTGTTTATCGAGTCGCATTGCTGTCCGCAGAAAGCTCTTTCTGATGCTGCCCAGCAACTGACGCCACCGGCACTTGCAGAATTGTTGGCTATGTTGAATGTTTCAATTGAATGATACACACATGAAAAAAGTAAGCTCCTCCCTGAAAGCGATGTTCACTTCGTGGAAGATAACATTGATATTGCTGGTGCATTATGTGATTCTGCTGGCTGCCGCAACTTTTGTCGAGAAGGCGCAAGGGACGGCGATGGCAAGGGAAATAATCTATAACAATCCGCTTTTCTATCTTCTGCAATTTCTTTTGATTCTCAATTTCTGCGCTACTGCCTGGCAAACCCGTTTGTGGAGCCAGCGCAAATATGGAGTCTTACTGTTGCATATCTCCTTCATTGTAATCCTACTGGGAGCATTGGTGACTAATATGTTCGGTTTTGAAGGCATTGTGCATATCAGGGAAGGAGAAACCGTGTCCCATATGCGTACAACGGAAGATCAACGCCCGTTACCTTTTTCCATCCGCCTGGATGACTTTAAGTTAGTTCGTTATCCCGGTTCTCACAGCCCTTCTTCTTTCGAGAGTTTCCTTACCATTCATACGGAAGAGGGAGAACGGAGCGAACACATCTACATGAATAAGGTGATTTACGAGCAGGGATACTGGCTCTACCAGTCCTCCTATGATGCTGATGAGCAGGGTACCATCCTGACCGTCAACAATGATACGGCAGGAACGGGTATTACGTATGCCGGATATCTGTTGCTGCTTGCCGGTATGTTACTGACCTTGGCAGATAAAAAGTCCCGTTTCCGCCAACTGGCAAAACAATTGAAACAGGTGACTCCTCTTTTGCTACTGGCTTTTCTTCCCACCCTTTCCTTTGCGCAAAAGGCTGAAACGGAACATCTGCTGAAGAACACCATCCCTGCGGAACAGGCTGAACAATGGGGACGAATGCAGATACAATGTCCTACAGGCCGTATTGAACCTGTAGATACTTATACGGACAAACTCTTGCGCAAGATCTACCGTAGCGATACTTTTGAAGGACTTAGTTCCGAACAGGTCATTATCGGTTTTCTTATTAATCCGTCTTACTGGGGAAATATTCCTTTTATCCGCCAGACTAATAAAGAATTGCCGCAAGCTTATTCTCTGCCCGAAGGTAAATATATCCGTTTCTTTGATGTATTCAGTGAAGATGGCAGCTATCTGATTTCCGATGCCGTAGACAAGGCATATTCCCGTCCGGCAGCCGAACGTTCGCGGCTTGAAAAGGACCTGTTGAAACTGGACGAAAAGATTAATATCCTGTATTCCCTGCAACAAGGAAAGATGTTTGCACTGTTCCCGTTGCCGGGAGATACAAGTGGTAAATGGTATTCTCCGGGAGATGATTTAAGCGTGTATTCCGGGAAAGACTCTCTGTTCGTATCGAAAATCATGCCGTGGTATCTGGGAGAAGCCTTTGATGCCTTGCGCACCGGTACATGGGAGAGTGCGGGAGAGGTGCTTTCCATGATGAACGTGTATCAACAGAAGCAGAGCGACACACCTCTGCTGACGGAGAAGCAAGTGTCGTGGGAATTGTTTTATAATAAGGCACGGTTGTTCTTCTGGTCGGCTATGGGGTATATGGCTGTCGGGCTGTTGCTGTTGATATTCGCTGTCGGGCAGTTGCTGAAACCTGGACGCTGTCTGCTGAAAACCATTATCATTCCCTTGGTGACGCTGGTTGTGCTGATCTTCTTGTTGCATACTTCCGGCATCGGTATTCGTTGGTACATATCCGGGCGTGCCCCTTGGGCCAATGCTTATGAATCCATGATATATGTTGCCTGGGCTACAGCGTTGGCGGGACTTTTGTTTATCAAGCGTTCCTCCATGACGTTGGCTTTGGCAGCTTTCTTTGCAGGTATCATCCTGTTTGTTGCCAACCTGAACTTCATGGACCCCGAAATCACTCCTCTGGTTCCGGTGTTGAAGTCTTATTGGCTGATGATACATGTGGCTGTAATTACGGCAAGTTATGGCTTCTTCGGTATCAGTTTTCTGCTCGGACTGCTTACTCTTGCATTCATGAGTGCCGGCAATCCGTCGAAAGTAGCCTTGTTGCAGCCCCATATCCGTGAACTCCGCATCATCAATGAAATGTCCCTGCACATAGGGCTTTATCTGCTGACGGCAGGTATCTTTCTCGGTGCTGTTTGGGCAAATGAGTCGTGGGGGCGTTATTGGGGCTGGGATCCTAAAGAGACTTGGGCATTGATTACGATGGTGGTTTATGCTTTTATCCTGCATGCACGCTTTCTTCCCGTTCTCCGTTCGGATTATGCATTCAGTGTCATGTCCGTACTGGGTCTTGCTTCGGTACTGATGACTTACTTCGGTGTGAACTACTACCTGTCCGGCCTTCATTCGTATGGCGGAGGTGATACGCCGCCGGGGCTGACTGCCGTGTTCATTACGTATGCCTGCGCTTTTGCGCTGATGATTTATGCAGGGTATAGTCAGCGTAGGCAGTAAGTTTCTTATTCTTTCTCACCCCTTTGAGAATATTTGCTCAATGCGATGAGAAAGAATACTCAATACGATGAGAAAAAACTCTCGCTACGGTGAGTATTTGATCTCAATAAAGCGAGAATTTGATGATTGTGGTGAATCTGTCTGTCAATCTCTAATTCTATCGCTGAACTATCCTATCTAAGAGGCATATATACGCTATTTTGAGCTAATAGTTCAAGCATTTGGAACGATCTTTCAAACCCTTCAGACCCAAATTCCCTAATTTTGCCATAGTTATTAATCTGCTAACAATACTATGGAATGAAGACGCACAAGATCTTACTTATCCTATTTGCCGCCTTTTCAGGCTGGTGTGGAACAATGAACGCTCAGGATGCCGATTTGAAGAAACGTATGAAAGATGCCGATCCGAAAGTGATAGGTACGCGTATAGTCAATAAGTTCCTGGTCACCCCTCATACCCGCTTTGGAAATCCGCGGGCGGAAAAAGCTCCTAATTATGTGACTTATCCTGATGCCTGCACTTGGTTGGGCGCCTTATGGTTCAGTAAAGCCGTGAAGAATAAAGATATGCAACTGCGGCTGAAGGAACGCTTTGAACCCTTGTTTACTACAGAAAAGAATATGCTTCCCCGCATGGTGCACGTAGACTATAACGTGGTAGGCGCTGTTCCCCTTGAAATCTATATGCAGAAGTTAGGCGATCGGAAATACTTCGATCTCGGAATGAAATATGCCGATACCCAATGGGAAGTTCCTGCCGATGCCAAGCCGGAGGAGAAAGCGTATGCCGAGCAGGGCTATTCCTGGCAAACGCGTGTATGGATTGACGACATGTTTATGATAACCACCATACAGTCGCAAGCTTATCTGGCTACGGGTGATCGGAAGTATATAGACCGCGCCGCTGCTGAAATGGCGATGTACCTGGAGAGGATACAACGACCGAATGGTCTTTTCTATCACGCTCCTACAGCCCCTTTCTTCTGGGCACGTGGCAATGGTTGGATGGCTGCCGGAATGTCCCGTTTGCTTTCCGTACTTCCGAAGGATAATCCGAACCGCCCGGTTATTATGGAAGCCTATAAAAAGATGATGGCTACCTTACTCGAAAATCAGGACCCCGATGGAATGTGGCACCAGTTGATCGATGAACCCGCTTCGTATAAAGAGACTTCCGGCACGGCAATGTTCACCTATGCCATGCTGGTGGGTGTGAAACACGGTTGGCTCGATAAGAAAACCTATGCTCCTGCCGCAACAAAAGGATGGTTGGCATTGGTTTCATATATCAATGATGAAGACGAGGTAACAAACGTATGCGAGGGAACCAATATCAAGAATGACAAGAACCATTACATGAACCGCAAACAAATCACCGGTGACCTGCACGCTCATGCTCCATTGTTATGGTGCGCTACGGAGTTGTTGACGAAATAAGCCTATCACATTTTTTTGACCTATGAGAAAACATATTCTTTTGCTGATAACCTTGTTAGTAACCCTGGAAGTAACTGCGCAGAATAATGAGAACTTCTATTTCTCAAACCTGAATCTGAAAGATGGTTTGTCTCAGATATCTGTGCTTAAAATATTCCAGGATACCAAAGGTTTCATCTGGTTTGGTACGCGCAATGGATTGAATCGTTATGATGGCAGTGAGTTCGTGATCTATAAACATGATCCGAAAGACTCTCTGACCTTGAGTGATAATCATATCTGGAGTTTAGCCGAAGATAACGACCGCAATTTGTGGATTGGTACGGCACGCGGATTGAATAAACTCGACCTGAAAACCAACCGTATCAAACCGTTTGTTGACGAACGATACGGTGCTTTTGCCAAAAGTGAAGTACGCTGCCTGACGGTAGACTCCCGTAATCGCCTTTGGATAGGAACTACTAAGGGGCTGTACCTGTATGTGCCTGCAATGGATGTATTTCAGCGTATAGACCTGAACGGGAAGATCAAAGATGAATTCATCTCTGTAGTCTACGAAACGAAGCAGCATCAGATTCTGATAGGTACTTCTACGAAAGGCCTGTTTGTCTGCGATATGAACATGAAAGTGCAACGGCAGCTGACTACCCGGACGCCGGGACTTCATCTGCTTGGCAATAGTATCTCTACTATCTATGAAGATTCAAACGGAACGTTATGGGTAGGAAGCGGACTGAGCGGATTGTATCGCATAAACTTTGAGAAAGAGGAAATGGTGACCTATCATAAGGGTAACAGTATTCTAACGAGCAATAGCGTCAGAGCCATATCAGAGTTGCGCGGAATGTTGCTTATCGGTACATTCGACGGGCTATATACCATCGATCTTTCTACTAATTCTTTCTGGAAACATACAGATGCTTCCCTTGAAAAGGGGAATCTGAGTCACTTTTCCATTTATTCGTTGTTTGTAGACAGGAGCCAGACGGTATGGGTGGGGACGTATGCTGGCGGAGTGAGCTTCTCCAGCCGCTTTAACAACCGCTTTGATTTCCATGATCCTGCTACGGTGTTTGATGCATTGTTTGGGATATACGGTTGTATGGTTTCTACTCCCGGAGGTTCTTTATATATGGCAACGGAGGGCAGAGGGCTGCTCGATTATAATCTGGAAAACAGGCAGTATGCGTATTATCCGATAGATAAGGCTTCAAAGTTGCAGTACAGTCAGAATATTATAAAAGGGCTTCTGTTGGAAGATGATATACTTTGGTGCGGAACGAATAAGGGATCTATCTATCAATTCAATACCCGCACTAAGAAATATACGTTCTATTATCAGCTGCCGGGGGAGATGTCCATTTACTCCATGCTTCGTGATAAGGATAATAGTCTGTGGATTATAACTTCCGATTCGCGTATGGGAGTGATGCGTTTGTCGGATAAAAAGGAACTTCAGAAACACTTTCCTGTAAATGGCGGAAAAGACAGTTGCCTGTTTGCCAGTTCGCGATGCATACTGAAACTGCGTGATGGGGTAATGTTGATTGGCAGCCGTAATGACGGCCTGATAAAGTACGATGTAAATAGGGAAGAGGTGGTTTACTATGATACGGATGAGAAAGAGCCTCATCGGTTGCTTAGTAATTATGTGACGGGTATTGTGCGTGATACTTCCGGTCGTATCTGGATTGGTACGTTCGGCGGTGGTATCGCTTTGTACGATGAAGAGAAAGGAATTGTAAAGACCGTAACAAAGGAACAGGGATTGATTGAGAATGATATCTGCTCCATTGTGGAGGATAACGACAATAACCTATGGATCAGCGCGAACAATGGTATTTCGAAATACAATCTGAAAACAGAGGAGTTTACCAATTACAATTCTTTGAATGGAATCGGAGTCTATGAGTTTACTCCCCATAGTGGTTTGTTACTGCCCAATGGAGAAATTTGTTTTAGCGGTAACAATGGCTTTGTGACCTTTAATCCGCAGGAGTTGCAATTAAATTCTTTTGTACCGCCATTGGTATTCACGAAATTGGTAGTGAATAACCAAGTGATTGAACCGGAAGACGAAACGAGAATATTGGACACCGTGCTGGACGGTATGGAAGAAATAGAGCTGAGTTATAATCAGAATAATATCTCTATCGGTTACTGCGCACTGAACTTTGTCTTTGCCCGGCAGAATCAGTATGCCACTTTCCTGAAAGGCTACGATAAAGACTGGAATTATATAGATAATCGTCGGGAAGCCTACTATACGAACTTAAGTCCGGGAACCTATGTCTTTGAAGTGAAGGCTTCTAATAATGATGGAGTCTGGAGTCAACAGACACGTAAGATACGCATCATTGTGCATCCACCCTTGTGGAAAACCTGGTATGCTTACCTGTTTTATGCCATTGCTTTTGTCTTTATAATGACACTCATCATGTATTATATATCGAAGAAGCAAAAGCTGGAGCGTGAATTGCAATTCAAACAGAAGGAGAAACTGCAACTGGAAGAGTTCCATCAGGCGAAGATACGTATGTTTACCAATTTCTCCCATGAACTCCGCACTCCGCTTACATTGATTATTGCACCTTTACAGGATCTGGTGTCTATGCCGGAATTTTCTTCCAGTGTGAAGAATAAGCTGAGCCTGATATTCAGTAATGCTCAACGCCTATTGCTGCTCGTGAATCAGTTGATGGATCTGCGCAAGAACCAGGAGGGTAAATTGAAATTGCATATTGCCAAAACGGATATGAATCTGTTCCTGCAAGAGATTTACTATGCCTTCAACCATCTTGCAGCAAAGAAATCCATAGAATTTACTTTTGAGAAGAGTGAGGAGAGAATGTCGGCATGGTTTGATAAGTCTATCGTGGAAAAGGTGGTCTTTAATCTCTTGTCCAATGCGATGAAGTTTACTCCGAATAATGGTAAAGTTGTGTTCTCATTGTCCCGGTGTACCTTTGCCGAACTTCCGTCAGAACAGCAGGCGGAATTGAATAAGATGCCTGCCGATACCCGGTTTGCCTGTCTCTCGGTTACCGATTCCGGGAAGGGTATTACGGAGGAAGATATGAAGAATATATTTGCACCTTTTTATCAGGGTGAAGATGACAATAAAGAGAATGTGGGTACGGGTATCGGTTTGAGTCTGACACGCTCTATCGTACTTCTGCATAAAGGCACTATTTCCGTATCCCATAATCAGCCTACGGGTACGATCTTCAAGGTTTATATTCCGATCAGCAATTCTGTCTACGGCAAGGAGCAATTGGTGGAGGATGATGAAGAGCAGGTAGTGGAGGACGTTATTCCGTCAGCCAAGGAAATGCATTTTGAGATAGAGAAGAAGTGGACTGTACTTCTGGCGGAAGATAATGATGAAGTAAGAGCTTACGTCAAAGAATGTCTGGATCCTTATTTCTATGTGCTGGATGTAAACAATGGTAAGGATGCACTGGAACTGAGTCTGGAGAAATATCCGGATTTGATACTGAGTGATATCATGATGCCGCAGATGGACGGACTGGAACTGTGCTCACGTGTGAAGCAGGATTTACAGCTTGGGCATATTCCGGTTGTACTGATGACGGCCAAGTCCATGGTGGTTCATATCAAGGAAGGCTTTTCGGTGGGCGCCGATGACTATATTGTGAAACCTTTCAGTATGGATGTGCTGATTTGCCGTATCAACAGTTTGCTGGAATCCCGTGAGAAACTGAAGAAACTATATGGAAAGAAGTTCTCTCCGGAAGCGATGGGTATCGAGATTGTTTCGGGGGATGATCGGTTCACGCAGAGTTTCTTTGAGATTATAGAAAAGAATATTTCTAATCCGGAGCTTGGGGTAGACTTGTTAAGTCAGGAGTTAGGGTTGAGTCGTGCCAACTTGTATCGGAAACTGAAAGCGGTAACGGAGCTTTCTCCAACAGAGTTGATACGTAATAAACGTTTGGAAATAGCTGCCAAACTCTTGTTGGAATCCAGTTATACGGTTTCTGAAATATCGGTCTACACAGGCTTCAATAGCCATGCTTATTTCACCAACTGCTTCAAGTCATTTTATGGCTATTCACCTTCAGAGTGGGTACAAAGGCATAATGATAAGGGAGAAACTCCCAAATAGCTTATGTTTTACATATCGTTTGGAATAGAATCTCAAATGAATAAGACAATATTGAAAGTTGCGCTAAGATAAATCGCCTATCTTAGCGCAATCTTTTTATGGAGAATTTAATCTTTAAATCAATATCAACATTAGTAAGAATAACTATTATGAAATTTAAAACAGGATTAGTATCGTTATTGGTCGTATGTGGAGCATGCAGCCAAGCGACAAAAGAAACGGATGTCGTAAAAGACAGTTTTGATTTTGCCGGACAGCAGTTGAAGTATGCATTTACACAAATAGATTCTGCAAAAGCAAGTATGCCGGAGGAACAGCTGAAAAGGAAGCCGGTTTCTCCCCGCACGATAGAAGATAACGGTACCTTACGTTTGGTAGCATCAAGAGACTGGACCAGTGGTTTCTTTCCCGGTGAATTGTGGTATATGTATGAGTATACACAAGATGATTTTTGGAAGAAACAGGCACAGGCATTTACCGCTAACATAGAAGACCAGAAAACGAATGGCGGAACGCATGACATGGGATTCAAAATGTACTGTAGCTTTGGTAACGGTTATCGCCTGACCAATGATGCAAACTACAAAAATATCCTGTTGGAATCTGCTGCTACATTGATTACCCGCTATAAGCCAACAATTGGTTGTATCCGTTCCTGGGATCACAGCCGTGACAAGTGGCAATGTCCGGTTATTATCGATAATATGATGAACCTTGAATTGCTGTACTGGGCATTTAAGGAAACCGGTGACTCTGTGTATTATAACATTGCAAATACACATGCACGCACTACAATAAAAAATCATTTCCGCGATAATTATAGCTCTTATCATGTAATCGATTATGATACAATCACCGGAGACGTGCTTCATAAGCATACGCACCAGGGATACAATCACGAATCTGCCTGGTCAAGAGGCCAGGCATGGGGCTTGTATGGCTATACCATGTGTTATCGCGAAACGAAACTTCCGGAATTCTTGTCGCAAGCTGAGCACATAGCCAATTACATCTTTACCAATCCTACCATGCCGGAAGATATGGTTACATATTGGGACTTTGATGCTCCGGGTATTCCGAACGAACCGAAAGATGCTTCTGCTGCCGCAGTGATGGCTTGTGCCATGTACGAATTGTCCATGTATAATCCGGAGAAAGCAGCATTATACAAGAAATGGGCGGATACGATTGTTGAGAGCTTAAGCAAGAACTATCGTGCGCAATTAGATGGTGACCGTGGATTCTTACTGCTGCACAGCACAGGTGCGCACAACTTTGAGAGAGATGTGCCTTTGGTTTATGCAGACTATTACTTCCTGGAAGCTTTGCTTAAGAAAGCTAAATTAGAGAAAGAAGGTACGGCTATTCTGTAAACGTGGAGAATCAATAGGTATGAGACGTATAATTGCATTGTTAGTGATGAGTTGCTTTGTTGCAGGTACCTTTGCGAAGGTACCTGTGATGGGCAATAAGATCCGGTTAACGGATAACTGGGAGTTTCTCCGTCAGGATGTGGGCAATATCTGGGAACTGGTACGCCCTATAAAGAAAGGCCAGCCGGAAGAGCAACCTATATGGACAAAAGTGACGTTGCCCCACTGCTTTAATGCGGAGGATGCTGTTGATCCGGATTTGAATTACTATCAGGGACCGGGATGGTATAAAACACGCCTGAAGCTGGATAATCCATATCCTGACGGACGGGTGGTATTGGAATTCGAAGGAGCGGGACAGAAGACGGATGTATATGTTTATATGACCAAAGTGGGTAGTCATGTTGGTGGATATGATAGTTGGAATGTAGATATAACAGATGCCGTGCGAGCTTTTCTGGCAAGCAAAGAGGCTGAACGTTTTGGAGGTGAAATTCCATTAAGTATTCGTTGTGATAATACCCGGGATGCTGAAATGATACCTTCGGATTTATCGGACTTCAATTTGTATGGCGGCATTTACCGTTATCTGAATCTGGTGTATCTTCCGGAAGTCTCCGTGACTTCTCTCCGGATAGAACCGGCATTGGACGCTAAATTGAAAAAGGGAATGTTAAAGGTATCCGGTACATTCTATAATCCTGCGGATGTGCGTGAAGCACTGGTGGAAGTTACTGTGAAGAATGCTAAAGGTGAAGTGGTATCTGCCCGTACGTTGGATAAAATAACTCCGTTGGGGGATTTGGATATGCTGGATATTCAGATTGATAAACCACAACTTTGGGATGTAGATCATCCGGTATTATATACTTGCGAGGTTACTGTAACAGCCAATGGACAGAAAATAACAACGAGTGAACGTTTCGGTTTCCGTTCTTTTGAGTTTATAGATAAGGGCCCTTTCATGCTGAATGGAAAGCGTCTCTTGTTGAGGGGAACACACCGGCACGAGGATCATGCAGGAGTAGCTGCTGCCATGACTGAGGAACAGATGATACAGGAAATGAAAATGATGAAAGAGATGGGTGTGAATTTCATCCGTCTGGGGCATTATCAGCAATCTGAAATCATTTTGAATCTTTGTGATGAACTGGGCATTCTGGTTTGGGAAGAAATTCCCTGGTGCCGTGGTGGTGTGGGGAATGAAACTTATCGCGGACAAGCGAAACGTATGTTGACGAATATGATAACCCAGCATTATAATCACCCTTCAGTGATAATCTGGGGATTGGGTAATGAGAATGACTGGCCGAATGACTTTCCTGAATTTGAACAACGTGAGATACGGAGCCTGATGAGTGAGTTGAATACACTGACACATCATCTTGATGCCGAACGTAAGACAGCAATTCGCCGTTGTGCATTCTGTAGCGATATTGTAGATGTATATTCTCCTTCTATCTGGGCCGGTTGGTATCGTGGGGTTTATACAGATTATCAGCAGATGTCCAAAGAAGAAATGGAGAAGGTAAAACATTTTCTGCATGTAGAGTGGGGGGGGATAGCCATGCCGGACGTCATGCGGAGGCTACTGCTCCTATACGAAAAGAAGGTGAAAGTGATGGCGATGCGGCTCTGAACGGTTCGGCTCTGGTGTTGAAGAAAGGAGACTGGTCGGAAAGTTATATCGTTAAGCTGATAGATTGGCATTTGAAGGAACAGGAGAATATGCCTTGGTTGACCGGTGCTGCTTATTGGCCGTTTAAGGACTTTTCCACACCGGTGCGTCCGGATAATCCGGTACCATATATGAATCAGAAAGGAGTGGTGGAACGTGACTTTACGAAAAAGGAAAGCTATTACGTATTCCAATCCTATTGGACAGAAAAGCCTATGGTACATATCTATGGGCATGGTTGGCCTGTGAGATGGGGAGATGCCGATGAAGAAAAAGAGGTTTTGGTTTACTCTAACTGTCCATCGGTGGAACTGTTTGTGAACGGACAAAGCCAGGGGATACGCAAGCGTAATAGTCAGGATTTTCCCGCAGCGGGTTTGCGCTGGAATGTGAAGCTTGCTAAGGGGCAGAATACATTGCGTGCAGTGGCTGCTGGAAAAGAAGTTCTTGCTGATGAATTGAGCTTTGAATATCAGACCGAGAAGTGGGGGAAAGAACATGCATTCCGGGTAACTTCTACTTCTAAAGAAGACGGAATTGTTGAAGTTGAAGCCCAGCTGGTAGATAGTAATGGTATCAGGTGTCTTGATTCCAGGGTTTTTGTTTCTTTCGATATTGCCGGTGACGGAGAACTGATACAGAATCAGGGCACGGCAACCGGTTCCCGCAAAGTACAGGCACGTAACGGGCGGGCACAAATCCGGGTTCGTACGCAAGGCGGTACTTCCTGTGTAGCTGTAAAAGCTGATAAAGTCCAAACATCATTTATAACGGTGCAGTAAGATTATGAAAAAGGTAGGTATGTTATTTTTAGGGATCTGTTCTTTTCTGGCTATTTCGTGTACATCGGATAAAGACGGTAAAGATTTTGTGAAGTGCGTTTTAAAGCAGGGTATACTGGAACGTGCCGCTATGAATATAAAGGAGGAACCGGTAACGGTTACCGCCTTTATAGCGGAACGCAGTGCAGGGGATATACATGATTTTTATTCGGAGGGTGATTATTGGTGGCCGGATACTTTGAATCCTGACGGACCTTATGTGCGTCGGGATGGCGAGACCAATCCGGATAATTTTGTAGCTCATCGTCATGCTATGATACGTTTTAGTTCAATCGTAGGTAATCTGACTTCTGCTTATTTATTGACTCAGGATAAAGAATATGTGGATGCGATACTGACGCATGTGCGTGCCTGGTTTGTGAATGAGTCTACGAAAATGAATCCTAACTTGCAGTATGCGCAAGCTATTAAGGGAATTGCTACAGGACGTGGTATTGGCATCATTGATACGGTACATCTTATGGAAGTAGCCCAATCGTTATGGCAGTTAGAAAAGCTTGGAGTATTGTCTAAGGATGATATAAAGTCTACTAAACAGTGGTTTGCTGATTATTTGAAATGGATGTTCACACATCAGTATGGCATAGACGAGATGAATGCTAAGAACAATCATGGAACTTGCTGGGTGATGCAGGCTGCTGTATTTGCCCGTTATGCCGGTGATAAGGATATGATGGATTTTTGTAAGCGGCGTTATAAAGAAGTACTTTTACCTAAGCAGATGGCGGAAGACGGTAGTTTTCCGTTGGAGGCAGCACGTACGAAACCTTATGGTTATTCTTTATTTAATCTGGATGCCATGGCAACAATATGCCAGACGCTTTCGGATAAGAATGATAATTTATGGACTTATACGGCAGAGGGGGGTAAGAATATGGAGAAGGGTATTAATTTTATCTATCCCTATGTCGTTGATAAAGAAAGCTGGATTTATACGAAAGATGTAATGTATTGGGATGAATGGCCGGTAGCGCATCCTTTCCTGATATTCGGTGCGCTACAGACTCATAATAAAAATTGGCAGTCAACGTGGGAGAAGTTAGAACATTTTCCTGTAACCGACGAAGTGGTGCGTAATCTGCCTGTACGTAACCCGTTGATTTGGATTTAATCAATAATGACTATGATAATAACACGGAAAATAATAGTAGGAGTTTGTATCGTATGTGTAGTCGGTACAAGTCATTCTTCTATGGCTCAAAACCGGGTAGTTACTCAACATACAGCCGGTACGGTAGTGGAAGGAGAGGTTACTATGCTGGTTACTCAGGAGACTACTACCCGCTATCGGCGAACTACTTCTCAGGGAGTGCCGGAAGCTAAACTGGGATATACACCCGGAGTTACTCCGAAATATTTAGCTATACCTTTGTCGGAAACACTGATGACGAGATATCCGGATTATCGGATGGCTTACTGGAAAGATTATACATATGTGCAGGGATACATGTTTGAGGCTATGGACCGTTTGGGACAATTAACAGGTGATAGCAGGTATCTGGAGTATATAAAGAAATATATGGATCATTTCGTCGATGAAGCGGGTAATTACAAAGGAGGCGGATTAACGAATCTCGATAATTTTATGACAGGTTCGGCCTTTTGTACATTATACGGGCGTACGGGTGATGAGAAATACAAGAAAGCTGCCTTGCAAATATTGAAAGCTGTGGATCAGTATCCCAGTTCCGATGGACAGTTTTGGCATGGAAACCGGAGTCCTAATATGTGGATAGATGGTGTTTTTATGATGCAGATGTTCCTTATACGTTGTGCACAATATGTAGGAGAAGCTGATTATTGCTATGATGTGGCATGTAGGAATATTATTACTGCTGCCCGTCATTTGCAACGCTCGGATGGACTTATCCTTCATGCATGGACTACAGAGCCTGAAAAGGCTGTGTGGGCGGATAAAACTACTGGACTGTCACCGGAGGTATGGAGTGAAGGTATGGGGTGGTACACTTTGGTGGTACCTGAATTACTGGCTTTACTACCCAAAACACATCCGAATTATCAGCAGGTCCTTGATATTTATCTGAAAATGTGTAAAGGGCTGAAAGAAGTGCAGGATAAGAAGACCGGTGGTTGGTTTATGGTTGTGGATAAAGGAGATAATCCTTTAAATTTTGTAGATCCATCCGGAACTGCTATGTTTGTATACTCTATTCAGCGTGGTGTAGAGTTAGGGCTCTTAAAAGCAAAGGAATATACTCCGGTTGCATATAGGGGATATCAAAGTCTCTTTCCTTTTATACAAGTGAATGACAGAGGCTTACTGGATGTGATAGGAGCATGTGATGGAGTTGTGATTAAAAAGAATTTTATAGAATATGTTACTGTTCCCAAAATATTGAATGCCAAAGAGGCTGTTGCCGGTATATTGTGGGCGGCTGTTATAATGGAAACAGAACAATTGAAAAAATAAACAGGAATGAAAGTTTTGCGTAAACTGGTTATAATTAGTCTATTACTTGTATCTGTTACTGTACAGGCAAGTGGTGTGGATGAGTTGGTGTGTATCAAGCAAAATTATGCCCGAATGTTGGTTCCTTCCGGTAAAGATCCGTTTGGCTTATTGTCCATCCTTTCGTCTATTCAACCGGAAACAGAGATTTCGGATCAGGTTGTGGTAGAGTTACATCAGCGATATCCTTTTGATTTAAAGAAAATAGAAACTTATCTGTCTTCTTTCACGGAAGCCGGAACATGGCCGGATATTAATTACGATGACAAAAAGCGTTCTGGCTGGGAACCTAAAATTCATGCGGAACGTATTCTGGAGCTGGTAAAGCTCTATAACTCTGATCAGACTTCCTACTATCGTTCTTCGGAGGTGGAAGCGGTTATTCATAAAGCTTTGAATTATTGGTTTACTGCTAAACCTGTATGTTTGAACTGGTGGTATAATCAAATAGGTATTCCTAAAACACTGGGTACGGTTTTTATCTTGTTTGAGAAGCAATTGACCCCTGTGGAGAAACAGAACGCTATAACTGTAATGGAGAATGCTAAGTTTGGGATGACCGGACAGAATAAGGTATGGCTTGCCGGAAATGTGATGATGCGTGCATTATTACAGAATGATTATGAGTTGGTAAAGATGGCGCGTGATACCATTGCATCTGAAATAGTCACGGGTGGAGCAGAAGGTATAAAAGACGATTGGTGCTTTCACCAGCATGGTGCTCAGCAGCAGTTTGGTAATTATGGGCTTTCGTTCGTATCCGGAATGAGTTTCTTCTCTGGGTTATTTTCAGGGACGTCGTTAGCATTTGATGATAAACAGTTGAGTATTCTGAGTACACTGATTGATAAGGGCTATCGTTGGGTAATCTGGAAAGGAATGATGGATGTGAATGCTTTGGGACGTCAACTGTTTCATCATGCTCCCGTACATAAAGCACTGAGTCTTGCATTTGCAGCCTCGGAGTTAGGTGGAGGTGAATCAGATGAGTGCGTGGCTGTGGCAATAGCTTTGCTTCGTGATAATTATCCTGCGCCTGCGGTGAATGTGCTTACAGGACATAAGCATTTCTGGCAGTCGGATTATACAATTCATCGCTGTCCTTCCTGGATGGCGTCTATAAAAATGGCTTCTGACCGTATTATCGGTACGGAAATGATGAATGGCGATAATATGAAAGGGTATTATATGGCAGATGGAGCTACTTATATTTATAAAGATGGTAAGGAGTATCTGGATATTTTTCCTCTTTGGGACTGGCGGAAATTGCCGGGAGTAACAGCTTTTGAAGATAATGCGCCTATGCCTCTGATTAAAAGTTATCAGCCTCGTAATAAAGGAACTTTTGTAGGAGCTGTTTCGGATGGAAAACAAGGAATGACTGTTATGGAATTAGATCGTTCCGGAGTGAAGGCTCATAAGGCATGGGTTTGTACGGATGACTTTATTCTTTGTTTGGGAGCTGGCATACAAGCAGATAGTAATCTTGTTGTTACCACTTCTATAGAGCAATGCCATAAAAATGGGGAACTGCTTTCTTGGGAAAATGCACGATGGAATGTTGTGAATACAAAGCAATCTGCTAAGGGAAAGGAACAGCGCTATTTTCATGATCATACAGGATATATTGTATGGGGCAATAATCATGAAGTTGTAGCTGAAACAGCAAAACGTACGGGATCATGGTATGATGTGATGCAAATGTATCACCCGGAAGAAACACATGGAGAGGTGACTGCCATCTATTTGACGCATGGTGTTGCACCTAAGCAAGGCACATATCAATATTTGATATTGCCCGAAATGGACAAGGAAAATGTGGCTGCTTTTAATTTATCTGATATACGGATACTCCGTAATGATGCTACTGTTCAGGCTGTCTATAGTGAAGGAAATACTACTTGTTGGGTGGCCGCTTATCAGCCGGTACAATTGACTGTAAGTACGGATTTGATATTGAATATTCAAACTCCCGGAATCTATATGATACGGAAAAATGAATCCGGTCGGTACGTAATAAACTATGCCGATCCGACTCAACAGAGAAATGTTGCAGAACTTGAGTTGAATCATAAAAAGGTGCGTCTTTCTCTTCCCGAAGGAAAAGAGAAAGGGAAAACAACTTCTATAGTGGGTTAATGCGTTAAAAAACGCATTTTGAGCCATTTCTCCAAACGATTGAAATAATATTGCAAGCCTTGTTGGTAAGATACGTCTATTTTTGTTTTAGATAAATGATTATAGGACTATGAATACACACAAGGCTTTTATTTTGGGCGTAGCATTGCTGAGCACTATTGGGGTGAAAGCTCAGTTTGCCATTGATAACTATAAAGCTGTCTTTACTTCATCCCCACAGCATGTTCCCACTACCAAAACTCCGGATGCTCCTTTAGCCGGTAATGGAGATATCGGTATCACAATGGGAGGTACTCCTGATAAACTCTGTTTTTATATTGGTAAAAATGATTTTTGGAGGGCTTATCCTGTTTATCCGGGAGGAATTGCGCTTCCGGGCGGACTGGATATTGAGATAAAAGAACTGCAAGGAGCTACTTACTATGCGGAACAATTGCCCGGATCTGCTGAAATCAGAACTAAATTCACAACTCCTCATTGTCAGTTGGATTTGTCTGCATGGGTTGCTGCAACGGATAATAAGATTATCATTGAATTGCAATCGGACAAAGCCGTTACTGCCCATTTGCGTCTATGGGCTGCGGAAGGTAATACTTCGACTACTGCGGGAGGCAAAGATAAAGTAATGTGGGTAAGTCGTTCATTTGAAAATACGGAATTGTTGCGTTGGCCTACTCATGTGGCATTGGCTTTAAACTCAAATTCTGATGAATTCTCCTTGATTCCTGGTAAGAAAGTACAATTGGTTATATCTGTTTATACGAATCATGATACACCGGATTGGAAAGACAAAGCTATTACAGAAGCAGAGAAAGTAACGGAAGCGGGTGTTGAGCAATTACGGAAAGAACATCATTCTTGGTGGAATCATTTTTGGAAACAGTCTCATATTAATATAGGTGATAGTTATTTTGAAAAGTATTACTATCAGTCGCAATATTTGTTTGCTTGTTCTTCCCGTGAGGGTAAGTTTGCACCTGGTATCTGGGGACCATTTGTTACGCGTGACGAAGCGGCATGGGGAGGTGATTATCATCTGAATTATAATTATCAGGCACCTTACTGGGCGTCATTTTCTTCCAATCATATTAGTCTGACGGATAATTTTGATCAACCTCTATTAGATTATATGGAAGCTGGACGGAAGCATGCGCAGGAATTGCTGAATTGCAAAGGTATCTATTATCCGGTGGGTATCGGTCCTAAAGGTTTATGTACAGCTATGTGGCCGTTAACTCCTGAAGAAATGCAGGAAAAGTATTCGACCCGTGAAAATACAATTGATGGTGGTTATAAGTTTCTGGGACAGAAAATCAATGCGGTGTTTAGTGTTGGAAATATGTTGATGCGATATTACAGTACGTATGATGAGGCGTATGCCCGTAAAGTATATCCGTATCTTCTGGCCTGTGCGGATTTTTGGGAAGATTATCTCTCTCTAGAGAATGGACGTTATGTCATTCGTATGGATCATTTCAACGAGGTGATGCCTAATAAACGCAATGGAGGTGTCTGGCGTAATCGGTTAGGTGATTTTAATTCAACTCTTTCGTTGGGTTTGGTTCGTATGCTGTTTCAGGGTGTGATGGATATGAGTGATTTCCTTTCCATTGATAAGATACGGCAATCCCGTTGGCAGGATATTTTGGAGAAACTGAGTGAATACCCATTGGGTATTACAGAAGACGGGCGTCAAAGTTTGAAGAATATGGAGAAAGGACCTCAAGATAAAGAAGTACCTCCATCGGGGCTGAATAGGGTATCTATTCATGGTTTGATTCTCCCTGCCGGTGTTGTGGGACCCATGACAGATGTGGCTTTCAATGCTATTTTGCTGGAAGATGTGGCACATTGGGCGGATAAACAACGTGATCCGAATGATTGGGGAAATACATCTAATAATGGAATTGAAACCTGCTATCCCGGAGCTGTACGTGTGGGGTATCCCTCGGATAAGATTCTATCTTATTTGAAGAAGCGGATTGAGATGGATGTATATCCCAATTCCTGGATTGTGCAAGGTGGGGGAGGTATTGAAACTTTAGCAGCTGTTCCCCTGACTATTAATGAGATGCTGCTACAAAGTTATGAAGGTATTATTCGTGTTTTCCCAAATTGGAATCGTAAGAAGGATGCATCTTTTGAAAATCTGAGAGCTTATGGTGCGTTTTTGGTTACTTCTACTTTGAAAGAAGGACGAATTCAGGGAGTAACCCTGGTTAGTGAGAAAGGACGTGTCTGTAAAATAGAGAACCCATGGAAAGGACGCCCTGTGCAAGTTATCCGGGAAAATGGAAAAGCAGACATTCTTTATGGAGAATATCTGCAAATACCGACTGTGGTGGGTGAGAAGGTTGAACTGAATTTATATACAAACTAATAATTGAGAATAGAATGAATCGTGTAAAGAAACTTGTGGGGGGGATATTGGCGATAACACTTTGTGTAAGTGTATCTGCCCAGACCAAATTACCTCCGGGCTGGCAATCCAGCTATGTGAAAATTACTCCGAAAGGGGAGTTAACTTATTATCCCGATAAACAAGGAAATACGATACCGGATTTTAGCCGGGTTGGTTATCATCATGGTGATAAATCAATTCCTGATTATCCGGTAACAAAAACTGTATATCCTGTGGAAAAAGGGGATAGTCGTCAAAGAATTCAGGATGCAATAGATGAAGTGTCTCGTATGAAACCGGATAAAAACGGACACCGTGGAACGGTTTTGCTGAAACGGGGAGTATATCATGTTCATGGAACCATTCATATAAATACAGGTGGGGTTATTTTGACCGGAGAAGGAGATAATGTGAATGAAACCCGTTTATTGGCTATCGGTAAGCAGCGTTTTTCATTGATAGAAGTATCTGGTAATGGTAGAATGGAGGAAGTATCCGGAACAAGGGTGAAGATTACGGATGCTTTTGTACCAGTGGGAACACACTCTTTTCAGGTTTCTTCTGCTACAAATTTTAAAGTAGGTGATCGTATCATTGTTTATCGTCCGGGAACAGAGAATTGGATACATGATATTAAGATGGATCAGATCGTTGAACGCCAGGGAACCCGCCAATGGACTGCACGGGAATATAATCTTTCTTTCGAACGTGAAATTGTAAAAGTAGAAGGTAACCGTATTTATATTGATAATCCGGTAGTAATGCAAATGGAAGAGAAATATGGCGGCGGTGAAGTATTTAAGTATACATTTGACGGTCGTATCAGTGAAGTCGGGGTGACTAATATGTGTTTGGAATCTGAATTTGAACATTATGAGGATAACGAGCATGGTTGGATTGGCGTTCAATTCGATAAAGTGGAAAACTGCTGGGCGCGTAATCTGACTTGTCGCTATTTCGGGTATTCAGCGGTAAGTTGTGAACGCAATGCGAAGAATGTAACTGTGACGGATTGCCGTTGCCTGGAAACAAAATCTCTGATAACCGGTGGACTGCGATATTCTTTTAATAATTGGGGACAGCAAAATCTGTTCATGAACTGTCAGAGTACAGAGGGGCGTCATGATTATGTGACGGGTGCACGTGTATGTGGTCCTAATGTATTTTATAATTGTACGGCTTCGCAAACTTATGCAGATATAGGTCCTCACCATCGCTGGGCAGTTGGTACTCTTTATGATAATGTGATTACCGATGGAGAAATCAATGTGCAGGATCGTGGTAAAATGGGAAGTGGACATGGCTGGGCTGGAGTAACTCAGGTGCTTTGGAACTGTCGTGTGAAACGTGCTGCTGTACAGAGTCCTTGGACATCAGGACATAATTATAACTTTGGTATGAAGGGTGAAAAATATCCGGGAGTTTTTATCGATCGTCCGGATGGTGTTTGGGAAGGACAGAATGAGAAGAATGTTTTCCCCCGTTCACTTTATGTGGCACAACTGATGGCTCGTCATAGGAATATGGACTTGCGAATACTGACTAAGTAAGCCGGAATTAGCTTGTAATTTGGTGTTGTAAAATCATAGTGCTTGGTAATGTATTGTATAATAGGGTGTTATCTAATTTGTTGTTTACAGTCTATAACACTTTGAGATATAATTGATAGTATTTGATACAATCTTTAAATCTCGTTTGGGAAAATTGTTGTTTGTTTGCGATATGGAAAACAATAATGTATAACTTTAAAAATGATGTATTGATATTAT